>JANLHZ010000070.1 GCA_024653775.1 Planctomycetota bacterium | reverse complement strand
CTGAGAAATCGATTCATTTTTGACACCATTCCCCATGGGGAATGGTGTCAAAGCAGGTCGAGGACAGAATGAATTTGCGCAAGACTCTGGACACTAACTTCGATCCTCAACTATCTGGAAAATATGCTCTCACGAGCACACTACGAACAGACTACCGACGACTATTCCGCATTCCGCATTCCGCATTCTGCATTTTTCTCACCACTCGCCGCTCACTTCCGCGCCTTCTTGATTTGGACGTATTCGCTCTCGGTGAGTTCGCCCTTCTTATGCGACGAACCGTCGTAGCTGAGCAGGAACGGCCTTTCGAGCACAAGACTCTGCACATGCACTGGCCGGGTCCAGACTTTGTAAAGGTTCTCGAGAGTCGCCGCGGCGTAGTCGAACTGAAGGTCGACGCCCTGGTGATCGTGGATGAGGTATAGCTCGCCGCGGTTCTTGTAGTTCGCGTTGTAGACCTCGATTATGGGACTTCCGAAATTCGTAAGCTCGAAAAGGAGCTGGTTTTTGATGTCGCCAAATTCCCGGCTCGCAATCTGATACTCGCCCATGTTCGGGTTGTACTCGAAGGTGAACATCTTGTGCCGCGCGGCGAACTCCGGCGTGAGGAATTCGTCGATGAAGGTAATGTCGTTGTAGAGCTTCCGGACCTCGAAGATCTTCTTTCTTCCGAGGCCGAGGCCTTTGTCCCACGCGGCTTTCTCCGCCCGATTGTCGCACTCGTCGTAGAGCTTTCCGAACTGTCCCTTGTTCCAGCGCTCCTCGACGTCGCGGTACAGCTCGACCCCGAGTTTGTAGGGATTCAGTTGTCCGCGTCCAGTTGCGAGCGTTCCGGCGCAGAGGTCCGCGTATTCGATTATCTCGCTCGCGCCTGCAATGTGCTCGGTCATCATTTTCGAGTGCCAGTAGGTGGCCCAGCCTTCGTTCATGATCTTCGTCAGTCGCTGTGGCATGAAGTAGTACGCCTCATCGCGGATGATCGCGAGGATGTCGTGCTGCCAGGGCTGCAAAGGCGCGTGCTCCAGCAGAAACAGCAGGACGTCGCGCTCGGGTTTCTCCGGGAACATCGCTTGCCTTTTGATCTTCTCCTCGAGCTTCTTCTTCTGCCGCTCGACGAATTCTGGCGGGTTGATGTACTGCTGCATGTACGGCTTCAGCTCTTCCGCTCTTCCGAGCAGCGGCACGCTCGTTACCACCTCCTCGTCCCGAAGAACCTTCGCGGTCGGCCTTCGTTTCTGCGCTTCGAACACCGAGAAAATGTCGATCAGGTTCTCTATCGAAAGGCACGCGTCGATGAACTGCTCGACCTTTTCGAGACCGTACTTCCCGATGTACCTGCGGATCCTCGTGCCGTGGTTCGCGAGCGCATCGATGGCTTTGCGGGTCGTGTGGGAGAACCACATATTGTTCTTGAAGAAATCGCAGTGGGCGTAGACGTGCGCCATAACGAGCTTCTGCGCGACGTCCGAGTTTCCCTCCATCAGATACGCGATGCAGGGGTTGTTGTTTATGACCAGCTCATATATCTTCGAAAGGCCGTAGCTGTACGTCTTCGAAAGGCGCTGGTATTGCATCCCGAAGCGCCAGTGAGGATAGCGCGTCGCGAAGCCGTCGTAGGACGCGACCTCGTTCAGATACGAATAAGGCAGCACCTCGAACGCGACTGGGTAGAAGTCTAGTCCGAGGTCTTTCGCAATGTCCGCGATACTTATCGCCCACTCGGAAAGCTCAGGAGACAGGGTTCCGGTTTCAGCGCTGAGTTTCATCTGTTCGCCCCCTTGCGAAATTGTTCCCGGAAATTACTTTATCACAAACTCAGGTAAGGAGTCGTGTCAAAATAAGTTTACGGATTTCGGACAGTGATCACTCGACATCAGTTGATTTGGTTGATCGAGTACCCGATTTCCCTTTGATTTCGGGGATTTCCGATGACAAATATGGAAATTTGAACTTGAACGGGTCGAGTAAGTGGATATCAGTTGCATTCCCAAACCGTTCAATGAAAGACAGAATAATCGTGTAGAGTAGGGATAGTTTAAACTTTCACTCCTCTACACGATTATTTAACCACAGAGAAGTACGTAGAACACAATCAAGCGCAATCTGAACCAGAAACTTTCGCGCGTGGTAGTGGAGATTGCAGACAGTTTTTTGACTACTATTCTGTCGTAGAAAGGTAAGGTGGAACTGCTATGATCAAACCGAGAAAGGACTTCTATGGATCACCCCGGAAGCGAAACTCAAGAACCGGAATCTTCAAGCATGAAAATGTGCGCGGTACACCTCAGAGTTCAAGCTGTTGGGAGTTGTTATTTTTGTGACGGGAATTTTTGTATCGATTGCGTGACCGTCGTTTCGGGGTTCGGCGACGATAAAACCAGCGATTACGTGAATACGAAAGTGTGCGGGAATTGCCGGGGGAAGTTCGAAAGGATCGTCAGAGAGCAGGCCGTGACGTTGAAATCGATATTTCTGAGCATCCTGCTCGGGATGGTATTTTCATGCCTCGGCGCTGCGGTGTGGGCGTTCGAAGCGGCGCGGTCAGGAAAGGAACGGGAAGTAATCGCAATAGGTCTGGGACTACTCGTTGGTCTAGGAGTCAAAATCGGAGCGGGCAAAGCGCGAAGCTATCTCTTCAAGGGAATATCCTGCGTAATCGGCGTCTTCGCATTCTTACTGGCGAAGTATCTTACCTTCGTGACATTTGTAAATCAGCAATTCGAGACCGGTCAAGTCAGCAATTTCAGGATACCTTATTTCAGCTCAGCATCGCTTGATTGGTTTATCGAACAATACCCGGTAAATAGCAGTTCGTATGACACGATATGGATTGCCGCGGTGTTGTTATTAGCCTTCGTGGTCCCGCCGGCGACCAGGGCGAAAATCAAAACTCCAATCGATAACTGAAATCCGTAATCCGAATTCAGATTTCGCGCCTTGAAGAAACCAGGGTTTGTGGATACCCTTGGTTGACGAATCCCCGGACTTCGAGCGATCTTCGATGGACAAAAGCGAAAACCTTCAGACCTGCGCCGAGTGCGGCGGGAAGACTCCTCCGTCCGAAGGCTATTGCCGGGCGTGCGGGAAGAAACTGCCCCGCGAAGCGGGCCGCGAGGCGATCGATTCCATCGATGCAGAAGTCGCGAAGGACTGGCGGTATCTGGACTGGGATTCCGAGAGCGACGCGACCATCAGAATATCGAGCGATTTCAGTATTCCGAGTTACGACGATTCCTCGGTTGTCGAACTTGTCGACCAGAAGGTCGAAAACGCGCCCGACGCTGAGCTTTCCCGCATTTCGATTCCCGAGGAGCGATCGCCCGGGTCGCGCAGAGCGAGGCTCGTCGAAGGCGATGATGACGCTCTCGAAATCCCCGATCGTTTTTATGGCAAAGATGATGACGAAGACGACCATGAAGATGACGATGACGAGCCATTCATCCAGAAAAGGCGCAAGCCGCGGGACTCGATGCCGCGAAGGGCGAAGATGGTCGATCGCAGGATCACGCTTCACGACGCTAGCGGCGAGCAGGTGAGCATCGTCCTCAGCGGAAAGCTCGATCCGCCCAGCGCGGAAGTTCTCGCGAAGCAGGACGCGCTAGAAAGCAAGTGGGGATTCTGCCACAAGTGCGGCTACGAGTTCGCCGGGTACACTCCGTCGATATGTCCGCGGTGCGATTACGAGATGTCCCACAATTTCGCGCTCGTTCCGTCGTTCGTGGAGCACAGATGCCTTATGTGCGGGCACGATTATGGCGGAAAGCGTCTGCTTGCCTGTCCTGAATGTTCATTCGACTTCCGTGGCGCCGGGCTGACTCTTACCCCGTGGGAGCAGCGCGAAAACGGAGGTTCGATCCGAGCGTTCTTCAAGACTTCATGGACGGTGCTCTTCAGTCCGGTGACTTTTTTCCGCTCGCACATGGTTTCCGAGAAGCTCTACGATCCTTTCCTCTTCGCGCTGATCTGCAATCTGCTGTTCAGTTTCATCGCGCCGTTTTTCGTGGCGGCGCCGTTTCTTTTCGTGTACTTCTTCCTGCAGGCGGGATTCGGGACTCCTTTCGCGCAGGCCGCGGACGTCGACTTGTATACGCTCCTGACGAAGCTCTACGATCCGCAGATGATTTCGCCTTCGCTGTTCCTCGTTACGATGCCCGTGTTCAGCGTCGCGGGGATATTCATATTCCCGATGATGGTCCACTTCGGGCTGAAACTCGTCGGCGGAACCTCCGGAGGATTCCACGCGACGTTCCAGGCCTCGTGTTACTCCTCCGCGACGTTCCTCGTTCTCTGCACGCCGATTCTGCTCGTCTGCTGGGGCGTCGGAATGGTCGCGATGTTCTTCTGGCACGGCGCGGTGCTCATCGTCGGACTCGCGCACCTTCACGGCATCGGCTACGGCAAAGCCGCGGCGGGGTACACCGTCGCGATACTCCTCGGAGTCGCGATGACGATCGCGCTCGTCATGCTTCAGGTTCTCTCGTACATCCCGGCGATTCTTTACGGGATGTGATACGCGGAAATTCGATCCCGGATACGATCACGCGAAGGTGAACCTGCGGACGCCGTCGGGATACTCGACCGTTTTCGCAACCGCGATCACCGCGCCCGGATGAAGCCTCGTCGCGGAGACGACCTGCTTGTCGTTCACGAAGGTTCCGTTCGCGCTGCCGCAGTCGAGGATGAACCAATCTTCGCCCTGAAGGAATATCTTGAAGTGCTGCTTCGATACGTACGGAGTTTTGATCATATAGTCGCACTGCTCTTTGCGACCAACTACGAATTCGCTCTTCTGGATGGCGATGGTCTTCCCGGTTTCCTTTTCCTGAAGTTTCGGGAACTTCTTCAGCGGCGCTCCCGCGAAGTTGGCGGGCTGGACCGGCGCGGCCGTCGGCTCCTCGTTTTCCTCTTTAACCTCGGACGGCTCCTCCCCGATCCCGAATGCGCCGAAAAATCCCCTTGGCGCGCCGAAGTTGGCGTCGTCCTGATCGTCGTCGTCTTCCTGCGGCGGTTCCTCCGGAATATCGAAAACCTCCTGCCCGCGCTTCTTCTTCTTTTTCTTCTTCTTTTTTTCGCCTTCCGGAGTCCAGTCCGCGCCGGAGACGTCGTCATCGTCTTCGTCGTCCTCCCCGAACAACGCGGCTTCCGCGCGGATGATGTCGGTTATGCCCTGCTCGTTCTTCGGCGTCGTCGGCTTCGGTTTCACGGGTTTCGCGGGCTTCTCGTCCAGATGAATCGCCTCGGCTTCGATCTCGTCCTCGGAAAAGAAGACCTTCCCACCCGCGGCCTTCGCCTCGGCTTTCGCTGGCGCTGGAGGCACAAGTTCCGGCTCCGCCTCGAGCGGTTCCAGCTCTTCCGGTTCGACGGTTTCCGCGGCTTTCACTGGAGCGAACGGAGCGTTCTTCGCAGGGGCGAGATTTTGCCTCTGCGCGAATTTCTGCCGCTGATTCAAGGCTTCGTCCCGCGACATTATCGACGAGTCGTCGGAAGAAACGAAATCGCTGTCCGTGGCCTCAGGCAGGTTCATTTCCACCGGAAGCGGCGAGATCATTATCGCGGACTCGATCTCGTGCAGAGGAGCGGGCTTCGCGGACGCGGATGATTCCATCGCCGGCTCAGCCTTCTTCCTGGGCGCGTATTCGTCCTCATCGACGAAGCTAGAAAGATTGCCGCTCGAAAACGTTTCCTTCGCTTCCTTGATGCTCTCTTCGCGCAGGACGTAGACGTCCATCTGCTTGTGGAGTCCGCCCTGCTTGAACGCCTTCAGCATGTGTGACGGAACCCGCGCTTTGACCTTCTTCTTGCCCTTGTTCGAGGAGATGAACGCAAGCGCGATCAGACGAAACGCGTCGTCGCCAAGGTTGCGCGCGTCGTGAAGATCGATTATGACTTCTTCATGGTTCTGCTTCAGAAGGCCGTAAAAGTGCTCCTCGAAACAGTCCACGAACTCTTCCTCGGTCGTCGTCACGACTTTCAGAATGTTTCCGAGTATCGCGATATTTGTCATCGTCTTCGTAGCTTTGCCCCGGCCCGCGCGGACGACAGTCCGCAAAGGTTATCGCTTTTTATTTCGTGAAAGTCAAATCTTTCCGGCGCCCGCTGGCGCAGGCTTCGATCGACACTTTTCTTTCCCTGATTCGTCCTTTTCCTCAAATAAGGAGGCTAAAATAAATAAATCATACAAAATCCCGCTCAGATTTATGTCAGATTCGTTTTGTGCGAGAGAGCGAAACCGGAAGCGTAGCCGTAGTTCCGGTGAGGATTTCGCGATCAAGCGCGAAGCGAAGATGGCGTGAAGATGTGATGGGAGATGTATAATTTATTTATTTTAGCCTCCTAACGCTTACGTTATCATCGGGTTTGAAGTTAAAACGAATGCCGACGTCTTGAGCTCAACCGGAACGTATATGTCTTTCGCAGCAATCGGACTTGGATCGAACCTCGGAAACCGCCTCGAATACATTCAGGGCGCAATCTCGATGGTCGGAAACCTCCCCGCGACGACCATCGTCAGCCGGAGTTCGATAATGGAAACCGAGCCGGTGGGCGGCCCGAAGCAGGGCTGGTTCCTGAACGGCGCGATGGTGATCGAAACCGCGATTTCGCCGCAGGATTTGATGCGCTCGCTACTCTCGATCGAAAAGGCGCTAAGGCGCGAACGGGTCGTCAAAAACGGTCCGAGGACGATAGACCTCGACATTCTTCTGTACGACAACAAAATCATCCGCGAAATCGGACTTCAGGTGCCGCACCCGAGATTGGCGGAGCGGGAATTCGTTCTCGAGCCGCTGAAGGAAATCGCGCCCAACTGGGTGCATCCGGTTTTGGGAAAGACGATCCGGGAGATCGCGGATTCATATCAGGAAAGGCAGATGGACGACTTCCTCCGGACGACCGCTAGTTTTCGCAAACAGCTCGCCGCGAGGGCAAAACGGATGGCCGCGCATCTGAAAGCCGTGAAGGCCCGCGCGGGCGGCAGCCGAGGAAAGAGTTTTTGAAATGCCGAAAGAGCGTCCGCGAGCGCTTTTCATCGTCGGTCCGACCGCGTCCGGGAAAAGCGCGGTCGCGGAGATCATCGCTCTCGAAACCGGGGCGGAGCTGATCTCGCTCGATTCCGTCGCAGTCTACCGCGATATGAACGTCGGCAGCGCCAAGCCGCGGATCGTATCGAGGGGCGGGGACGTCTCGGTAGCGGAATCCGGAGTAAGATACCGTCTGATCGACGTCGTCAGTCCGGAAGAGCCGTGGGACATGTCGAAACACGTCGCGCTCGCGGAAAAGGCGTTCTTCGAGAATCTGAGCGAGGGAAAGCGCAGCGTCTTCGTCGGCGGGACCGCGCTGTACCTGAAAAGCCTCGCGGAGGGTTTTTTCGAAGGCCCTCCGCGAAGCGAGGAGTTCCGGAAATCCCTTCGGGAACGCTTCGAACGGGAAGGCGTCGATTCGCTGATGGACGAACTCGCCCGCGTGGACCCAGCCACGTTCCGGAAGACCGCGCGAAACAATTACAAACGCCTCGAACGCGCGCTCGAAGTTTACAGCCTCACCGGAAAGCCGATCAGCGAGCTTCAACGGCAATGGGGAACTTCGAGGGACGATTTCGAGGCGGTGTTCGCGGGGATCAGGTACCCGCGGGAAGAGCTTTACCGGAGAATCGAGCAGAGGGTCGACGATATGCTTCGCGCGGGACTCGAATTCGAATGCGCGCGCCTTCTCGATAAGTACGCGAACATCTCGGAGAGCGCGAAAGCCGCGATCGGCTACCGCGAGATGTTCGAGCACATTCGCGGCGCGATTTCGCTCGAAGACGCAACGGCGCTGATCAAAACTCGCACCAGGCAGTTCGCGAAGAAGCAGCTAACCTGGTTCCGGCATTTCAAGGCTGCGGCGTGGTTCCCTGCTCCCGAGTACGATGATACGCGAAAGCTTGCGAATGCGGTGGAAGCATATTTCGAGAGCGGAATCCTCGAGCCGCCGGCGTTCGTGGACGATTCGTTCGAACCGCCGGAGTCGCCGACGCCCTGACAGTTCATAGAGGTGAATCCTGGCGGACGTCTCATCCGTGAACGGTGAAACCCGCGCGCAAGATGCGTATGCCACGCCCACACAGCAATGCGACATTATATTCGTACCGTCTACGAATTTTTCGTATGATTATTTAGTAGCGTATTTATATTACATTAAATTCGTAGACGGCACGAATATAATGTATCCTTCCCGCCGGAGCAGGAAAGGATCGAGGGCGCCCTCGGTGGACCCGGAAACTTCACCGAGCCGGAGAGACTCGACGGCTCCGTTCCACTTCCGGGTGGTTCGAAATCGTTACCCGCAAAAGCATCGCCGACATTCGTGTAACGCCATCCGGACTTACCTGCTTATGCGCGATTTCGAACCTCCAATCCTTGTCTCTTCTTCATGCATGAATACTTGGTGAGACACCTTGCAGCGCAGATTTTTATTTTTTTTCGCGGGAGGCAAAAAAAGTCGGTCGGCCTGAGCAAGTAATTGTTTTACGATTCCTTGCTCCCCGGAAAAAATCGTGCGTCCAGGCAATTCGCACAATAGAATTGAATCATGCGAATCGATCTCGGCCTAGGCAAGCTCAAGGACCCGCTTTACTTCATCCCGATCAAGTACAAGCTGCCGCTTGCGTTCGGACTGCTCTGCATAGCAACCTTCGGCGTAGGGGGGATCGTCATTTCGAACACCGCGAAGGAAGCGCTCGAAGAGCAGATCGACGGCCGACTGAGAGACAGCTTGAAAACGGACGCGATTATCGCGGAACGCTGCTTCGAGCTTCTCGGAAGGAGGGCGCAAGACTTCGCCTCCGACGGCTACATCCGCACGGAGCACGAAAGGCTTACGAAACTCCGCGCGGAATCCCGCGGCGCCGATAAAAGCCCGGAGGACGACGAGTCTTTCGAAACCGTGTACGCGGAGCTTCGCAGACACTTCGTAGAGAACAAGCTCGCGATCGTGCCGGAGTTCGTCGACGCGGAACTTCTCGACACGGAAGGAATTGGCGTCATCACAGTCGTCGCGGACGAACTTCCCGGCGCACGTTCGATCCCGTCGGACGCGCTCGCCTTCGGACCTTTCAACGGCCCGACGGAGACACATCCGTATCCGACGTTCATCGTCTCGACTCCGATAAAAAGCATCGTGGGCGATCGCAGAATCGGTACGCTTCAGATTCTGATAAACGCCACGGAGTTCTTCCTGAGGCTAAGCGGCGCGATGAACGGAATCGCAGGAATCGAGGAGCGCGTGTGGATCGAGGATTCCGCTGGAACGAGCATCGAAATTTCTAGAACGCCAGGCGAAGCGAAAGGCATGACGTCCACGCAGGGGTCCGTCCATGGCGCCGAAGGCGACTCGCTCACCCACGACGCCGCGGTCGGAAGCTACGGATTCACGCTAACGAAAGTCGTCAACCTGCGGAAGGCGATGGCGCCTATCACGGAGCTTCTGAACCAGTTCCTTTTTTTCGGCGGCTACATTCTTCTGATGACTATCGTGCTTTTGTTCTTCCCGGTGAAATTTCTGATCGGCCCGCTGTCGGACCTTCGCGACGCGGCGAAGATGGTCGCGGACGGGCAGTTCAAGGTGCGCGTCAACACCGACTCCACCGACGAGATAGGCGAGGTCTCGCAGGCGTTCAACACGATGGCCCAGGCGGTCGAGGAGCGCACGAAAACCCTCGAGGAAACCGCGGAGACGCTGAGGCGCAAGGAGGCGGACATCCGGTTCGAACGCGATCGACTAGGCGCGGTGATCCGCTCGATGCAGGACGGCCTGATGTTCATTACGAATGAGGGCGAGGTCGCGCTTTCGAACGCGGCGGCGGAACCCGTCGCGTCGCTTATGCGCTCGAAAAAGGACGCGATCACCCAGCACGACTGCGCGCGGGAAGTCCCGGAGGCGCCTTCCTGCCTCGCGTGTCTCGCGGACCTCCATAGACCTTCCAAAAGCTGCGAGGTCGACATCGGAGGACGCACCTACGAAATCTTCGCAAGCACGATCCCGACCGAGAGCGGCGATTCCGCGGGCAGAATCCTCGTCAGCCGCGACATCACGGACCGCATCGCGCAGCAGGAGCGCCAGGCGGATCACGAGCGCAAAGCGGTCGTCGGCGAGATTTCCGCGGTTGTCGCGCACGAACTGAACAACCCGCTGAGCGCCATCGCGATGTTCGGGCAGATGCTCGAAGGCAAACTCCGCGGAACAGAACTCGAGGAGCACGCGAGCGTCATCAGAAGGAACACCGAAAGCTGCCGGCGAACCATCCGCGGCCTCCTCGATATGGCCGGCTCGTCGAAACCCGAGATCACGAGGTTCCGGATTCGCGACGTGATCGACGACGTCCTTGCGCTGCTGCAACCAATGTTCGATCGCGCAGACGCAAACCTCGAAGTCCTCCGCGAAACCGACGACGACGAAATCGAGTGGGACGAGCTCCACCTTCGGCAGGTGTTCCTGAATCTGCTTATGAACTCCGTCCAGTCGAAGACGTCGGGAATCGAAATCAGGATCGTCGTGCGGGATAGCGCGCCAGCGAAGCAAGGCGAAGTCCGTGGAATCGACGTGCTCGTCGAGGATTCCGGACCCGGAATTCCTCACGAAGTCAGCGCGAGAATTTTCGAACCGTTTTTCACCACCAAGCCGCCAGGCGTGGGAACCGGCCTCGGGCTTTCGACTTCGAGAAGGATCGTCGAAAGCTACGGCGGCGCGCTGACTCTCGAAAGCTCGGAACCCGGGCGCACGGTGTTCGCGATCTTTCTTCGAAAAGCCGGATGAATGCGCTACTCAGATGCCGGCGCGGGCGGAAGCTCCTGCTCGATACGCTCGATGATGTCCGGACGATCCAGAATGTCGAGCGCCTCGGCGAGTCTGTTTTCCGGAAAATTCATTTCCTTCAGAACGTCCGACACCGCCCGGCGTCTGTCCGTCGCGGTGCTCTCCGCGAGCCTTCCCGCAACGTAGAGCATCGTTCGTCCGGTGTTGTCGGAAGCCGAAGGATCGGAAAGCAACCTCGACATCCTGAGTGCGAAATCCCGCATGAATTCGTCCTCCGATCCGTACCTCCGCGCGAAATCCTCCGCCATCCGCGCAACCTGCTCGTTCGTGATCCCTTCTTGAGACGCCGTCCCGATCGCCTGCTGCGCACGCCCCGCGGCTCTGCCGTAGAGCGACGACATTCTCGCGCCGAATTCATCCTGACCTTCGCCGAACACTTCGCGGTTGATCTGATTTCGAAGCTCGGCCCGCGGGTCTATGCCGTGGCTCGGAGAAGAGATGTCCGCGAGAACCGCGAAGTACATACTCCCGCCAACCAGTACCGTGAAGAACAAAAGGTAGCCGAAAAACACCGCGCCGGGTTTGTACTTTCCGCCCGGAAGACGAAAGAAGTAAAATGCATTGCTCGATCCGCACGTCGAACACTTCGAGGAAAACCCGAGCGCCGCGCGACAGTACAGACAGGTCCGGCCCATGAAACCCTTCCCGCTGTCGATCTGCTTTTTCCTTCCCTGTTCGTTCATCCGCCTCCCCTTTTTTCAGAAAGATGCGCAGAAAGATGGTACAGCAAACAAACGGTAATTGTATTCTCTCTTACCTTTGTTCGTACTTTTTGGGCTTGAACTTCATTTCCTTGCCCGTTTTTTTCCACTGTAAGAAAATTCCCGCAAGCGCGATCAGGACAAAAACTATCAGAAGGACATAGCCCTGTTCCCCCGTTTTTACCGTGGAATTCGGGTTGAACACCAGCTTGTCCACCGTCGCCGAATTCTCGCCCTCGACAATCACGATCGCCATAAGTCCCGCGAGAACGAGCATGAAGCTGCCGGTCAGACTCGTGCTGAGAATCAAAATCGGCCTTTCCATAAACAGCGCGACGATTCCTCCGACAAGAGCGACGCCGCCTATGTAGAGCCAAGTGTATTGATCCTCAGGCCCGACAATCGCAAAGATCGTGTAGTACCCGATCCAGAAACCAGAGAAGCTGCCAAGAAGGAAAAGCGTCAATTTGAAAAGCGCCTGGCTGAGAATCCCGAGCACCACCGCGCCCACGATCACCCCGATTATCGGATGGATCGTCGGTTCGTCGGCAGCGGTAGTCGTCGATACGCCGGTCGCGGTATCCACAAGATCAGTCGCCAGTTCCCCTCCAGCCGCCATCATCGCGTTGATGAAGTTGCAAAGCGTCATTCCGCCGAAGCCGCCGATAATGATTCCCGTGGCGGAAAGAAGCATACCGAACCAGCGGTATCCGGCGAGCACGTAAATCACGCCGATTGCGAGAAACACCCAGATCGTTACTTCCGGGTAGAACGACATTATATCGCGTATATCCGTAGCCGCGGCGTGCATCAGCGCAGAAGCCTTTTCAGCCGTGACCACTGCCTGCTCCGCGACGGCGGTGCCGACCTCCCGCGCCGTGTCCGCGGCCTCGGAGACGGTGTTTCCCGCCGCTCCGGAGCCGGATTCTTCTCCCGCCGCCTCAGTCGCGGCCTGTAACAGAAAGCTGAACATTGTATCCCCCTCGTTTTATTATCCCGGTAGATTTGAGGACGTCAATGCTACCCGGAATCCGCAAAGAATCAACACCTTTGCCCTTTGTTGATCTTTGTACTCCGCGAAAGGAACGCGCGTCCACAGGAGACATTCTTCACGGGTCGAAGAACTCTCCCTCCGAAAGACATCGGCAAAGTTCCCGGTACACCTCCACAATCCTTTCCTTCTCGGGATTCGGCCCGACGGCATTTTCGATCCTCGTTGAAAGCGTTCCTTTCTCGACGATTCGCGCCACGTATCCGAGCGAGAGATTATTTGAGGAGTGTTCGATCGCTTTCGAACAAAGATGCGACAATAATTCCCGCGACGTCATCCTTGACCGGAATTGAAACAATGCAAGGAATGAAAGGTCCGTCACCTCGGCGAATTCCCCCGACCTCACGTTCGCGGCGAGTATTTTTTGAAGATCCGCCTCATCTATTTTTTTTGTCGCATCGATATCTATCAATCCGCCTTCGATGATCATTCTGATCAATGTAGTCCAGAAATATGCGACGGATAAATCGACGACGACGGATTCCTGAACGTCCGCGAGTCTTATTTCGATGCAGCCGCGTTCGAATTTCGGAATCGCGCCGCGGGAATTCAGCCATTCCTCCTGTAGCACTCCGGCGGTATCTAATGGAGCAATATCCCTATACATCGGTTCGAGAATATTTCTGACGTATTCCTGCTCGCTTTCGACATATTCCGGAATTGCGTGGCCGATAATCGAAGGTATCCTTCTCTGGTTTTCGAGATAATATGAAAGCCTGCTGCTCTTTAATCCAGTATACCGGCCTTCGACTATAGGCGAACTCGAAGACAGAGCGGGTATGAGCGGAAGAATTATTCTTATCGCGGAATGCAGCTTCCTGAATTCATCGTCATTCGAGAAAGATATATTTATGTGCAGACTCTGGAGATTGGACCAGCCATGTCCCTTGCATCCGAAGATGCGATCGTATGATCTATAGATCTCGTTCTGCGAATGAGGCCAGAGTCTGGTTTCGATATCCGGATTCATTAATGGATGCATCGCTGTAGGCATTAGCATCGCACCGAACGTTTCGAGCTTCTTGTTTACGAAATCGATTTCGCTCTGGAATGATTCCTCCAGATCGCTAATATCCGGCTCCGGACGTTTGTTCTTGAATTCGCAAACGTGTGCGACAAGTTCATTCGACCAGTCGACCCTTTCCCGTTCGACGACGTTTTGAATCTTCCCCGTGACGCCTGCAAACAGCTCGTCGACTATAGACTTCACCGAGAGCGTAGCCGCGTCGACGACCATATATTCCAACTCTATGCCGAATACTTCCATAAGTCCATACTTCGATCTCACCTCGCCTCCAGTCTTCGAAGAAATGTTCCCATGATTTCGCGGTACAGACCTTTTCCCGAAACCGAATCCTCGCATCCTTTGTCTATGGACGGA
Organism: Planctomycetota bacterium; assembly: GCA_024653775.1. Taxonomy (GTDB): domain Bacteria; phylum Planctomycetota; class UBA8742; order JACQVU01; family JANLHZ01; genus JANLHZ01. The sequence goes on along the minus strand of JANLHZ010000070.1, from coordinate 32,348 downwards.
TTATCGTTGACTTCGATAATAAAAAACTGACCGTTCTTTTCCTTGATGTCTACGCCATATAATCCGTTCCCGATTTTTTTGCATACCTCGATGGCGAGTTGCAGCGCCTTCGGAGGAACCATATTTATCGGAACACTGTCGGCGTTGCCTTCGCTGGTCTTGCCGTCCATACGTTTGATTATCTGCCAGTGATCGCGCGCCATATAATACTTGCACGCGTATAGCGGGCGATTATCGAGAATGCCGATCCGCCAGTCGAAATCAGTTTTCATGAACTCCTGGACTATAAGAAGGTCCGATTTCTTGAAATATTCCGCGGTCTGCCGCGACAACTCCTCCGGCGCGTTCACTTTTTTCACTCCGGCTGAAAAAGCGCTGTCGGGTTTTTTGATTACCAGCGGAAATCTTGTGAACGTCGAGAGATCGGTATCTTTGTATATGATTGTCGTTTCCGGAACGGATAGTTTCTGCTTTTTCAGAAGGTCGTGAAGAAATATCTTGTTGCAGCATCTTAATATCGAAAGCGGATCGTCAATGACGACGAGGCCGTCGAGTTCGGCTTTTCTCGCGAATACAAAGGTATGATCGGAAACGCTGGTCGTCTCGCGAATAAAAAGCGCGTCGAACCTGCTGAGGTGACCTATGTCTTTCGGGCCTATGATCTCCGCGCTCATCCGTAGTTCTTTCGCCGCGCTGACGAATGCTTTTATCGCGCCTTCGTTCGACGGAGGTATTTCCTCGGCACGATTGCATAGTATAGCGAGATCGTACTTCGATATATGACTTTTCTTTCGTTGAGGCAGATCTCCCGAACCGAAAAACTCGTTCACTGAACCAATCAGTTTTTCATAGTGCGACTGCGGGACGTCCTTGAACGATATCGGCTTTATTCCCTTGATATGCCATGCGTCGTCCTTCCTGTGGCAAAACACCCTCATCAGCGGCGTCTGAAGATGGTTGAATATCTGTTTTGCGATTTGATCGTATTTCTGCGCGATATTCTTTCCGAAATATATGCTGAGTTCGAATCCGTCGGATTTGAGGTCTTTCAGACTCCTGGACAAGGCATCGGAAATATTTTCGGAAATCAATCTTATCGAATCGTGGCTGTGAAAATCGGATATCGAAGTCACGCTCGGAAATGGACGATGCCCGCGCGCCTCCGCAAGAAGGGAAACGTAATATCCTTTTTTGCAGTACGAATAATCGTTGCAAAGATTGAATACCCTGGTTTTGCCCTGAAGGTTAAGCTCGTCCTTCAGATAATCCTTCGCGGTAAGAACCGTACAAAACCGAAGCTCTTTCCTGAGTATTGATAATTCCGGTTTTCCGCTTACGACGACAATATTGTTCACTTCATTCCTTTCTGAAAATCGCTATCAGATTTGCGTCGTAGGTTATAACCCCGATCAGTATGGAATTGATGAAATGGCGGACATCGAGTTCGTATCTTTGTCCGAGGTTCAAAGGGTTGTCGATGAGCGGGTCGGTAATTTCGACCTTTCTGAGGTCTCCCGAAATTCCGCACAACAAAACGAAGTGTCCCTGAGGAAATCCTTCGATGTCGTCATCTTCGCCCGTCGAGTTGCGCTCGCGCATCGTCATATAGAGATACGTCGCACTAAGCCCGCATATCAGGGGACCGTGACTTTCGAGCACTCTCCGAAGAAACTCAGGTGTAAGCGGCTCGAACAAGATGGCACCGCCTTCAGAAAGGAATTCAGCATAGTGAACGGAGGCTTCGCAGATTTTTTTATCGCTTTTGACTTCGCTCTGTCTAATAAGTCTCTCGCGCATTTCCGCTGGTGTCAATTTGAACCACGTCGGATCGAATACCTTCAGGTTGTGGGTGTATATGATGGCTCCGAGACCGTACTCGACGGCGTCGGTTGCAAGATGAACTCCGAGCGTTCCGCCGCCGTCGAGGGTGGCGACGTCGGAAATTACGGTGTGATGATCTGTGTCCATCCCGAGATAGTTGTAGATGCCATGCAGACACGTCGGACCGCAGGTCGTGTCCGTCGGCTGGGGATTGAGTCTGATATCAAATGCTATTTTTTCCACTGCCTGCCATCATATTCTCGAGCCGCTTGACGTGATCGCGGAGGTCATCGAGATCGCGGTGCCTCGACTCGAGAATAACCCACGCGTCCGGGAAACCGGAGATGAAATCGCGCCACCACACGTCCGGACCGAAACCCTGATGCTGGTCCGCGAGAAGGTTGTTCGAATGACAGTGGAACGCGCGGATGTACTTCCTAACGCGGCTGGCCTCCGTCAGGGGATCGAGGTTCAGCGCGTGGCAAGAAACCTGCAAATGCCCGAAATCGAGGAGCATTTTCACTTCTGGCACCGCCTCGAAAAACTCGATGACGTCATCCGCCGTTACGACAAGCAGCTTGTCGTTGCTTCTGTCCTTGCCAAGGTTGAACGGAGCGAGGACGTTGTTTTCGATCAGAAGCTGCACTCCGCGGGAACTCGCCTCCTCCGCAAGTTCGCCGACGGTGTCGATGAACCGCGCAAGGCCTTCTTCCCGCGGAGAAACTCCCTCCTCTGGAAACGGCTTCCCGAGCTGCGTGTGGTGCGGGTCCACCAGAAACCCGGCGTGAACCGAATACATCGGCGCCTGGGCCGCTTCCGCAACACGAAGCGCGTCCGAGACCATTTTCCGCGAGAGTCCGCGGATTTCGTCGTTCGCGCTCGCGAGGTTCAGCGTGAAATCCTCCCTCGGCGCCGGGAAATAATTGTGCAGAAGATATCGCGCGCGAAACCGTTTCAGGATTTTCGCCTCGTCCTCTTCGCTGTGCGCGACGAACCCCGCCTCGATATTCCCGATTCCCGCGTCGACGTAATGCCGGATGCGATCCTCGAAGGACTTTCCGACGCTCATACAGCTCGTTGATACAAAAACGTCCGCCATCGTCTAAATCCTATCACAGTTCAGCGTTCTCTCAGCGGGATTGTGAGCGAAACCGCGATGTGCTCGTCGAACACTTCAGGAAGGGACGAAACCGGGACCATCATGTATTCGGAAGGCGTCGCCGACTCGCCGGCTTCGATTTTCTGGAAAAACCGGCGCTGCGAGGAAGCGAATTTAGACGAGATGAAGCCGTAGAACTGCATAAGTTCGAAATGCCGCCACTCGGGTATCGTCGCGACGTTCATATAGTGCGCGTCGCCGGCGGTGAGAATCGCTTCCGGAGAATCGTCCGAAAAATCCTTGAAGGCCTGCACGAACGGCCCTCGCTTGATCCAGAAAGTATCGAGGTAAGTAATTCCGCGCTGAGTTTTCACCGCCCCCGCAAGACGGTTCGCGACGAAGTGCAGCCACCAGTTCGGCGCGGTCGGCCAGTGCTTTTTCGCGAGAGTCAGCACAGTGAGCCTTCGAAGCTGCTGTCTAACCGGCTCAAACGCACCCGATGCCTTTAAAACAAGCGATCCGTCAAAAAGGCAGACCCCAGCACTGCCAGCGACGTCGATATAGTCGGTGCCAGCAAGTTTGCGTTTCACTTCTTCGACGTTTCCATACACATACGCAGTCACCGACTCATCGGCAGTAAAAGCTCTGAAAGTTATGTTTTGTGCCTCTTTTTGAATTTCTGTCCGCAAAAAGTCGCTGATGAACATTTCCCGTGCAGAATTGATTTCATCCACGAATCTCGTCTGATCCCGCCTTGAAGCGTCCGTCGAAAGCACGATTCCCCGGCTGCTTGTCTGTGAGTTCGTTTCGAACACGATTTCCGGCGCCAGCCCCCGGCTGAGGTCGAAATTACGCTCCTGTTGCCCTTCCGGCGGCTTTCCGGACGGTCCTCCAGACGATTGCTGATCGCGTTCGCCGCGCAGCTTCAGCCCGAACCAGATCGCGACTCCGGCGAGGACGAAAGTAAAGGCCCAGCTAAGCAGTTTCCGGCCAAAGCCTGGTCCTGCGGTTCCGAGGTCCTTGTCCGTGAGAACCTTTGGTTTTTGCTCGTCTTTGGGCATCGAATCGCCTTTCTTCCATTGACGGATTCAAACATACCTCTGGAATTTCAGTCGCACAACGGAGATTCCCAAAGACGCAATGATTTTGTTGCGGGAGTATTGTGAATACTGCAATGAAATTGTTGCTGGGGCTGCACCTGAGACCGTCAGGCATGAAATGACTATTTGCTACCTGGCCGCGAAACCGTGCTTTAACGCCGTTTTTGCGCAATCTTAATCTTTCGACATGGTTTGGCACGGCGCTCGCTAAAGGATATGTAAAGAGTGCATTTGCGAGAGGTCAACGTGGTACGTCTAATTACCCCAGTTCAGAACATTCAGGTCGCGCCGAGTTTCTCGGTAGTGGTGCCCATGTTCAACGTGGCGGCCGACGTAATCCCCTCTCTGACGTGGATGATGCACTGCCTGCGCAGAAACGGCGCGAGGTTCGAACTCATCGCGGTAGACGATTGCAGCACAGATGAAACTCTGAAACAGCTTGTGAAGCTGGAGGCTGGATTTCCGGAGCTCAAGATCGTACCGAGCGTCCCTCATCGTGGAACCGGGGCGGCCATAAGGTCGGGAGTAGAACATGCTGGGTACGATTTTGTGCTCATTACAGAGCTTGGATCTGACATTCCGATACATCATATTGAGGAGCTTCTGCCGATCGTGGAAAACGGCGCGGATTTTGCTTCAGTGGAACGCGTCGAAGAAGGCAAGTCGAAGTCCTTCATCAGAAAAGCCGCGATTTGGTGTAAGAAACTGATGGCAAGAACCAAAACGAAAGATCCGAGCTGCGGGTTCAGACTGTTCAAGACTTCGGCGGCGAAGTCGATCTACAGCCATTGCCGGATTTCGGGGGAAGGAACGCACGAGGAAGCGCTTAAGATCGCGCGGACGCTCGGACTCGAAGGCGGCGTCGCGCAGGTCAGTTGCAGACGGTATCACGATGCAGGGTCGTCCGCAGCGAGCGAAGTTCTCGGCGCGGCGAAACTTTCCGCAAAGATTTTTATCAACCACCTCGTCGGGGCGTACGGTTCGCTCGCGGAGGAACGCGGTCGGTTGCATCCGAAAGGGGGATGGAAGCAGAACACGGCCGGCAACTCAAATTGAATTTTGGTCAAATTGAATTTCCGCCGATTGATTTTCTTTGTCAAATTATCGAGATCGATACCTTTTGTTTTTTGGTTTAACGGGCTGGCAACCTTTCTTTTGATCCCGATTTTCTGACAAAGAATCCCTTAACTGAGAAGCAGCGGTCTTTAAACGGGGAGACCGCTGCTTTTTTATTAAATGCGGGACGCGATAGTACGAAAAATTCGTAGACGGCACGAATAAAATGTCTGGTGCGCGAGCTACAGACTCCCGGGCTGATTTTCCGGGGGCACGGAAGCGTTCTCCGCCTTCGACGCCGTCTCGGAATCCGCGGCATTCATCTGCTCCTGCGTATACCCCGGAGGCGGCGTCCACTCCTCCTTCAGATTCGCGTGCTTGGACCCGAGCTGCCAGACGCACGCGAACGATAATCCCAGCGCGAATAGAAGAACTACGCCGAGGATGAAGTGATTCACGTTCAGGAGGATCGCCGCGAGTTCGGACATCTGGAGTTCCTTTCACCAAAAAGTTTCGTGCGCTCCCCGAATATTAGGCGAGCGCACGAACACCCACAAGCGAAAGTTTTATTCGTCCTGGGTGCGGTTTTCCGGATTCGTAATCCGGATACGCTCGCCGCCCACGATGATGATGACGTCGCCGGAGAGGGAAACCGCGCCTTCTCGTCCGTCGCGCGCGAGACTTTCGAGCAGATCGCGGAATTCCTCGGTGCCGCGATAAACGACGCGATCGACTTCATTTTCGTTCTCGATCGCGCGAGAGTCGACCCAGGTGCCACCGCGCTGGTAGAACGCGCGATCGGCTATTTGCTGGACGCTGGTGATTTCGACGCGTTCCATTCGCTCGTTCCAGAAGCCGTTGCGGGAGTTCGCGTAACTCTGCGCGCGCTGCTCGGTGCCGTTCAACGACTGATTCACCGCGCCGAGACCGCTGCGCACCTGCTGCCCACGGCTTTCGAGGTTCGCGGTCGCCTGTCGAAGAATGTCGTCGCGGTTCGAAAGGTCCGTGCCTTCCGTCGAAAGGAACGAGGTGTATTCGGTCATAATCCCGAACTCGATGCTAAGGCTCACGATCTCGTCCACGAGTTCCTTCGTCCGCGGATCGATCTCCGGCTCGAAAAACCTCGAATCTGGAACATGATTTCTCGGAATCGCGGACCTCCATGGCTGCTGGATCGTTTCGCGAGCTGTAATCGAGGGTTCCATCTGCCTGACCTCGTCGATCAGTTCCCCGATGCGACGGCTCGCCCAGAGTCTCGGGACGAAGCCGTTGCGGGTGGTCGATCTTTCGAGCGAAACCGGGATTTCGAATTTCCGCGCCGCGCCCTGCTGCTTGCCTTCGATACTGAACGTGATCGCCTCCGTCCCGACGTACCTGCCGAAGACGGTGAGTTGATCGCCTTCGAAAATATCCGGAAGCATCTTCGGCGAGACGTCGAGAATTCTTCCCGGCGATTTCGTCTGGAGCACAACGTCGGACAGCCTTGGGCCGTAGAGTCCGCGAAACACGCGGCTGACGGATACCTCGACGTCCTCGTCCGGAAGGACGAACGTCGCGCGCCCCCGGCTCGAGTCCGCGAGCCTTTCGAGCAGCGGCGTGTTCACGTCGACCCCGACGCCGAAGGTGAAGAGCCTCCGTTTGTGCGGGTTGCTGTTCGTCGCGAGGTTCCTGATCTCGATTTCCGACGTGTTGCCGGAGGTGGGAAGGCCGTCCGTCAGAAACAGTACCATCGGGAGATGACTTTCCGTGTGGGTTTGGTTCAGGGCTTCGTGGAGCGCGGAATGGATGTCGGTGCCGCCGCCCGCGCGGAGTCCGCCGAGAAAGCTCCTCGCGGCGCTCATGGTCTCGCGGCTCTTGATAACTGGTCCCGCGGCGAAGCAGCCGACCGTGCTGCTGTACGCGACGATATTGAAGGATTCGCCCTGATCGAGACCTTCGAGAATCTGAAGCGCCGCGGCCCGGGCCTGCTCGATCTTTTCGCCCTGCATACTTCCGCTTACATCGAGCACGACGATGACCTCGCGCTTCTGCGCAGTCTCGTCCGCTCCGGCTTCCAGGAGTCCAGCCACGAGAAGGAAGTAGCCGCCTTCGCGCTCTGGATCAGGATACGAGAAGAACATCGCGCCGACTCCTTCGTTATCGAAGGCGTAGGAGAGTCTGTAGGAGCCGGGTTCGCAGGTCTCGCCTCCGCTTAAGTGAACGCCGACCATTCCCTGGCCGCGCTCGACGCGGATCGGGTGGCTGGGCGAGTACACCGCGGCGAGATCGCGACTCGTTCTGATGCTGACGTCGATGGTCCACGGCACGCGGTATGAAACGCTCTCGGTGCGCGGGAGCACGTAATCGACCCGTCCTGCGTCCGCAGTGAGAAGATGCTCGTAGGTCAGCCTCACTTTTTGCGTTCCGCCCGCTGTGACGGGGAACACGCTAGTTCGGACGACATCGCTCGAAACGAATTCGAGCAACGCGGGGTCGCGGAGTCTGCTGACGATCGATTCATAAGTTCGCGACGCCTCCCGCGCGGGAAGGAGCCTCGCGGAAGGTTCCGCGCCCACGCCTTCGAAGTCGAAGCCGCGAACAGTCGCGCCACTCGGCACGGGCACGAGCAGCTCCGCCTCCTGCTGTGTTCTTGAAGGATTCTGAAGATAGATGTCCATCGTCGTCGTCGCAACCTGCTCTACGATAACGACTCCAGCCTGGACCTTCGTTATCTCGACCCCGGCGCGACTGTCGAATCTAAACGCCCGCGACTGCGGCACGACGACGTTCGCGGCCCAGCCTCGCTGGCTTTCGTCCTGCTCCGTCCGCTGCGCATTTGCTTTCTCCGCGGCGCATACCATCGAAAGTATCGTAGCGAAGGCGATAAAATATTTTCGCATCGTGGTTCTCCTCAAAGCGTGAAAGGGGCAGGGAAGATCATCCCCGCTATGAAGACGGCGACCTCGCGAAAACGTTCCACGAATTTTGAAAATTTTCGCAGTCGAATTTTCGGCGGAGGCGAAATCGGCTCACAGATAGTATATCGTTTCGACCTCTGGAGGCGTGCGGTCGTATTTCGCGATTCAATTGGTGAGGATCGCTGATGCGAAAGTCAGCAGAAGCTCGCAACGGACTATGGTTCGTATTGGAACGGAGGTATAAGTACGCCTCCATTCACAGCGGGGTGAACGCATTTCACAATTCCAGCAAGACCTCGCTCGTATTCAGCTAAAGCACGTTCAATCTTTTTTTTGCGTAGGTCGCCCTTGCTCAATTTCAACTCCGGAAAACGTCGAAGCTCAGGTATCTGAACGTGTCTTGGATCTTCCGGGTCATCTACTTCAACGGTTAATCCAAGCGAAAGTATATCGGAAACGATCAATTCAGCGACCCAATATTCTTTGTCCGCGCGACGACCCCAGCTTCCGACTTCTGTCGCGGTACAAAATTTCGATCTGTATAGCGAAATTCCATAGGTATCATTTTCAATCGGGTGAAAGCCACGTATCGTGACCGTATTCGTTGAAGGCTCGAACAACTCAAATGGGAGTCTTCTGTATACAATCTCGTGTGGTTCTAACCCCGCCATTCATATTACGCCACAACTATAGATAGATTTGTTTTCGCCTGAACCACTTCCAGATTTTCGTCCGGTAGTAGTTTGCCGTTTTTGAAAATCATGACTTCTATACTCGTATCGGCCTCGATTTCGATAATGGTGTGAAACGGCTTTTCTGAGCGTTCAAAGATAACGCCTCCTTCGCCATTAGGAGAAACTATAGAAGGTGGCGGTAGACCATTGTTTCTCATAGCCAACGCGAGTACCAAACTCTTATCGAGAGAGCGAATTGAAGGCGCTTCGAAATCTTCATCATCGAGTTTCGACGGACATTCGATCCAACCTTCTATCTTCAAAATGAATCGCTTCCATATTTCGTCGTCTGAGACAAAATTCGAGTTCAAAAAATCCTGACATCGAATATTTCCATAAAATACGTGATCGCAACTAGAACCAAGCGATGCATTGCTTAAAAAATCAAAGAACAACCCAGGACTTTGTGAACACGGAATCAGTAGTTGTGAAATCATGGATCGATCCCCCATTCTTTTAATGCCTTTGTCGTTGCCAGTTTCTTAAAAACTTTGACGACCGCGTCATGCCCAAGCTCAAGCGACTTTAGCAAGTCGCTTCGTTTTTCAACGTCGAGGTTTAATGATCCCCTTCCGGTCAAGTGTAACAGCAATACTTCCTTCGCACTTTCCGTATCGCCTATTTTACCGTTTCTTATCGACGCGTGTACTCGACCAATTTCAGGCTTTATCTCGTAATGCCACTCTGACGCAACGCCGTCGATAGCCACATCGTCAGACACTTCCGTTAATCCTGACATGTGCCCGAAGACGTTTCCCCATCCCGTTTTGTCCTTCCAAGCGGTTCCCTTTTCGACGTGATTGACGTACGAAAACTCCCACTGAGTGATTTTTGTTATGAAGTTTTCAACCTTAAAAAATTCGAATAAAGAATCGACGAATCCCATGAACTCGCTTTTTAGTTTCTCGAATCTGGGATAAACCGGTCCAGATGTTTTTCTCCAGTTGTAAAGCAATTGACCGTTCTGAATTTGAATTGCCCTGTCCTTTTCTGAGCTGAAAAAAAGCGTTCTGACTTCAGGTTTTTGACTCACTTGAAGAGACAAAATGCTGGATAGCCACGGTGGTTCCGAGAACATTTCTCTTTGTGGCAACGATGCTTGTTTTTCATTGCAGATCGGCCACTTGTCTCTTCCAATGTGCTCCCAGAATAATCCGTGGTGAGCGCTACGGAACTCTTGAACGGGCTCGAACTGGAATCCAAGAATCGTTTCAACCAGAGGATAGTTTTCTGAACCTACGGCAGGTGAATTGTTATCCGGCGCATCAGTCATACGTTTATCGCTCGAATCATTGGACAAAGGAATAATAACTTCCCGGCGATTCAAATTCCAAGAATATTAACAACTCACAGATAGTACTTCGCCTCGACCTCGGGCGGCGTGCGGTCGTACTTCGCGATTTCGAGCGAATACCCCGCGCGACCCTGCGACAGCCCGCGGATCGCGTTCGCGTAGCCGAACATTTCGCTTATCGGGACAAGCCCCGTGATGCGGGTCATTCCTTCAAGGGTTTCCGTGTGCTCGATCAGTGCGCGACGTCCGTTCAAGTCGCTCGATATCGGACCGAAGTAATCCTCCGGCGTCTGAATGTCGAACTTCATTATCGGCCAGAGGAGATGCATCTTGCCCTCATTGATCGCGCGGTTTACCGCCATCGCCGCGGCGGCTTCGTACGCGACGTCGGTGCTTTCCTCGGGGCGGTACTTGCCGCCGAGGACGGTCGCTTTGATGTGGATCATCGGGAAGCCTGCGCGTCCGCCGCCCGAAAGCGCCGCCTCGACGGCGCGCTTCACGGCGGGCAGGAAGTTCTTCGGAATCTGGTCAGGCGGAACGTCGCCCATCACCACCGTGGGCTGCACCACGTCTTCGTTATGATCGAGCCGGACTCGAATCCCCGCGTACAGATTCTTTGTGGTCGTCTCGCGCTCGAAAATCGCCTCTTCCTCGATCTTCGCGAAGATCGACTCCTTGAACGCCACCGACGGCTTGCCGACGTCCGCGCCGACCTTGAACTCGCGCAGCATCCTATCGAGCGTGACCTGCAAATGCAACTCGCCCATCCCGCTGATGATCGTCTCTCCCGTGTCGGGGTCGATCTTCGTGATGAACGTCGGATCCTCCTTCGACATCTTCGAGAGCACCGTCTCGAGTCGCGTGCGGTCGGCGCTCGTCTTCGGCTCGATCTTCACCGCGACGACCGGCTCCGGAAACTTGATGCGCTCGAGCACGATCTGGTGTTTGTCATCGCAAAGGGTGTCTCCCGTGACGGTGTCGCGCAGTCCGATGACCGCGCCAATGTCGCCGGCTTCGAGTTTATCGACGGGTTCGAACTTGTCCGCGTAAATCCTTCCGAGCTGGTTCAGACGTTCGCGCTTACCCGTGCGCGTGTTCATAACGCTCTGCCCGCGCTCGATGTCGCCCGAGTAGACGCGGAGGAACGTGTAGTCCTTGAACTCGTCGCAGACCGTCTTGAACGCGAGCGCCGACGCCGGCTCCGTCGTTTTCGTCGAGCGAGTGAGCACCTTCGAATCGTCGTCCGGATCGCGTCCCGTAACCGGCGGCAGGTCCAGCGGCGACGGCAGGTATCGGCACACCGCGTCGATAAGCGGCTGCACGCCCATGTTTCGAAGGCTCGCGCCGCATAGGACGGGCACGAGACTATTCGCGAGTACCGCCTCGCGTAGGGCTTTGTAAATCTGATCCGCGGTCGGCGCGCCATCGAGGCACGCTTCCGCGAACTCGTCGCTCGAATGGCTCGCGAGTTCGTCGAGCATAAGCTCGCGCTGAATCTGCGCCTCCTCGACGAGGTTCGCCGGTATGTCATTCTCGACGACAACCTTGCCGTCCTCCTGCTTCTTGTAGGAGAGCCATTTCATCGTAATGAGATCGATAGTTCCGTCGAAGTCGTCCTCGGCGCCTACGGGAAGCTCGATGACGAGCGGCACCGACTTCAGCCTTGTGCGGATCGCGCTGACGACCTTTTCGAAATTCGCGCCCGCGCGGTCCATCTTGTTGATGAACGCGATCCTCGGGACTTTGTATCGCTGCGCCTGACGCCAGACGGTTTCCGACTGCGCTTCGACGCCGCTGCGGGCGCAGAATACGCCGATGGCGCCGTCGAGCGCGCGCAGGCTGCGTTCGACCTCCGCGGTGAAGTCCACGTGCCCCGGCGTATCGATGATGTTGATCTGATACTTCTTGTTTTCGAGTTCCCAGAACGTCGTCACCGCCGCGGCTTTTATCGTTATGCCGCGCTCCTGCTCTTCGGGAATGAAGTCGGTCGTCGTGTTCCCATCGTCGACGCTGCCGAGGCGGTACTCCCGTCCGGTGTAATACAGAATCCGCTCCGTCGTCGTCGTCTTCCCGGCGTCGATGTGGGCGATGATTCCGATGTTCCTGACTAGTTCGAGGTCGAGCGTCATTCGCGAAACTTTATCACGAACGAACCAAAGTTAGAAGTCAGAAGTCAGAACGCAGAAGTGAAATCGCTGACTATTACGAAATTCCGCGCCAGAGAATTGCTTAGGAGGCTCAAAAAAATAAATTGTACAAAATAGCGATCGAGTTTGCGTCATGTTCGCATTGCGCGAGTGAGTCAAACGGCAGTCGTAGCTATAGTTCCGTTGAGCCATTACCTCGATGTTGTGGGGCGACCGAGGGCGGAACGAAGATGGCGTGAAGATGTGATGTGAAAACGTCAACTTATTTTGACGCGCGTCCTTAGTGAAAACACCTTCAGTTTCTTTTTTATGTGCAGATACAAGTTGACTATGCGAATCGAAAAAGCGTAGCTCTTGTCCCTGATCGGATTTTCACTTTCCATGTTTCTCCCCTTAATTGAAGCCAATTGAGTTGGTGAATTATCTGAGTTCTACCGGCATCCATCCATTCCTAATTCCCTCAGAGTTTCCCGCGCTGGTGCAGCGTCATCAGCAGGTATCGTAACGCGTCGAGCGCGTGATCGTTCTCCTTCACACGTGAGGGGGAAGGGCGTTACGTTTAAAAAAAAAACAAATCGTACTTGTAATCGTCTACGGCAGTCGTATAATAATCTGATACTTCACCACGTATTATCAGCAGTTTTTAACCGGATAACTGGAGATTTATATGGACGCATCAAAGGTAATTTCCGCTTTCGTACTCATTCTGATCGTCGCTTTCACTATCCTTGTCATCGTATTCTGGTCGGGCATTCTGACGATCTTCCCCACCGGCGCGCCTCTCGGCTTCATCATCTTTGATGGCATCGAGGCGCTTATCGCGACACTCGCTTTCGTCGGATTGCTGGTCGCGCAGGTGATGAGATCGGGAACGCTCTCGCTGCTCCAGTCGTCGCAGCCAAAAGCATGGGGAGTGATCAAATCCCTCGGTCTAACGATGATGTGCGATTTTGTATCGGGGTTCTTTACTCTGTACTATTTCGTGGGTATCATCTTGCTAGGCATCGCGCTCGCGCTTGAAACCGCGATTCCAGATGTATCCGGAGGTTTGATATTCGTCACCGTCATTCTCTTCCTACTGCTGATTATCGGTATGGGCGCCCGCGCGGTCGCAATCGCGATTATGTCGATGGACGCTCGCGGGCAACTAGTCTAGTTTCGATAGCGACAAAGCGGAAGGAGAATGGCATGAGTCTTTCAGAATTTCTATACCGCTTCTTCACGGGCGATAAAAGACCGCTGAAACTCGCGAACGGACAAGTATTGCGCGACTGCGGTTGTAATGGCAATTCCGCGACGCGAACCTTGTCATCCGAAAACGACCATCCGCGCGTGGTTTCTCCGTCGATTCCGTCATTTTCACAAAATCCGGCATCTGCGCTGAACGCGATAAATAACAATGGATTTGATGGAAGTCGAATGAATCCAGCACAATTCGAACTCAAAACAGATGACTTTGGCGGACAAATCTCCACGCAATTGCAAACCGAGATTGCGGACAATCTCATCGCGCGTTTGCGTGACGAATTTGAGGATCGAATGGGTGATATTCCGGTGGAGAATCTAAGAAACGTTGTTCTTCAAGGTCTGACTGAATTGCCAACAACGCCCGAGACTCCGGAAGCATTCGTCGTAATGCGAACACGCGAAGGTATTTTTAGATCGCCTGTGTTTCAGATGGAGTCGTTTAAGGGTACAAAAATAGGCTGTCCAGACTTATGCACGCCTGTTGGCAAAGTATCGAGTTGCGAAATAATTGATATAGGCATTACACCGCATAGGGAATTCGATGTCAATCCGGAAGAACAAGCGGTTTTGACTGGCGCGATCCCTTATCTCATGTTTTTGTACAACAAGGGTGTTGCACGGACAAATGCTCGACGGGTTGAAGATTTAGGTCTTCAGCGACTATTGGGCGAGGCTGGGCTGAAAACTATTCGTGATCTTTTGACAGATGATGAAAAGACGGAACTTGACGAGCTTGAAGAAGAATATAGCTTTGATTTTGCAGGAATCCTTAAGGAAACAATCAAGCTCATTGACGCATATAATATAAATAATTATGGTGCCAATCTATGGATTAAGATCAAAGGAGAAGTGTGCGAAACAGTAAGTTGTTGGGGTTTCTGGTCTAGAAAAATGTATGTTGAACATGTTAATTGGTATCAAGTTAAAATCGGCGACGAAGGATTGGGTAGTCGCCCGTTTAATCGTTTACCCGAGGACACGGCAGCGCAATGGAAGCTGGATGATTTGACACTAGTAGTGATAGATAAAGGGGTTGCTCAGGCTAAAGATTATTTTGGATGCCCATAGCTTCGGTATCTTTTGTTGAACTTTGCGTTAGATGCGTTAGATGAACACAAGGACAATAGCGATAGTGATCGGGGTAGGTTTGATTATCGTTCTTTCCTGCCTGCTCGTTATTTTTCGAGGCAGAACTGATTGGACTGCGATATCGAATGACGATGCACCTAGTCCACGTTGTGGGCACGCTGCGGTCTGGACGGGCACAGAGATGATTATCTGGGGAGGAGATGATTTGTCGGGCAACAACTCCCACGGAAGCTATTTTGGTGATGGCGAGCGGTATGAACCAAATAAAAATCTATGGAATGCGTTACCCTCTGTCAACGCTCCTTCCGGCAGGAATAATCATTCCGTTGTTTGGACAGGGACGAAACTAATTATTTGGGGCGGTTTTAACGAGAAAACCCACCTGAATACTGGTGGAATTTATAATCCACAATCCGATGAGTGGACTGAAGTCACCACGGTAAATGCACCCACTCCTAGGCATTCACCTGCTGCCGTTTGGACAGGGTCGAAAATGATCGTCTGGGGAGGTTGGGACGGTAGTATTTTAAATGATGGTTCAATTTACGATCCGGAAAATGACGTATGGACAATCATTTCAAACGAAAGTGCGCCCCCTGCAAGGATTTTATTCACCGCGATATGGACAGGATCGAAAATGATACTCTGGGGTGGAGATGAACGCTTGATCTCCGGCATTAGTCATTTTCCAAACAGTTCCCGGGCATACGATCCTGAAAGCGATACCTGGTCTTCGATATCGACTGAAAGCGCTCCGACCGGAAGAGTGGGCCACAACGCGGTTTGGACGGGTTCAAAGATGATGATCTGGGGCGGTTCTAACGAATTATCTTGCCTGAACAATGGCGGAATTTATGACCCGGAAAAAGACTCGTGGGTACCGATTTCTACAAAAAACGCTCCGTCGCCGCGGAAACTCGCCACGGCAATTTGGAGCGGGTCAAGAATGATCGTTTGGGGTGGGGAAGACAAACGCACTCGGCTTGGCGATGGCGGTGAGTATGACCCGGTTTCCGATACCTGGACGCGGCTTTCGCTGGACGGAGCGCCAACGCCGAGAAGCAACCATACCGCCGTGTGGACGGGATTGGAAATGATCGTTTGGGGCGGCACCGATGGCCCGAACAATATCTACAATACTGGTGGAAGATATTCGCCACGATAATTATGGCGCCTCCTTAGCTGGCGACAGGTGGAGCAACGTTCAAATTGATAAACGGCGTCTCTGTCTTGGACGAGGCTTGGTTTTTTATAGTTTACCCCGCTGATGGAGCGTCATCAGCAGGTAGCGCAGCGCGTCGAGCGCGTGGTCGTTCTCCTTGAGCGGCAGTTCCGCGAGGCGCGGGTTTTCGAAATCCGACGGGTAGCGATACTCGCGGAACTCGTTTATCAGGTGCCGGCAGCGAGGGTGCACCGTCAGCCCCGGAAGTCCGTCGGGACCGATCGCGAGGTAGCTACGAATCATATCGATGCCGGGCTGGATGTCATTCGCGCCAGGGATTGCGGTGATGCCCGCGGTACGGAGATCGCGGATGAGCTGCGCGGCGGACGGATCGATCACGGTGAGGTCGAACCTTCCCGCGTCGCGGAGGAATTCGATGTGGTCCTCTGTGGTTCGCTCGCGCTGGTAATACTCCGCGAAAACGTGGTAGCGACCGTCGAAGTTCCTTCCGACCATCACGACCGCGAATGGATTTCGATAGCCCGGATCGATCGCGCGGTATCGCTCGCAGAACTCCTCCTCCGGCTCCTCGCGGACGTGAATGGACTCCTGGAACTCCGGGTACACAAGCCCCGCCGGTTTTGTGAAGTGCCCTCCGTACTGCTCGTCGAAGATGTGCGGAAGCAGTTCCTTGCGCGCTGCTTCGATTTCCTCAGGCGCGACGAGTGGATTAGCCCACGTCGGGAACTGCCAGCTTTCGAAGTCCGGAAAATCCGGATCCTGCCCGCGGATGAACATGTCGTATAGCCAGCCGAAACCGTTCGGTGTCGACGGCACGATCAGTTTCCCGATGCGGGTCGAGAGCCGCGCGCGGAGGAATCGTTCATACACGGTCTGCGAGAGCTGCGCGGCTTCCGAAAGTATCAGCCAGTCGAGTTCCTCTCCCAGGAGCGAGATTGGATTATGAGCGCTTCGAACTTCAACGAAACTGTTCCAAGTGGTTTCGATGATCATAGATCGGTCAGAGAAAGATTTTCGATTCGTTTCGATCTGTTGATCATCAATCAGAGACTGAAAGATGTATTGAAATTCCCTTGACCCAAGATCGTATGTTGGACCGACGATCCAGCCGCGGGTATTAGAAGCAAGAATGTACGGCTCGACTTCCCGCGCCGCCGCGAGGGACTTTCCGAACCTTGCGCCCGCGACGAGTATTTTCATTCTCGCGCTGCTGTCATGGAACGAGCGCTGCCCGGGATGCGGTTCGTAGCCGATGTGTTTGAAGTACGCGTTTTTGAGGTCGTGCGAAATTTGCTTCGGGTATTTGCCAGGGTTCGGAAGTTCGATATCCAACAATGTCCTCCAGTATGCCGGGTTTACTGTTGGGCGCAATTGTTCGGCGATTTGCAGTGGATTTTCCGCTGACAATTCGAAGGATTGTCAGTAAGATACTGACGGCGTTCGCGGAGGAACAAACGTGGAGGATCGGATTCAGGACGAAGAAAGCGCGCAGCCGCGTCGAGCGCGAAAACCTCGCATAGTCGAGCCGGACGAAGATTTTGACGACGAACTCGAAGATGAAGATGACGTCGAAGAATTCGAGGACGACGATCACGACGGCGGTTTTCGCGAAGTGAAGATCAAAAAAGCGATCGTCGAGAAAGAGAGCAAATACGCGGGTCTTAAAAGCAAGGACGCACAGATGCGCGAGAAACGCAGGGAAAGCCTCGGGGCTTTCCGATGCCCTTACTGTAGCGGCTGGGTCGGCAAGAATAGGGACGACACCACGGAAATGATGCTCTGGTTTCTCGCGGGTCTGCCGTCGCTTCTTTTCTACGCGGCGTTCCAGGCGTACGAGTGCTACGAGTGCGGCGAGATTCCGAGCCGCGACTTCCCGCCCGAAATTCGAAGAAAGATGCTGCTGTCGAGAATATTCCTGTCCGTACTCGCGATTCTGTTACTAGCGATGGTCGCATTCTCGTTCGGCGGGTTCTGGCGGTGACCGAGTCCCGACTCGCGCAACCATAAAAAAAGGCGGACCGAAGCCCGCCTTTCGAATTCGCCTTTATCGCTGCTGTCAGTTCCCGAAGGAATCTTCGGCAATATCATTGTGTGGAAGAGGCTGACCGTAGGACGTGCCCGCGGAACCCTGGCCTCCGACCGCGCCGCCATCGGCTGTTGCGGCTGCGCCCACGATGATCAGCTTTTCGTTGTTGACGTTCTCCGCCACCGGCTCGACGACAGCCTTGCTGATTCCGCCGAGACTTCCGCTGAACAGGTCGACGAACATCAGTCCGGCCCAAAAAAGCGGGATGGAGGACAGAACCATTATAATCGTCCAGATCGCGCCAATCCGCTCGTAACCGCCGGGGAGACCACCCTTCGACCGGACGTCAGCCGCCTGAAGTCGTTTCGACGCGCGGCCGCTCGCGCTCGTCTTGCCGAGCGTGCTCTTTCTTGCGAGCGTGCTCTTCTTCGGCGCGGCGATGGTCTTCGCGAGGTCGTCGTCATCGTCCTCATCTTCTTCATCGTCGTCGCCTATCTGCTGAGTGGAGAAGTCCTCCTCCTCTTCCTCTTCTTCGTCCTCATCATCGACGAAGGTCGCCTGGCTTTCGATCCGCTGAGTCGCCATTCCGCCGACGTCGTCCGGGCCGAGAGTGTCGTCCACGTCGTTGTCGAAAACAAGCTCCTCGGTGAGGGTCTCGGAATTCGAATCGCCGTCGAGATCGAAATCGAGCGTCGGAACGACAGTCGCGTCCGCGGCATCGAAATCGTCGTCGCCGAGATCGTCCGGAAGATCGACCCTCGTATCGCCGGTGTCGTCCTCTTCCTCGATGAGGAGGAGATCGTCGTCGTCATCGTTCAGCACGCTTCCGATGGACCCCGCCGAAGGCAGTATGATTGTGGGTTCGGAAACGTTCTTGGTACGCAGGGCGTCGATGTCGTCCTTGCGGAACTTCATGCGGTCTTCATCGCGATACGCGCGAATCTGACCTTCGCTAACCATGCGCTTAAGTTCTTCTTCGTCGACTTCAAGCTCGTCGAGAACCTTGTCGAAATTGAGATAGTCAACCATGATCAATCGACCTTCGTGAGTTTTTGCTCAGGGGAATGTCTCTCATATTACGGCTTCGGGCGCCAATGTCAAGCGTGAATGATCAGTCGTCCGTTTCGTTGAACGCGTCCGGGTCAGTCGTCACAGGCGGAGCGTTGTCCTGAGGCGTTGCAATCCCGGAGGCTTCCCACAGACGGCGAAGTTCTCTGATCTGAACTTCGGGGGGGCTGGCGTCGTTGTAGCTGATTAGCTGCAAGTCATACCAGATTTTACGCGCGGCGAGGAGTTCGACTCCGCGGGAACTCATCTGATACGCCGCGAGCTGGCGTTTTTCAGTGTCGATCACCCAGAGCACGTCGATGTCGCCGCGGGCGGATTTGCCCGTCGCGCAGGTAACGTTTCCGGCGTCGTTCGCCGTTCCTGCGTTCGCGGTTTTTTCGTTCCCTTGGAAGCAGATGGCGACCTGAAGTCCAACGACGATGCCAAGACCGACTAGTACGAGACCACGAAAGGAATCCATATTTTGCCTCATTTCTACCTCAGGGGAGGTTTGCTGTTGATTTTCGAATTTTATCAGCGATGGAAAGCTTCTGTCAACATATAAGGTGTCGTGTCAAAATAAGTTGACGTTTTCACATCACATCTTCACGCCATCTTCACACCGCGCTCAATCGTCAAATCCTCGACGGAACTATGGCTACGACTGCGGTTTGACTCAATTGCGCAATGCGAACCTGACGTAAATCTGAGCGCGAAATTCGTAAACTTATTTTGACACGACACCTTACGAGTCTGCGACTACGAATTACGAGTCGGTTTCCGTTCGCAACAGACTAAGGTCCCGGTTCCTTCCCGTGGTCGAAAGCGGCGCGGACCCCCACCGACCCTTGCGAAAGTCCACGAACCGCACCAGCGCGCTCTCCCCCGATGGATTCACGAGAATGTTCCTCGGAAACAGATCGCGATGCTCGAAGCCGAGAGCGTGCATCGCGTTCACGCGGTCGAGAACCGCGTCCATTATCGATCTCGTGAGCGCCTCGTCTCCAAGTTCGAGGTACGTCTGCATCGGCAGGAATCCTTCAAGAAACTCCATCACGATGACAGCCCTGCAAAGGAATCCGTACCGTCGCTCTTCGCGATAATCGAAAACCTTCGGCGAAAGCTTGTGAGCGCTCAGCCGGTGAAGATTTGAGGCTTCTCTCCGCGCGGCAGGGGTTCCGAGGAACGTTCCGCGGAGAAGTCCGCGCCATTTATCGTATTTAGTTGGATATTTATACAATTTAAGTACTGAATGCGTGTTTGGCGCGAGGCATATCTTCGAAACTCTCGTTGTCCGGCTCGAAGCGAGGGTTTCGCCCTGATCTTCGGCAAGAGAAAATATGTCGAGGTAAGGCGGAACGAAGCTCGGGGACCCGGTGATTTTCGAAAACAGTTCAGCCATTGAAATCCTGACCGCGTTTAAAAGTTAGCAAAATTTCGAGTCCCTGTTTTTATTGTTCGTCCAAAGTATTATACACTCTCCGCCATGCCACAACAGAGAGGTGCAACTTGGATAGACAACCGAAGAGCGGCGAAAACGGCAAGCCGAAGAAACGCTCGCGGCAGACCGGCGAGACCGGACAAGCAACTATTGCCACTAGCGTTCATGTAAAAAAGAGAACCCAGCCGAAAATATTCGAGCAACTGCCGCAGGAACACATCGATATTTTCGACACGAACCAGGTTCGGTTCCTGCAGGCGGTGAAGTACGGCAACTTCCATCCGGATGTTGTCGAGCATCTTTTCCAGCCTGACAAGGAACTGACGTTCTATGTCCGGGTAAGAATCGAGGATTCGAAGGACCCTTCCGAAAACGGCAAGGTCAAGACCTTCCAGTGCCACAGAATCCAGCACAACAGAATCCTCGGGCCGTACAAGGGAGGAATGCGCTTCCATCCGATCGTCGATCTCGCCGAGTGCAAGGCGCTCGCGTCCGCGATGACGTGGAAGTGCGCGCTGATCGGAGTGCCCTTCGGCGGAGGCAAAGGCGGAATCCGCATGGACCCGCACAGGTACGGAAAGCACGACCTCTACCGAATCACTGGCGAACTCGTCCGAAACATCGTCGGAGAGATCGCGCCGATGCAGGACAGCCTCGCGCCGGACGTCAACACGAACGCGGAAATCATGGACTGGATTTTCCACTTCTTCCGCTACTACACCCGCGATCGCTGGCAGGATAACCTTGGCGGAGTCGTGACGGGAAAGAGCGTCGAGTGCGGCGGACTCGCGGGACGCGAACCCGCAACGGGACGCGGAGTGGTCCACGCGGTGAAGGAGCACTTCCGCTACAAATATTCGCCACACGACGCGGTGCATCCTCTGCGCGCGACGAGGTTCAGCGTCCAGGGCTACGGCAACGTCGGCAGCTTCGCGGCAATGGGTATGGAGGAAGAAGGCTCGAAACTGATCGCGGTGCAGGACCACACTGGCTGCATCATAAGCGAAGACGGAATGGACGCCCACGAACTCGCGGCCTACTCAAAGGAACATCGCGGCGTCGCAGGGTTCCCGCAGGCGAGGGCCTGCTCTCCGGAGGAGTTCTTCAGCGCCGAGGTCGACACCTTCATCGCCGCGGCCCTCGAGAACGCGATAACCGAAGTCACCGCCGGACTCCTGAATTGCAGACTTCTAGCGGAGGGTGCTAACTATCCGACTACTCCGTCCGGAGACGTGGTCCTGAAAAAGCGCGGCATCGACGTCCTTCCTGATATTTACTGCAATGCCGGTGGTGTGTACGTCAGCTATCTTGAATGGGATTCGAACGTCAAGGGAAACCATTACACGATAGAGCAGGTCTACCGTCATCTTCGCGAGCAGATGAAGAGCAGATACTATTCGCTGATGGACGTCCACGACGAGCTGAAGCAGGACATTCGCACCGCCGCGATGGTTGTTGCCCTCCGAAGAATCGTCGCGAGACTTGTACGCGAGGAACCGTTCAGGAACCTCAGCGCTAAGTTGACTTGACATTAAATTCGTGACGGACACGAATTTAATGTACGATTTTCAGTCGCAGCCAATGACGAACTCCAACCATCCGACAGCGCAAGGCGAAGCGGAGCAGCCGCTGGCGAATCCGGATTCGTCGCTTTGCGATTACGTCGTCCTAGGCGGAGGTATCTCCGGACTGAGCGCGCTGCACTTCCTTCGCGAGAAGCATCCGCACGCCAGCGCGCTTCTTTTAGAGAAAGAGTCCCGCACAGGCGGGCTTATGCAGACTGTGAACGAAGACGGCTGGAGCGTCGACGTCGGCCCGAACGGATTTCTCGACCGCGAACCAATGACGCTCGAGATCGTGCGCAACGTCGGCGCGGAGCCGCGGATGCAGCGAGCGTCGGACAATGCGAAAAGCAGGTTTCTTTGTCTGCGCGAGCGTCTTGTGAAAATCCCTCTGTCCCCGCCTGCGTTCCTGTTTTCCGGAGTGCTCCCGCTCGCTGGAAAGCTGCGGCTCCTGTGCGAACCATTCGTGAAGCCGCGCAGGTTTGAGGACGACAGCGGAAGGATCATCGAGGAGACGATTTTCGATTTCGCGAAACGCCGCATCGGGATAAAAGCCGCGGAGAACCTCGTGGACCCGATGGTGTCTGGCGTCTTCGGTGGCGATTCGCGCAGGCTGAGTCTCCGACACTGCTTTCCGAAAATGTTCGCGATGGAGCGCGAGTACGGGAGTCTCTTCAAAGCCCTCCGCGCAAAGAAGAAACAGAATCCGTCGGCCAGCGCGGCGGGTCCGGCGGGCGTTCTGACGAGTTTCGCGGAAGGCGCGGGCGAGCTTCCGCGTGCGATAACGGAAAGATACTCGAAGTTCATCCGCACTGGATTTGGCGCGGAGCGGATCGAGCGCGCCGGGGACGGGTGGAGCGTGATTTCCGTAGCGGGCGGAGTCGTCCGCGCGAAGAAGATCGTCGTCGCGACCCCCGCTTACGCCGCGGGAAAATTGATCGCGAATGTCGACGACGATGCGGCGAATTTCATCTGCGAGGTGCCGTATGCGTCGATGACGGTGATCTGCACGGGATACAAAAACGAGGATGAGCGCGCTCCCGTGGACGGCTTCGGATTCCTGACTCCGCGGAAGGAGAAACGAAGGGTGCTCGGGGCGCTGTTCTCGAGTTCGATTTTCGAAGGCCGCGCGCCGGAGGGGTGTTTCCAGCTTCGCACGATGATCGGAGGGGCGAGCGATCCAGACGGGATCGAGCTTACGGACGACGCGCTGCTTCGCATCGTGCATAACGAGGTCGAAACGATGCTCGGGATTTCACGCGAGCCGCGGATGGTGCGCATCTTCCGGCACAGGTGGGCGATCCCTCAGTACGAAACCACGCACGAGCGGATACTCGAAGCTCTGCGGAAATTCGAAACTGCGAATCCGACCATAGCGTTCGCCGGCAACGCTTACTTCGGCGTCGGGCTGAACGACTGCGTGCTGAACGCGAAGCGCGCGGTGGAAAAGCTCAGATGAAGTCGGAAACGCGTCATGAATCTGTTTATTGAAACTCGTCTTCGTCCGATTCCGGCGTGATTTCCGTTTCGACGATTTCGCGCCAGGTATCGAATACCGCGGGACTCGCGTTCGACGACTCGAGCGACTCCTTGACTTTGCCGGTCTCCGTTTTTAATTCCGGGAATGTAAGGAGCAAAATCGCCAGATCCCGCCAGTCGCTACCGGATTTCGGCTTCCCTTTTCGCTGTTTAAAAGAAATGACTTTCGCCGCGACAAGCTCCGCCGGCGCCAGTATCGGGACTTCTTCGACCATTGTAGCCGTCGGAAGTGAATCCACGGGACGCACGTCCACGAGGTGACGATTTCCGTCCTTCCTGACCTGGTAAATCCGATAGCATAGTCCGTCGCGGATGTTGCGCACGCGCACGGCTATGTGGAACTTGTCCGCGATGAACTTCCTAAGCTCTTCCGCGAACTTCTCGCCGTTAAGTGCCATGATGTCGACGTCTTGCGTCATACGCGGCTCGTCCACGTATGCGTTCACCGCGTGCGCGTCATAAACGACGACGTCGTCGCGCCCGCGAAGGAACTTCAGGACCGCGTCGTGAATGGTCGAAAGTGGAAGTGGCTCCTTCAGCATGAACTCCCTGAATGTAAGCATGTCCGCGCCGAACATCGATCGCTCCTAAAATTATCCTTCGGGATGATTATACAACCGAAACCGCTAAAATGGACAAATGAAAATCGCACTCGTCATCGAACGCTTCATCCCCGGAAAGGGCGGCGCGGAAGGCTACGCGGTGAACCTCGCGCAGGACTTCGTAAGGCTCGGCCACGAGGTGACGGTGATCGCTTCGAAGGTCGCAGGGCACGTCGAAGACGTTACAGTCATCGAGGCGCCGACGATGCGGTGGTCCCCCGCGATCGAAATCCTGACGTTCGCCCACGCCGCGAGGAAAATAATCGAAGCGAGCGACTTCGACGTCGCGTCGGTCCTTGGCAAGTCACTCGGCGGGAACGTCCTGAACCCCCACGGCGGAGTCGAGGAGGCCTATGCCGAGAGGTTCTTCCTTTCGATCGAGAACCCGCTTTACCGCTGGTTTCGCAAAATTCTGCGTTACTGCACTCCCAGGCACTACGTCATCAAAAGCATCCAGCGAAGTCAGTACGCATCCGCGGATCTAAAGCTAGTCGTCGCGATTTCAGACAAGGTCCGCGAAGACGTCGAGCGCATCCACCCCGCCGCGGCACAGAAGGTGCGCGTGCTCTACAACGGCGTCGACCTCGCGAAGTTCCACCCTGATAACAAAGCGAAGTTCCGCGGAGAACTGCGCGCGTCCCTCGGCGTGAGCGACGACGAACTCGTGCTGCTTACCGTCTGCCACAATTTTCGGCTGAAGGGAGTCGCGAGCCTCATTCGCGCGTTCGCTCTGGTACGGAGGACGCAGCCGGAGCGGAAGATGCAGGTGTGGATCGTCGGTCGCGGGAAGCCAGGACCGTTCAGACGCCTCGCGCGTAGGCTTGGCGTGGCGGACTCTGTGCGCTTTCTCGGCGGCGTCAGCGACGTCGAACGGTATTACGCCGCGAGCGATCTTTTCGTTTACCCGACGTTTTTCGACGCGTGTTCGCTGACGGTGATGGAAGCGCTGGCGTCCGGACTACCGGTAATCGCGACGAAGCACAGCGGCTCCGGAATGCTCATCGAAGACGGTGTGCAGGGAGTCGGCAGCCTCGACGCGACCGACATCAGCGGCATTGCGAACGCGATCGCGCGGTTCTCAGGCGACGACGTTCGCAGAACAGCGGGAATCGAGGCGCGGAAGCTCGCGGAGAAATATCCACAGGAGGACAACGCGAGGAAATTACTCGATCTGTTCGAGGAGATTTCCCCTCGATCCTCGATCCTCGATCCTCGATCCTGAGCTACGCACTCGACACGGTGATCTTGAGGGTCCCGAGCTTTTCGATCGTCGCCTCGATGTAGTCGCCTATGACGACGGGGGACACGCCTTCCGGAGTTCCGGTTGCGATCATATCTCCGGGCTGGAGCGTCATATATTTGCTAGCGGCGCTGATCAGTTCCGGCACCGTGAAGACCATGTCGCTGGTGTTTCCCTTCTGCCGTTCTCCGCCGTTGACCTGAAGCTCGATGTCTAAGCAGTGAGGATCCTCGACGATCTCGCGCGGAACGAGGAACGGACCCGTGGGGCAGAACGTATCGAGACCCTTCGAGCGCGTCCAAGGCCAGGAGCGCTCCTTGTCCTGCCCCTGAAGGCTGCGCGCGGTGACGTCGAGAATAATCGTATAGCCAGCGACGTACTGCATCGCGCTGTCGACACTCGCGTTCTTGCAGGTCTTTCCGATGACGACTCCGAGTTCGATCTCCGGATCGACGCGGGAGTTCAGCCAGCGCGGGAAAAGGATGTTCTGTTTGTGGCCAATGAGCGCGGACGCGGGCTTCAGAAAGAAAATCGGCTCCTCGGGAACGGATGCGGCCATCTCCTTCGCGTGGGCTTTGTAGTTGCGAATGACGCAGACGATCTTCGATGGACTGATTATCGGCGGCAGAACCTCGAAATCGCCTCGAATGAGGAGCTTTTCGGGAAGTTCGAATTTGTCGATGTAATCGACGACGGGGCCGAGCTTCCGCGCAAGGAACACGCCCGAATTGATCGCGTCGAGCGGCGTCTTGAGCGAGCCGATCTCGCGGGAAAGACCCTCCTGCGTATGGTACGCTTCCCACGCCCTGCAGAAGTTGATCTTTCGTTCTTTATGATATAGCCCCCAGAAGACGTTGCCTTCCTGTCTGTATGTGAAAAACTGCATCTGATGCGATCCTGACTTCAAATCGTTGTTTTGTCGATTGCGGCCATGATGATTATACACCGAGTTCGCGATCTGGATTATTGCAGAAATATTTTCATCGTGCAAATTTTGTAGCGCGCATCACGCTATAAAGTTCAGATTCAGCAGCCAGCGGTCGTAAATCTTTCCGGAGTCCTTACGTTCCGACTCTCGACTACGGTCTGCTATAAAGATTCGTGTAACTGTTCACGGGGTAGTTCGCGTTCGTAGCGGCGCCGTAAGGCGCTTCTTTGATCCACCACACCGCGAAAATATGCTCTCACGAGCACACTACTACAGAATCCCGCTATAGACTGCGATCTACCCCGTGAACAGTTACAGATTCGTAGCTGACACCCTCAAAACATGGCTGTCAAATGGGGTTGATATAAGACCGTGCCACGCGAATGAAACGCCTGAAACGCTCCAAACAACGTGGTTCACCTAACCGATACGGCTGCGCTACTCACGGAACGTGTACGCGCAGAATCTTGCATTCGGTGTCCGCGTTCAGATTGAACTCCTCGATGATCGCGGGGACGAGAATCGTGTCGCCGATCTTGAAGGGCTGTTTGTGCTCGACCTTGTCCGCGGTCCAGATTATGTCGCCCGCGCCTTCGATGACGCTAAGCACCGCGAACGTGCCGGGCTGCTCCTTCTCGAAGATGATCCCGTCGAATTTCAGCAGTTCGAGGCTGAACATCGAACTCTTGTAAAGCAGCAGACGTTCGTACTGGAAGTCCGGAAGCGGAAGTCCGCGCGACTTCTGAAGCTGCGATTCCGTCGAAACCTGATCGATCGCGTCCTCGACGTGTAGTTCCCGCGCGGCGGAGCCGTTCGCCTCTTTGCGGCCGTAATCGTAAAGCCGGAGCGTGGTGTCCGCGCTGACCTGCACCTCCGCGACGACGATCCCGGCGCCGAGCGCGTGAACCGTCCCCGGCGCTATCGGAATCACATCGCCCGGCGCGACTTCGATTTTGTTGAGCAGAGCGAGAATTTCTTCACCCTTCGCGTTTCGAAGATCGTCCTTCGTGACGCCTTCTCGAACGCCGTGATATAGATACGACCCCGGGTCCGCGTATAGAACGTACCACACCTCGTGCTTGGGCGGCTCGTCGATTTTCCTTGCCTCGAGCCAATCTTTTTTCGGGTGGACCTGCACGCTCAGGAATTCGCTTGCGTCGATATATTTGACGAGCAGCGGAAAACTCCGCGGAAATCGCGACGCGAGATTCTTTCCGAGCAGCTTTTCGCGGTGGTCTTCAAGAAGCTCGTCGATGTTCGTTCCGGAAAGTTCGCCGTTTTCGATGACGCTGACCCTTCCTTCGACGTCGCTGAGTTCCCAGCTTTCGCCGATTTTGACGCCATCGGGAAGATCCTTGTCGAGGAGCCTTTTGAGCTTTCTTCCCCCCCAGGGCTTTTCGAGAAAGTGCTCCCTGAACACAAG
Source organism: Planctomycetota bacterium (assembly GCA_024653775.1). Lineage (GTDB taxonomy): Bacteria > Planctomycetota > UBA8742 > JACQVU01 > JANLHZ01 > JANLHZ01. Next base: position 4,872 of record JANLHZ010000070.1, on the reverse strand, counting down.
CGGATACAATGAAGTCATAATCTTCCAGCAACTGCCCACTTCAACAATCGAAGAGGTGACGAATATACCAAAAAAGGGATGGCCGATAAAGTCCCTCGATTATCTCGTTCGAAAGAGTTCCGTCCCGACCGTCACCGAGCCGCGGTCGACGACCACATGCTGATAGCCGATTTCGCCGTCGTTCGTTTCGACTTCGGATTCGCGAACCCTTGAACCGTATGAATTCTGGATATAATGGCAAAGTTCGCCGACGTCGATTGTGCCGTTGCGATTGACGTCCGCGCGTTCGCTGACCGCCTCGCGGAAGAACAGCGAGAGATAACCTCCGGCGCTGAACTCGCTTGCGACGTTGCTCGTCAGGTCCTCCTCGCTGGAGAAAATCCCGATCGTACCCGGTTTGTTCACAACGTCCCGCGCGAATCCTCCGGAGAAGCACGCGTCGATCGCGACCAGCCTGATCGCGCAGTTCAGTTCGCCCACGAGCGTCGCGAGTTCGTCGTCCAGAAGTTCGCCGTCGTGAAGGACGATGCTTTCCTGCTTGCGATCGACTTCGTCGGTGTTCGATTCGTCATATTCGCTTTGCTGTCCGTGGCCTGAGAAGAAGAACACGAAGGCGTCCCGCGGGCCGATCTGCCGCTTGATGGTCGTAAACGCATCGCGGACCGCGCGGGTGGTCGCGCCTGAGTTCGTGAGCACGACGAAACTCTCAGCGCCCATAAGCTGACCTCCCGTGAACGCGCGGGAGAGAAGCGTCGCGTCCTCGTCGCAGTATTCGAGGTCGTCGAGATCGTCCGGATAGTCGCGGATTCCGACGAATATCCCGAAATATCTCCTGCCAAGAGTGCGGACCATCGTTTCGCTCGCGCTGACGAACTCGCTCGTCACGGAAAGCGAATAATTCCCCGCGGCTCCCGACGCGTAACTTGTAGCGTAGACCGTGTACGAGCCGCTGTTCGAGCAAAAGAACGTCACCGCGGAATTCGTGTCCGACGGATAGTTGACGTCGTCGTTCTCCTTGTGGAAATTCGCTGGGCCTTCGACGATCAGGAACGGATCGTACTGTCGGCTGCGACTTTCGAGCTTGACCTCGATGAAACTTCCCTGCGGAAACCAGATTTCGTAGCTGTCGTAGAACGCGCCCTCGCGATCTCCGGAGCGGTAGGTCTGATCGCCGCGCTGGAGGGAGCCGGTGGTCCCGAAAGGCGTGGTTCTGCCGCGGAACCCTGACGGCGGTCGTTCGGGCTGCGTCTGGGCGGGGACGCTACTCTGATTCTGCGGATTCGTGACGATCGTATCGCTTTCCTGCATGGCCCGAATTCGAAGGACGTAAGCGCCTGTGTTCTTCTGTCCCGTGCTCGTCGCGACTATGAGGTACTTTCCACCACGTTTGGCTTCGAGTTCGATCGACGAATCGGTTTCGAGATCGCCCGAGTTGTCGTTTTCCACAATTTCTCCCGATGGAGTCTGCACGTAGAGAAACGCGTCGAATGAACTCGCGGTAAGAGTCACCTTCAGTATCGCGCCTTCCGCAACCTGGTACGCGTAAATATCGGCGAAGCGATTCGGATCGATCTGCTGGTCCGCGTCCGCGAGCGAACCGCGGAAAGTCGAGATGTTTCTGCGATCGATGGCGTCGAACTGCGAGAAGTCGCGATTTCCGCTCGTAGCTCCGGGTGCAGGCGCGGGCTGCGCGGGTCCGGCCTCGGGCGCGGGAGCCGGCCTCGGCTGGGCTGCGCCGCCGGGATTCGCGCGCGCGTCGATTTTCTTCACAAGAATCGTGTACCGGCCCTTGCCTCCGGGAAGCGCGGAGCCGATCTCGAAGTCGTACAGACGGTTGCGCGTCATATCGATTTCCGCGACGACTTTCATCCCTTCCGTCGCTCCGAAAGTCAGTTGCTCTCTTCCAAAAAACACTTTCAAGACGGGTTCGAAAAGCGAACTTTCGAGCACAACCGCGACATTCTGGTTGTCCTGGCTCCAGAAATGCCAGTCCTCGTCGGCGTATCCTCCGCCCGCGAGCCCGCGGTCCTCGTCGTCCAGAGTTCCTTCCCGGACCTCGCCGAGCGTCAGTTCCTCGTACGCGCGAGCGCTTGTTTCAGCGCCGAGTACAAGAATCGAAACGATCCCTACAAACCTGAGTATCGATAATCCAGGTGTCATTAAGTCCCCCGTAAATTGTGTGCCTGATAATTATCCATCAACATTGCGGATTGACAACAAAAAACTTCCGGGAGAGGCGCAACGAGTGCGCAATCGAACCATTTCGCGCTCCTCTGTACACATTTTGCTTTTCAAAACGCGGCTCCGATGATTTAATGAATTCCAGGGAAACCCTCTGAAAGACCGAGGCGTGGATGAAACCGTTTTTCGTGTTGATAATTTTGTCGCTGGCGATTCCAGCCTGTACCACTATCGACGTCGAAAAGCTCGAGGTGACGCCCGAGGACAAGGAGGTGTTCGATCCGTATCTCTTCGAGGTCGTTCTCAGCGCGCAGGGCAGCCGACGGAGGATAGCGCTGATAGAGGTAGAGACCCACGATACTTCGAACAATCTTTTCGTCGATACCGTTCTCGATAAAGGCGTAGAGATGTTCCGCCGGGTTTCCGCGCTCGAGGTCTACAATGATCGCGAGCAGCTCATATCGAGCATTTCCCAGCGCGCCGGCGAAACCCACTCCCAGGAGGATCTCATAGGCATTGGCGAAGATCTCGATCTCGATTTCGTCGCTTTCATAGCGATCGAGAGCGCCTCGCTCGGCCACCCGAAAAGCGAGGAGTTCTACAATTCGCTGCTTTCGAAATACGAAACCCGCTGGAGTCAGACGTTCAAGATGGAACTTCGCGTCGACGTCTACGGGGCCTCGGACAGAAGCAGAATCCTGACCGCCAAGTCCGGCGAAAAGACGGAGACGATCTATTCCGCCAACATGCTCGCGCTCGATCAGGAGTCCGGCATCGACGAAGTCCTTCAGAAATGCATCGACGATCTTTCGAAGGAAGTCGAGTTCAGATTCTCGGAAAAGGACTACGTGAGCGAGTTGCGCGGAAACAGACTCGTCGCGAGGATCGAGTGGGGCGAAGGCTACGTCAAAATCGGTGACATCGTCAACGTCTACGAGCTGATCGGAAGAACCGACAGACTCACCGGAATCCAGAGTTATTCGAGACACTACATCGGAAGGATCGAGGTTATCAAGGTCGAAAAGTCGTACTGCTTCGCGAAAGTGACCGACAACGACATCAGAAACAAAATCAGGAGGGGGCATCTTGTCGAGCTTGCGGAAAGGCCGGACGGGTTCTGGTCTTCCATCAGGCACGCGCTCTTCCCTGGGTGAATTTGACTTCCGGATTTCCGGAAACTTTTGTGGGGACAGAGGCTTCGGAACAAAAGAAAGTACCGATTTATGCGCTCAGATTTACGCGAGAGTCGTTTTGCGCGAGAGAGCGAATCCGCAGTCGTAGCGATAGTTACGGCGAGGAATTCGCGACCGAGCGCGGAATGAGTATGGTGTGAAGATGTGATGCGGAAACGGTAGTTTATTTTGTTCCGAGGCCAAAGGGGGCAAAATGAAGAAAGAGTCGAAAAAAGGCAAGGGGAAGCCCGCGGAGAAGAAGGCTGCCACGGAGGAAGTCTCCACCTTGGAGCCGGTCGCCGCGCCGACGGAAGAGATCGAAATTACCGCGGACGATCAGAAGATGATCGCGAGGGAAAGCGCTAAGATCGGGGAAGGCGGCCTCGCCGACATCGAGTCCGTCGTCGACCTGCACTACTTCGACGACGTCGCGAGGCTCGAGGAGCCGGAGTCGGAGGAGTTCCCGCCGGAACCGGACGAAGACGATCTAGCGTCGGATGAGGCGGACTTCGAGGATTCGTCCTCGGACGATGGCTTCGAGGATGAGTCCAACACCGCCGCTGAAAATACCGCTGTTCGCGAAGATCTGGAGGACGAAGCCGAAACCGCGTTAGCCCCGCCTGCGCCGAAGGCGGGAGAAGCCGCGCTGAATCCGTCGGAACCTCCCGGATCGCATCTTTCGAGCGTTATCGAGGCGTTGCTTTTCGTTGCCAAGGAGCCTCTTACGGCGAAGCGCCTTTCGAACCTTCTGAGCGGAATCGACACCGCGATCATTCGCAAAGCGATCGCGGAACTCGAGGCGGAATACGCCGAGTCGAAGCGCGCGTTCCAGATCGTCAAACTCGCGGGCGGCTACCAGCTTCTGACGAAGCCGCGGTTCGCGGAGTACGTGAAACAGCTCCAGCGCGTGACGCAGGAATCGAAGATAACGCCTGCCGCGCTGCAAACCCTCGCGATGGTCGCGTACAAACAGCCCGTGACGCGCTCCGAGATCGACGCCATCCGCGGCGCGGATTCGAGCACGCACGTCCGCACGCTGCTCGACAAGAATCTCATCCGCCCCGTCGGACGCAAGAAAATTCCCGGCTATCCACTCATGTACGGCACCACGAAACGCTTTCTCGAAATGTTCGGGATGGCAAGCATCAAGGATCTGCCGCAGACGACGGAATTCGCGACGGACAAGTCGAACTGAAGCCTGAACTCCCGTTGGCGTCCTTAGGCCTCGGAACAAAATAAACTACCGTTTCTGCATCACCTCTTCACACCATATTCATTCCGCTCTCGGTCGCCCCATAACTTCGAGGTAATGGCTCATCGGAACTATGGCTACGTTCGGTTTGCTCTCTCGCGCAAAACGAACCTGACGTAAATCTGAGCGCGAAATCCCTAAACTTATTTTGATACTGTTCACTCTACATTCAGCGCAGAGACGAGGAGAGCGCGGAGCTTCGCAGAGAGTTCTGAAGGTTCCCTTCCCACGGTTCAACGCGGAAATTCACGAATTATTCGTAACCGT
>JANLHZ010000068.1 GCA_024653775.1 Planctomycetota bacterium | reverse complement strand
TGCGTGGTCGCTGGTCCAGAGACTCTCGCCGACTGTCGCGTCGGTGAAGAGCGAGAACCGGAAATCGTAGCTCCCGGTGAGCGCGGTCCCCGTCGCGCTAGTGAGCTTCCCCTGGAACGGGATCGTGCTTTCAGACCCGGTCGACTGCTGCGCCGACGTGATGCTTGCTCCAAAAATCAGCAAAGCTGCCAATGCGAATGCAATTGATTTCTTCAACATGTCGATCTCCAAGAACGTATATCTGTGCTGGAAAGTTTCGTCTTCACATCAGGGAACATTATATTCGAATACTACTCCAAGTAAATGAGGAGTCCCTGAATATGCTCGATATGAAAGCGAGTGAATGCGATCACACATCGCCCATACTGCAAGTTTGCACGGTTGTTGCCTTGAGCGTCCACAGTCTCTAAAATAAGAGAAGCTTTTTTTGAAATTACGCATTTTCAGATGTGGGGCACAATGAAGTTCTTTCTTGACACCGCGATCATCGAGGAAATCCGCGAGGCGAACAGCTACGGAATCCTCGATGGCGTTACAACGAATCCCTCCCTCGTGGCAAAGACCGGCAAGACGTTTTATAAAGTCCTCGAGGAAATCTGCGAGGAAGTCAAAGGACCGGTCAGCGCGGAAGTGACGGCGATCGAGTCACCGAAGATGGTTCAGGAGGGAAAGACGCTTGCGAAGCTCGCGCCCAATATTGTTGTTAAGGTCCCGCTTATAAAAGAAGGAATAAAAGCAGCAAAGATTCTTGAAGAAGACGGAATTAGATGTAATGTTACTTTATGCTTTTCTGCAATGCAGGCCCTTCTCGCTGCGAAAGTCGGAGCCGCGTACATCAGTCCGTTCATCGGTCGGCTTGATGATCTGAATCAAGACGGAATGGAGCTAATTGGGGAAATACGTCAAATTTATGACAACTACGGCTACAAAACCGAAATCCTTGCCGCGAGCATCCGGCATCCGCTGCACGCAAAGCAAGCGGCTCTTCTTGGCGCGGACGTCGCGACAATGCCTTTCGGGCCGATGATGCAGCTTTTCAATCATCCGCTTACCGACCTCGGGCTTGATAGGTTCCTGAAAGACTGGGAAAAAGTGCCGAAATGAATGCCTTTGCGTAGCCTAGAGTCATCTGATAAACTCTTTTAACCTCTCGGTGAGACAATGAGGGAAAGGTCTGAAAAATGAGAAATCCGGCGCCAATAATTCTTGTCGCGACGTTTTTAGCGGTTTGCAGCCCGAACGCTCGCGCTGCGGAGTATCCGCTTCCAGAAGGACTTCAGGAGGAAGTGAACGACGCGATCGACAAAGGAATGGCGTGGATAGCGTCGCTCCAGCAGCCAGATGGATCGTTCCCGTACTTCCAGCCCGGTCACAGGCACGAGGGCGCAACGTCGCTTGGGCTGCTGACCCTGGTCAAAAGCGGCTGGAATCCGAGAGACGCCAGATTCACGAAGGGTTTCGAATTCGTCAAGACAATGATGGACAACCACCGCCAGAACGGCGACTGGGCGACTTATTCGGTCGCGATCACGATGATGGCTCTTGAAGGCTGGCAGCGCGCGCTGAATCCTCCGCGGGCGCCAAGACTCTCGCGGGAGGAACAGGCCGATCCGAATTTCGTTCCGGGCGTCGCGAAGGTGAACCTTCCGCGGGAACTTCAGGCCTGGATGACGGAGATGCTTCAGTGGATGGTGGGTCGCATGAACCAGAACGGAATGTGGACGTACACGAGCGGAGCAAGCGGCGAGGACTTTTCGAACACACAGCTCGCGCTGCTCGGAATCGCCGCGGCGTATCGCTGCGGGATCAACGTTCCGAATGCGGATATTTTCAAAGGAATTCTCGATCGCTACCTTCGGGAGCAGCAGCAGGACGGCGACGTCATTCCCCGGAACACGCCGATAAAACCGTTAGAGCTTGATCGAAGCGATCCACATGCGACGAGTTCCCCAGGACGGTGGGAGTACTTCACCGACGCCCGCAACGGCGATCGCGCGCGGGGCTTTCCATACGTTCCGGGCGATCCCGGAAGCGTGATGGGCAGCATGACCTGCGGCGGAATCGTCGGACTGGTGCTTTCGAAGAGCTTGTTGAAGGAGATCAAACCCGACGCAATCGATCTGGAGTTCAACATCAAGATCGATCAGGCGATATACGATGCGCTCGCGTGGCTCCGGCAGAACTTCAACGTCGAGACGAATCCCCGAAGAGGCGGAGCCGGCGCGCAGTGGCACTATTATTATCTCTACAGTCTGGAGCGCGTCGGAGTCCTTGTCGGGACGGAGCACATAGGCGAGCATCTCTGGTATCACGAAGGTGCGCGGTATCTCGTCGATCAGCAGTCGAAGGACCGAGCTAACGCGGGATCGTGGATGAGCGGAATTCGCGACCACATCGACAAGCCGGAAGAGCAGCGTTTCGTCGATACAAGCTGGGCGTTGCTGTTTTTGAAACGCGGGACGATGCCGATGAGGATCGCGATCACGCCGCCGCCGACGAGGCCGACGACGTCGCAGCAATGATCCGAAATTCGAGATATATGAAGAATTGGCTGAAGACGATGAATTCTCGCAGATCAAAATGGCCCGTTCTTTTCGCGCTTATGTTCGCGGTGCTCGCGTCTTGCAGCGACAGGAAGGAAAAGCCGCTCGCGCCGCTGACGTATCTGCCCGAAGCCACTGTCGGCGTGTTCTATGACGAGCCGCTCGGGTCGCTCGAAGCCGAAAAGCAGACGGGAAGCAATTTCACGCCGATCGGGGAGCCGCCGCCGGGAATGAGCGTCGACGGCGGTCGCGGCTATCTAACGGGCACTCCGACGACCGCTGGGACGTACAACTTCAAAGTCGAGCGCACCGATCCTTCCGGCGGAGGCGCGAGCGCGGATTTCTCGATCAAGGTGAGTTGACTCATTACAGCTTCGGCATGGGGACGCGCTTTAGTTGCGCAGACGACGAGGACACCCGCGGCTTCTGGAAGAAGTCGTCGATGAAGCCCGTGTTGACATTGCCCGTGACGAAAAGCGTGTGACGGAAAATATCTTTGTAAAGCGGGATCGTGGTCGATACGCCTTCGATTATGTACTCGGACAGCGCACGGTCCATAGTCGCGATCGCGAGTTTTCGAGTTTCCGCGTGGACGATGAGTTTCGCTATCATCGAATCGTAATTCGAAGGAATGCGGTATCCGGAGTAGACGTGGCTGTCGACGCGGACTCCTCTGCCGCCCGGAGCGAAGTAGCGGGTGATCTCGCCTGGCGAGGGACGAAAACTGTTGAACGGATCTTCCGCGTTGATGCGCACCTCGATTGCGTGCCCGCGGTTCTGAATGTCCGATTGTTTGAAACTCAGCGGCCGGCCCGTCGCGACGAGGATCTGTTCGCGCACGAGATCGACGCCTGTGACCATTTCCGTCACGGGGTGCTCGACCTGCAAGCGCGCGTTGACCTCGAGGAAATAGAAGTTCTGATCCTGGTCAAGAATGTATTCCGCGGTCCCGGCGTTAACGTATCCGGAACTCTTTGCGAGCGCGACGGTCGCCTCCTCCATACGCTTCCGAACTTCCGGAAGCAGCACCGGGCAAGGCGACTCCTCGATCAGCTTCTGATGCCTGCGCTGGACGCTGCAATCGCGCTCTCCGAGGGTGACTATGTTTCCGTGCGTGTCGGCGATGAACTGAATTTCGACGTGGCGCGGTTTGTCGATGAACTTTTCGATGAACACGCTGTCGTCGTGGAACGCGATCCCCGCTTCCGCCTTCGCCTGGGAGAAAATCGATCGCAGGCTGATCGCGTTGTGCGCGACTCGCATTCCTCGCCCTCCGCCGCCCTTGGTGGCTTTGATGATTACAGGATAGCCGATCTCCGCCGCGACGCTGAGCGCCTCCTCCTCGTTTGCGACGAGTCCATCGCTTCCGGGGACGACTGGAACGCCCGCCGCGCGCGCGAGCTTTTTCGCGGCGTCCTTGTCGCCCATCTTCGCTATTACGTCGGAAGGCGGCCCGATGAACTTCATTCCGGCGTCCTCGACGATTCTCGCGAACTCGGCGTTCTCGCTGAGGAAGCCGTAGCCGGGGTGGACCGCCTCCGCGTCCGCGATTTCCGCCGCGGCGATTATGCGCGAGATGTCTAGGTAGCTCTGCGCGCTCGGCGCGGGTCCGATGCAGATGTCTTCCGTCGCAAGCTCCCGCGTGATCGAGTTCTTGTCCGCTTCGGAGTAGACGACGATCGTGTCGATGTCGAGCTCGCGGCAGGTGCGGTTGACGCGAAGGGCGATCTCGCCGCGGTTGGCTATCAGGATTCGGCTGAACATAGTTTACGTTTATCCGGCGCGAGCCTATCTGGTGTCCCCGCGACGTTAGTCGCCAATCGTTACGACCTTGATGCGCATTAGCGGCTGGCCGTATTCTACCGGTTCTTCGTTATCGACGAGGATTTCCTTCACGATTCCCTCGCAGTCGGCCTTGATTTCGTTGAAGACTTTCATCGCTTCTAGGATGCAGACCGTGGAGTCCGGAGTGACGTTGTCGCCTTCGCTCACAAACGCGGGCGACTCCGGATTCGGCGAGCGGTAGAACGTCCCGACCATCGGAGATTTGATCACTACTATATTCTCGTTCGGATCGTCCTTCGGCTTTTCGAACAGAGAGGCGGTCGTGCTGCCTATGGTCAGCGGCTGCGGGCTGACCTGCGGCGCCGCGGCGGCGACGATGGTCTGCACTGGATTCTTGTCGCGCTTTTTGAGGGAGACTTTATCGCCGTTTTCGGAGGTAAGTTCGAGCTCCGAGAGATCGTACTCGCGCATCATCGCGAGAAGCTGCCTAAGTTGTTCGAAATCGACTTGCATCCGCGCTCCGTCGGGCAGGCTGGCACTGCGGGTAAACTTTCCCACACCCCGCTGGAAATGTCGATGATTCTCGGAATTAATTTCAGATTGCAGATTTCAGACTCCACGGAAAGTCGGGCAAAAAGATTGGATTTCGCGCGCGTCGCTGGTGAAGATTATGCAATGAAGGTCACCGCCATCATACAGGGATTTACAAAATGCGGTCCGTGCGGACTCCCTTCGATGTTCACTGAGGACGTCGGCGGCTCTACGAGCATTGCAAGGGTGCTCGAAAAACTCCGCGGCGTCTCGAATATAAACGACGTCATCATTCTGACCGACGACGCGACTCGCCCGGCGCTGGCAAATCTTGGCGCGGAAATCCACGAGACATCGCATTCGGAGCCGGAGATGGTGAGGCGCGCGCGGCTGCTGCGAAAGTTCACCCCAGCCGCGAAGCGCTCCGGACTCCTCGGCGCGAGTCAGTTCAGCGAGGAAGGCTCTCCACGCGCGTGGAAGGACATATCAGAGAAGTGGGGGACCGACGCAATGCTGATCGTCAGCGCCCACGCGCCGCTGATCGATGCGCGTCTTATCGAAAAGCTCGTAGGCGAATTCGTGAGCCGCAGATACAGCCAGGGGCTGATGATTCTGAACGCTGCGCCTGGGCTTGGGGCGATGATATTCTCGCGTGAGCTGATAGACGTGCAGGCGGAGACCAATTCAGTCGCCGCGGAGTCGCTGAAGCTCGACGTCACCGACCCGCAGGGCGAACCCGAGCTTGCGGGAATCTTTCTGTCCGTCCCCGTGGAAGTCACGCGCGTTGCGGAGCGTCTGCTTACGGACACGCCGCGGGGAATCGACCTCGTGCGCGAAATCCTCCGGAGGAACCCGCAGCCGACCGCGATGGACATCGCGAAAATCCTTCGCGACGATCCTTACCTTTCGTCGAGGCGATTCCCGCGGCATCTCGTTATCGAGCCGACGTTCGATGCGGAGAGTTACGCGATTTACAATCCAGTCAAGAGGGGCGAGGGGCGAGGGGTGAGGGGCGAGTCGGATTTCGATCTGCAGTTCGTTGAAAAGCTCGCGCCGCTGTTTCAGGAAGCGCAGGACGTTTGCGTCACGCTCGGCAGATTCGGCGAGCCGCTGAGGCATCCGCAGATATTCGAAATCATCGGGAAACTGCGCGACGTCGGCGCGTTCGGGATTCATCTTCGCACCGACGGCTCGCTGCTCACCGAAGCCGCAGCGCGCAGGATCGTCGAGCTTGAAATCGACGCGGTCAGCATTTCAATCGACGCGCTGACTCCGGAGACGTACAAGGAAGTGTGGGAGAGGGACGCGCTCCAGGAGGTGCTCTGCAACGTTCAAAAACTCGCGGAGATCAAAGCCGCGGCGGGAGCTTTCGCGCCGGTGATCGTCCCGGGGTTCACGAAGATGCGCTGCAACCTCGATGAAATGGAGGAGTTCTACGTGTACTACGCTTCCAGCGGATATCCGGTGAACATCCGCGCGCAGCACGCATTTGGCGGCGCGATCAGCGATATGAATCCGCTTCGTCTGAACATCGCGCCTCGGGAAGCGTGCCGACGGCTCGTGGATGAACTCTACATCCTTCCATCGGGCGATGTATCGCAGTGCGTGATGGACTTCTCGGGCGGGAACATTCTTGGGAATCTCCACGACCAGCGCATCGAACAAATATGGGCCGGGGAAAAACTAAACGCCGTGCGGGATTCACATTGCCGCGGAAATTTCGCAGAATATAACCTTCCCGCGATTTGCGCGGCCTGCACGGCTTTCGACGGAAGTTAGCGAATGATCTTAGAACCCGACTTCGACCGCATCACATTCGAAACGTTCAAGGACGAACACATTCCGCAGATCGTTCGCTTCTGGAACGACTGCTTCTCTGGGATGCGCAACTTCTTTCCAGTTTCAAGCCGCGACGTCCGCGATCGCATCGTGCGGAAGGGAAACGCGGTCGAGAAGTTTGACCCCTCGCGGTTCTTCATCGCGCGCGACGAAGACCTCGTCGTCGGGATCGCGCACGCGGCGCTTCGAAGCGAGGAAGTCATGCGCGCGATCTATCCGGACTGGGAGTCGGGAAGCCAGGGATACCTCGCGATCTTCGGCGTGCTTCCGCAGTTCCGAAAAATCGGCGTCGGCGGTAAGCTGCTGCAACTCGCGCTCGCGACTCTCGACGGCGCGAAGGAAATCGTCCTCGACGGCCAGTGCATAAATCCGTGGTACGGAAACTCCGAGGCGCCTTTCACGCCGTTTTTTGGGACGCCGGAAGGGGTGTCGATCCCCGCGGATGACGCGGAGTCGCTCGCGTTCCTCGCGCGGCGTGGGTTTAGGCCGCGGTACGACGCGGTCGCGCTCGAACTCGATATGACGAATTACAAGGGGAATCCGCAGCTCGCGGTGCAGGGACTCACGGATAAAGACTACAAGATCGTCCACTGCGCGAATCACTGCCCGATGATCGGCGGGACCGTGGCGGACTGGAAAATCTTCCGGCCTGGGTTTTTCTTCGACACGATATGCGCGCTCGAAAACGACGTCGTCGTAGGAACCATCACGGGTTATCAGATGATCGACCTCGATCCGTCGAAATACGCGATCTACGAATTCGAGGTCGATCCCGAGCACCACGGCAAAGGCTACGGTAGGGCGCTGCTGACGATGTTCCTCTCGTTTATGAAAGACCAGAAAGGCGCGCGCGTCATCGAAACGCTCACGATCCCCGAGGTCAGCGGACCCGCGTTCGAACTCTACAAAAAATTCGGGTTCGTCCCCGCGCAGACGTGGGCGATTTTCTGATTTCAGCCACGCGCCCGACAGGGTGCCAACATTATTCGCCTGAAATCGCGGGAAAGGAACCGCAAATCACTATGTGAAGCCGAGGGTTGTAAGTCCCTGCGGACTAAAAATTACGTGAAATTTATTCTCTGCGAAACTCTGCGTCCTCCGCGCCTCTGCGCTGAGGATCTGCTCAAATCGCTGCAACCATAGATCAATTCCGCGGCTCGATCCAGTCGGAACCCGCGAGGATGGATTCGAGTTCTTTCTTGTCTTCCTCGGTCGGTAGGACTTCGCGCTTGTAGTCTTCGTACTTGTCCTCCGCGACTGGCTCGCCACCCACGGTGTAGCACTGGTCCGCGTAGTCGCCGATCACGCAAGATTCTGGTGCTGAATTTTTATTTCACGAATACCATTGATATCTCAATTTTTATTAAGTATAATAAACGACCGGTTTGTTATTGTACGTTAGAGCAAGGTGATTCTTTTCTATAGTTACATTTATAAACATAGGAAGATAGCAGTGACATAAATTCCGTTGAATTAAAATTGTGAATTGTACAATGGGAACTAAATTAGCAAAACAGTGCAGGATCAGACAACGAAAGTTGCCGTTTAATAGCTATCTCGGAAATAGTGACGAGGATAAAATAAATAAAACGAATAAAATATCCCGTTTCTTAAAGGATAAGGCTAACGTCTCCACGCACTTTACAGTTATATCTATGTTTTCCGGCTGTGGCGGACTAGATTTGGGTTTTTTAGGGAACTTTGATTTCTTGGGAAAGCACTTTGATAAAACACGATTTAAAATAATCTGGGCGAATGAATTAAACGGATCCGCATGCCGCACTTATCGTAAAAATATTGGCGACCATATTGTGGAAGGCGACGTCTGGGATGTCATCGCAGACGTGCCTACGAATGCGGATGTTGTTATTGGCGGATTTCCATGTCAAGATATTTCTATTAATGGCAAGGGAGTTGGTGTGGAAGGGAAGAGAAGCGGTTTGTATCGGGCTATGGTAGACGTAGTTAAGCGCGTTAATCCTAAAGTTTTCATTGCTGAAAATGTGAAGGCATTACTTATGAAGCACAACGCAATTTCATTGAAACGTGTAATGGATGATTTTTTAAGTCTGGGATATAATGTCAGCTATCAACTGTATAACGCGGCTGACTATGGTGTACCACAGACACGAGAACGGGTGTTTATCATCGGCACTATGCCTGGAATTGACGAATTTATCCATCCTGAGCCTAGCTGTAATAGATATCTTACAGCAAAGGAAGCGATAGGCGATTTGGAAAAAATGAATGCGAATACGGATTTTAGTCACATATGGAGTTTGGCGAATAAAAGCCCTGAGCAGGGAAATAGGAGATTAATAGCTGAGAGACCCGGTTATACGATTCGCGCTGAGTGTCACGGCAACATTCAGTTTCATTATTCCCTATCAAGGCGAATTTCGATGAGGGAAGCAGCTAGATTTCAATCCTTCCCAGATGATTTTCTATTTTATTCAAAACTTCGCGAGACTGAACGGCAAATCGGAAATGCAGTACCCCCGGTTTTGGCTTGGCATATCGCAAGAAGTATTCAGGAACTACTCGATCCCAGGGCCTAATGAAAAAGGAAGACTTTGAGACTATGCTAGACCTCGTCTGCGACAAACTAACAGGCGAAGCGAAACAAAAAAAATTTCAAACCTCCGCGCAGTTTGAACATAGGGTTAGAGAAGTAATTCAAGAAACGGTGCGAAGATTTGATCCCACGGCAGTCATTGATTTAACGCCGCATCCGCAAGCATTTCCGGACATAGGCGTCGGAAGATTTGGCGTGGAAGTGAAATTCACTCTTAACGATACCTGGCGAAGTGTGGCAAATAGTGTTCTGGAAACTAACCGAATTGAATCTGTAAAATGGATATATTTAATTTTTGGAAAAATGGGCGGCGCTCCAGAAGTTCGATGGGCTGACTACGAAGGCAGCGTCATCCATGTTCGTACGTCTCATGTTCCTCGATTCGAAGTAGAGTTATTTGCTAGTAGATCGTTGTTTGAGCTAATGGGAGTAACATATGATGAGTTTCGGCATCTGCCGATGGTGGAGAAGATGCGTCACATTAGGGACTATGCAAGATCGCGCTTAAAGAAAGGCGAAAGATTGTGGTGGCTAGAAGATACACCGGGAACAGACCACGCGCTACCAATCCAGGCTAGACTATATACTAGTCTAAGCAATGATGAGAAAACTAGACTTCGCGCAGAAGCCGCTCTTCTGTGCCCTTCTATTGTGAAATCAAGTCGTTCAAAGAATAAGTATGACGATGTCGTGTTGTACCTCCTAACCTATCACGGCGTAATTTGTCATCAAGCGAGAGATCTTTTTTCTGCTGGAAGCGTTGCAAATCCAAATAATGACGATGAAGGAGGGATTTATATAGAGCGAGCACTGAAACTGGTTGAACGCGAAATGAAAAAAGCTGCACTAGAGATGGATGACGCTTTATTCATCGAATACTGGGGTGAATCGGTGCCGCCAAATGATAGGATCCGTCAGTGGCTTGAGAAAGCAGACGCTATAGCCGTTGATTGGAAGCCATCTGCGAGTTTGTTTCTCTCTTGATCGACGCGCATTTCCTTCACAAGTTTGGAAATCGAAGTAAGGCCTCGGTAGACTAAAAAGACAATTATGACGGATAAAGTAAACGCGCAGCGCCGCTCATCAATAATGAAGGCAGTCAAAAGTCGAGGAAACGCCTCCACGGAATTAAAATTAATCGAGTATTTTCAGGAATCGAATATTAAGGGATGGAGCCGATCGTTTCCACTAATCGGAAATCCAGATTTCGTGTTTGCAAAATTTAAAGTGGCTGTATTCGTTGATGGTTGCTTCTGGCATGGGTGCAAAAAACACTGCAGAATGCCGAAGTCCAACACAACCTATTGGGAAAAAAAGATAGAAAGGAACGCGGCGCACGATTCGACCATAAACAAGAATCTTGATGGAAAAGGATGGAAGGTCATTCGTTTATGGGAACACGAGCTATCGAAACGACCAACCCAAAAACTCAATAGGTTAAAAAGATTGTTAGCTAAAATTTAGTTCCGCGGCTCGATCCAGTCGGAACCCGCGAGGATGGATTCGAGTTCTTTCTTGTCTTCCTCGGTCGGTAGGACTTCCTTTTTGTAGTCCTCGTATTTGTCCTCCGTTACCGGCTCTCCTTCGACGGTGTAGCACTGGTTCGCGTAGTCGCCTATAGAGCGGCCAAACTTCATGTGCGGTGTGTAGAGCTTTGTCTCGCCATCGGGGATGTGCTTGTTCTCTTTTCCTAAAAAATGTCTATGCACGATTTATAATGTTGATTTATAATGTTACTGAAAAATGTAATATAGAAAGAAAGGTGGAATCACGATGGCAAACTGCGTTGGAAAAAGGCAAGAGCGAAAAAGTAACTGTGGCAGTGTCCTGTACAAGTGTAAATCCTGCCAAAGCGTTGGATGCGAGCAATCTGTTTCAGGAAAATGCACCAACCAACTTTTCAAGTCTGGGAGATGTCAAAGATGTGGAAAATCGGGTCAGAAACAGACTTTCAGATAATATCAGATAACAAGGTTTTGAAAATGAGGAGAATTAATAATGGCTAAGCAAAGAGGTTTGAGCGACGACTTTTTAATAGATTTGAAGAATGGTCTCCTGTCACCACTCTTGAAGCGAGTCAAGGAAGATCAAACACTATGCCTTGAAATAAGATATAAATACATCAACATCTATTATAGGGGCGGAAACTTGATTAAAATATTGCCAGATAAGAAGGACAAAAAATGCTACATCGCCGAATTCGATGTCAATTATTTTGAAAAGCGAAAACCTATCCCCCTCCCAATCGCGAGAATAGGAAGTGCTGTGGATTTGCAAAAGTTAATCATCTCGTTTCCGACTTTGAAGGAAGCGATGGATCTGTATATGAGCCGACACAAAAAGGAGGAAAGAGAGTTTCAGCAATTAGTCGTGCGCGATAATAACATTGGAATGATCAGCCGCGCGACGGATTTTTACATTTGCGATATCGAATACCAAGATAATGGTAGTCGATTTGATATGGTCGCGGTGCACTGGTCTTCAACACCGAAAGAGAGACGGATACAAACAAACCGCAGGCTTGCGTTTATAGAAGTTAAATGCGGCGATGGCGCGCTTGAAGGCGTTGCAGGAATTGAAAAGCATATAAAGGATATTAATAGTTTCATTAAGAATCCAGGTAAACTGAAGTCGCTCAAAAAAGAAATGATGACTGTTTTCAATCAGAAAAAAAGCTTGGGCTTGATCGAGTGTCAGAGGGACTTAGATTCCTTTTGCGATGACCCGAAGCCGCTACTGATTCTTCTTCTTGTCAATCATGATCCCGATAAAACAACACTCGGGAAACTGCTTGCAAAACTCCCTGCGAGCCCACAGGCGGAAATAGTACTTGCAACTTCTAGCATGATGGGATACGGACTATTCGATAACGCGATGGTACCACTTAGTGACGTTCGCAATCGCATCGGGCATCTTATCAAAGGACTGCATTGAATCCAGTTCTAAAAATTCACAGAGGCGCGCACGAGATTGGCGGTAATTGTATCGAGATCATTTATCCCGCGTTATTCACGATAGGCGGAAATAAAAATACCCAAGGCGCGAACTTTGCAACGGAGGAGGTATCTACGCCCCTTTCCGGAATTGCA
>JANLHZ010000064.1 GCA_024653775.1 Planctomycetota bacterium | reverse complement strand
GGCACCGCGCTCTGGGATCAGGCCGGACTCCTTTCCGGGGACTTGCGTGCGCGGAAACTCGAGGAAGCCGTGAGCGCGTACCGGGAGGCCTTGAAGGTGTACACCTTTGACGAATCCCCCGCGGACTACGCGACGACCCAGAACAATCTCGGCAACGCGCTTTCGAATCAGGCAAACCTTCTCGCGGGGGAGGCTCGCGCGCGGAGGTTGGACGAAGCCGTCACCGCGTACGGCGAAGCGCTGAAGGTGCGCACCTTTGACGAATCCCCCGCGGACTACGCGATGACCCAGAACAATCTCGGCAACGCGCTTTCGAATCAGGCAAACCTTCTCGCGGGGGAGGCTCGCGCGCGGAGGTTGGACGAAGCCGTCACCGCGTACCGCGAAGCGCTGAAGGTGCGCACCTTTGACGAATCCCCCGCGGACTACGCGATGACCCAGAACAATCTCGGCGCCGCGCTCGGTGATCAGGCCGGACTCCTTTCCGGGGACTTGCGTGCGCGGAAACTCGAGGAAGCCGTGAGCGCGTACCGGGAGGCCTTGAAGGTATATACAAAGGAGCACTTTCCACACTACCACGAACTTGTTTCACGCAACCTTGAAATCCTGCTACAACGACGCGCCGAACCCGAAGACGAGCTACCCGCGTGAGTGTGATTTCCATTTTTCCGTGCTTTCGGGATTTTTGGCGGTAAAAACTGGGATCGCGCGTCGAATCGAGTTTTTGGGCGGGTTATAATGCGAATCTGACTCGCTTCAGAACAAGGAACGAATTCGGACTATTATCTCAGTGCGATCTTCGGTTAAACCCGCCCCTACAGACACGCTAATTCAGGAATCGAAAATCGAAAATGACTCAGGACATATTAGCTGAACTTTCGTCCCGCGGACTCGTGGAGCAGTGCACCAACATCGAAGCGCTGAAGACGCGTCTTTCGAAAGGGCCTATCGTGGTGTACGCGGGGTTCGATCCAACGAGCGACAGCCTGCACGTGGGGCACCTGGTGCCGCTGCTTAATCTGCGCAGGTTCCAGCTTACGGGGCACAGTCCGATCGCAGTCGCGGGAGGCGCCACCGGCATGGTAGGCGATCCGTCGGGCAAATCGAAGGAGCGGAACCTGCTCACCGTAGACGATCTGAACGCGAACGTCGCGAAGATCGAAAAGCAGCTTGCCGCGTTCATCGACTTCGAAGGCGCGAATCCCGCGAGGCTCGTCAACAACTACACCTGGCTTTCAGAGCAGAGCTTTCTCGGGTTCCTTCGCGACGTCGGAAAGCACTTTTCCGTAAACGAGATGGTCCGCAGGGACAGCGTCAAGCAGCGCCTCGATCGCGAAGGCAGCGGGATCACGTACACCGAGTTCAGCTACATGCTCCTGCAAGCGTTCGATTTTCTGCACCTCTTCCGCGAGCATAGTTGCGAACTCCAGATCGGAGGCAGCGACCAGCTCGGGAACATCGTGTCGGGAATCGAACTCATCCGCCGTATCGAGGGCGCGGAAAGCCACGGACTAACCTCGCCGCTGATTACGAAGTCGGACGGATCGAAGTTCGGGAAGACCGAGGAAGGCGCGGTGTGGCTCGATCCGGAAAAGACGAGCCCGTTCCAGTTCAGCCAGTTCTTCATCAACACGCCTGACGCGGACGTATCGCGGCTGATCGACATTTTCACGTTCCTTTCCGTTGACGATCGCGCGCAGCTTCGCGAAGCCACGAAGAACGCTCCAGAGAAACGCGAGGCGCAGAACGTGCTCGCGCGCGAAATGACGACGATGGTCCACGGCTCGGACGCGGCGCGGGGCGCGGAGCAGGCGGCGGGAGTGCTCTTCGGACGCACCACCGCGAGCGAGATCGACGCCGCGGGATTCGAGGTGCTCGCGCGTGAGCTACAGGTGACGAACATCGCGAAGGACGAACTCGGATCGGGGATCGAACTCGCGGACCTACTCGTCCGGACGAACCTCGCTCCCTCGAAGAGTCAGGCGCGCAAAGACATTCAGGGCGGCGCGGGGAACGTCAACGGCGAAAAGATCGCGGACCCGGCGTACAAAATTTCGACCGCGCACCTGCTTCTCGGCAAGTTCATCCTCGTTCGCAAGGGCAAGAAAAACTCGGCGCTGGTTGTTGTTTCGTGATAATATTTCCTGCGAACTCGCATAAGGAGTGTACGATGACCACGAAAGAAGCCTTGATTCACGAAATTGAAAACGCGCCCGACGAACTCATAGATCTTGTCGGCGACCAACTCCTCGAAATCCTCAGATCCGGAAAAATGACTGAAGGAATGCAGAGCGCCATCGCGAGTCAGTCTGTACTCGACAAAATCTGGCTTGATGCCGAGGAGGATGAAGCGTGGCGCGATTTGTAAAAGGCTCGGTAGTTATTCTAAACTATCCTTTTACAGACCTTTCCGGTTTTAAAAAGAGACCTGCCCTGGTTATCACGTCTCTCCCGGGGAACAACTTGATTTTGTGCCCAATTTCTAGCCGAAGGAAAATCGACGGTTTTTCGATCGAAATAAAGAAATCAGATTTCAAGGAAGGAAATTTATATAGGTCAAGTGTGGTGCTTTCGGCTGTCTTTTTCACAGTCGATCACGATTTGGTTATTTCTGAGGTCGGGAAGCTGAAAAATTCTAAACTCGAAGAAGTAATCGAATTCTGCATTAACGCTTTGAAGTACGAAGGAGTCGAAAATGGGCATTGATATCAAGAAACCGCGGGTGCTGGTGCTGTCGGCATCGCTGAACCCGAATTCGCGCTCGCGCATACTTTGCCGGGAGGCGGAGAGGGTTCTAAGCGAACGCGAAATTCCTTGCGAGTTCTTCGATCTCTCTGAGAACGAGATTCCAGTATACAACGATTTCGACGGAAAGGAGCCGGGGTCGGCGGTGGATGCGCTCCGCGAGGCCGCCGAACGCGCGGACGGCTTCATGCTCGGATGCCCGGTGTACGTCTACGGGACGCCTTCGCCGCTGAAAGCCGCGATGTGTTTCATTGGCCGGAGGTTCGAGCACAAGGTTGTGAGCGTCCTCGCCGCGGCGGGTGGAGATCGTTCGTATATGTCGATAATGAACACCGCGAACTCGCTTCAGCTCGACTTCCGCAGCTTCTTCGTCCCGAAGTACGTGTACGCGACCTACAAACAATTCGCGGGCGGAAAGATCGCGGACCCGGAGATCGTCGACCGCGTGAAGGAGTGCGCGCTCGAAACCGCCGCGCTTGCCGCGAGGCTCGCGATCGATGTGCCGTGGGCGGAATGATGAGTTAAGAGTTAAGAGTTAAGAGTTAAGAATTGAGAATCAGGAGCCAGGAGTTAACGTCGTCCGAGATTAGGGCAGCTATAGATCACGAATGCGGCACGGACGACTATTGTCACCGCGTTAAGATTCCATAGAACTTTGCATCTGTAAATTCGAACCTTGCAAAACATTATCTGTACACGTATATTAACAGTGGCGATTTACGCCACACCGATTTTTTCGCGGAACGACCCACCAGTATTGATGCGTTCCACTTTCTGGTCCCAGTCCGGGGGGCAAGGATGAGAAGAAGAACCCCGGACCAGGAAAAGTAATGAGAAGTCCAAAGTACGCGCTTCGCGCGATCCACACGCAGCAGTTGACGAAAGTTCATCAAAACCAGCCGCAAACTCAAGACCAGGAACAGCCAGAAAAGCAGAACGCGCCGGAGCACGACGGAGGATACTCCTCGGGCGTGTTCAGCACTCTTATTCCGGAACTTCAGAAGGCTATCGCGGCGCAGGGTTATAGGACGCCCACCCCGGTGCAGGAGCAGTGCATTCCGCACATTCTCTCGGGACGGGACATCCTCGGAACCGCGCAGACGGGCACCGGCAAGACCGCGGCGTTTTCGCTTCCGATTCTACAGAAACTCGCGCAGTCCGGCGTTCGCGCCAACAAGGGATTCCCGCGGGTTCTGATTCTCGCGCCGACGAGGGAACTCGCCGCGCAGATCGACGAAAGCATCGAGGCCTACGGCTATTTCGTGCAGCTAAGGCACGCGGTGATCTTCGGCGGAGTTAGCCAGGGTCCGCAGGTGAGCGCGATCAATCGCGGCGCCGACATTCTGACCGCGACTCCGGGAAGGCTGCTCGACCTCATCCAGCAGAGGTTCGTAAGCCTCGCGGACGTTAAATATTTCGTGCTCGACGAAGTCGATCGAATGCTCGATATGGGATTCATCCCCGACGTCCGCAGGATTCTCGGCAAGCTCCCGCGGGAACGGCAGACGATGTTCTTCAGCGCGACCATGCCCCCAAAGATGATGGACCTTGCGCGCAGCATCGTTCGCGATCCGATCAGGGTTGCGATCGAGCCTGAAAAGCCAACGGTCGAAAAGATCAATCAGAAGCTGCTTTTCGTGGCAAAGCGCGACAAGGAAGCGCTGCTTCTGTCGCTTCTCGACCGCGAGAAGATCGAAAAGGCGATCGTGTTCATCCAGCGAAAGCACGCCGCGAACAGACTCGAGCGCCACCTAGAAAATGCGGGAATCAGCGTCGCCGCGATCCACGGGAACAAGAGTCAGGGCGCGCGCACGTCGGCCCTCGTCGGTTTCAGTTCCGGGAAGTTCCGCGTGCTCGTCGCGACGGACGTCGCTTCCCGCGGCCTCGACATCGACGACGTCTCGCACGTCATCAATTTCGATCTGCCCATCGAGGCGGAGGTTTACGTTCACCGCATCGGGAGAACCGCGCGCGCGGGCGCTGACGGAGACGCGATCTCGTTCTGCAGCGCGGAAGACCGCGACGCGCTCCGGGACATCGAAAGGCTGCTCGGGACCAGCATCCCGGTTGACCGCTACCACGAGTTCCACTGCGACGTTGCGCAGAAGTCGACGGAGTCGATTCCGCGCGACATCGGCATCAAGAAGTTCACCAGCGCTTCACGGAGCCGTCGTCGCAAGAGCGCGGCGAGACACTGGTAAGTCTTAACTCGTAACTGTTCACGGGGTAATTCGCGTTCGTAGTGGCGCCGTAAGGCGTTTCTTCGATCCAGCACATGGCAAACATATGCTCTGACGAGCACACTACGAACTGAATTCGGCTATAGACCGCGAAACACCCCGTGAACAGTTACCTTAACTCTTAATTGGTCTCGCCGCCCAGTAGACCCACAGCATTACGACGGGCTGGAAAAGCAACCTGATAATCAATCCCGTCTCGCTGAGCTTATCCGACCACTTGTCCGCGTCGATATACATCTGAACGTTCGCGGGGAAGACCGCCACGAGCAGCGCGAGAAGTCCCCACATCGCAAAGGTTCGAGTTTTCGGAACCATAAGTCCGATCCCGCCGAGGATTTCGAACACGCCGCTTATGTAAACGAGTTCGAGATGCAGCGGGAGGTAAGGCGGCATCATCGGAAGGTAGAAGTCCGGATTGTAGAAATGGTTCGCGCCGGCGAGAACGAACAGCGCGCCGAGAACGTAGCAGTTGACGAGTCTGAACATTTATTTACCTCCTAAATTGACACAACAGGATTACACAGTTCGCCCCCCGTGTGATACACTGCCTGTAATTATTCACGATTCAAATTCGCTATCCGTGCCGCAGGTAAACCTTCTAATCATTTCGAACGACGTCGTCGGCGCCAGTATGGCGGGGCCGGGGATTCGGTGCTATCACCTCGCGCGGAGCCTTGCGGGCGTCGCTAAAGTCCGGCTGCTCACGCCGAACGAATGCGACGTCGAAATCCCCGGCGTGCAGATCGTCACCTGGACGAGGCGCAGTTTGAAAGAAGCGTTCGCGTGGGCGGACGTCTGCCTTTCGCAGGGCCTCGGCGTCGATATGTACAGACTGCTGACCTTCCACGGCCGCCACATTTTCGATCTCTACGACCCCGTGCACATCGAGGAGCTTGCGCACGGGGTCGCAGAGACTCCGGCGGAGAAAACGCCCACGACGCCGCTGAACGTGCTGTACCAGCTTTCGATGCTGATGAAGCGCGGCGACTTTTTCGTCTGCGCGTCCGAGCGTCAGCGCGACCTGTACCTCGGCCACCTGCTCGCGGAAGGCAGGATGGACGCGCGGCTTTATCGCGAGGATCCTGAGTACGAGTGGCTCATTGACGTCGTGCCGTATGGCGTTCCCGAGGACGAATTTCCGCGCGATCTGCCGCGACCGGAAATGCTCGCAGAGGACGACGAACTCATCCTCTGGGCGGGCGGAATCTACAACTGGCTCGACGGCGAAGGCGCGGTCCGCGCGATGCCGAAAGTGCTCGCGGAAAGGCCGCGGGCGAAGCTCGTGTTCCTCGGGACGAAGCACCCGCATCCCGGAGTTCCGGAGATGGAGGGACTCGCGCGCGCGTTCCGGGCGGCGGATGAACTCGGGCTGCGGAACTCGAACGTTTTCTTTCTCGAAGGCTGGACCCCCTACTCAGAGCGGCTGAAGTATCTCGCGCTCGCGAAAGCCGGACTGACGCTGCACTTCGCGGGACTCGAGACGCGCTACAGCTACAGGACTCGGAACGTCGATTATCTTTACGCCGGCGTTCCGATAGTGACTAGCGCGGGCGACGAATTCGCGGAGATCGTGGCAAGCGAGAACATAGGCGAGGTGTGCGAGTGCGGAAATCCGGAGGACGTCGCGCGGAAGATTCTCGCGGTGCTTTCGTCCGATGACCGGCGGCGCGAGATCGTGGCGAACATCGCGCGCATCCGCGACCGCTGGCGCTGGAGCGAGGTTGCAAAGCCGATAGTGGAATACCTGGCGCGCTACGACAAAACGCCGTCGCGACGGTCCGCGCTCTGGTTCCGCTGGCGATTTCTTTGCTACGCGATAAAAAAAGGATGGTTCTTCTTCCGCACCGGCGGCTTCAGATTACTGCTCGAAAAACTGCGGTACAAAATAAGAGGATAGTGGTGAGTGGTTAGTGGTTAGTGGATAGTGGTTAGTGGATAGTGGTTAGAAACTATCTCAAGCAAGCGACATCGATAATTCGGAGCCGTCAAACGAGACGTTT
>JANLHZ010000047.1 GCA_024653775.1 Planctomycetota bacterium | reverse complement strand
GAATGCATACGAAAAATAGCACATTCACTTCGGCCAGTCTACGAAGTGAATGTATGACTATTAACCCCGCGCATAATAGTACGAAAAATTCGTAGACGGTACGAATAAAACGTCTGATTAAGCTTTCGTCAGTTGCCGCCCTGATTTCTTTGGATGTCGTAAACCGTTTCCACGAAGATGCGGTTGCGTTCAATCACCTCTGGATGCTGCGGATATTTGTCGTTCAGTTCCTTCAGCGTCTCGATTGCCAGATCGAACTCGAGCTGGGTTTCGCCGCTGTCGCAGTAGCGATCGTATTCCGCCAGAAGATTGCGGAGTTCTTCGCTCGTCGCCACACTCGTCGGCTCTCTCGTAAGCGACGCGCCGAAGGAATCCCGCATTTCGCGGACTCGCGGGTCGTTCTCAGGAAGCAGCGTCGAGAGCGCGTCGAACATGCCGCGCACGTCGCCCATGTCGCGGGAGAACTCGAAGTTTTGTCTCGCGACGTCAACGTCGTCAAGAGTGCCCTCGTTCCCGGCGATCGCTGGATTCGCGGTGCCTGAGAGCACCTGCTCGGAGCCTATCAGTTCCGAAGGAGGGTTCGTATTTCCGGATGGTCCCGGCTGCTGCGGCGTCGGGAGGGTGCCCGGCTCGGAGCTTGAGTTCTCTTTGCTTTCGTCGCCGCGGTTTTGCGCAATGACGAGAAGTACGATGATCAGAACCGCGATCACGACGAACACGACCACCGCGAAAGTTCTCGACTGCTTGGCGCCGTCGTGGTCGTTCTTGAAGAGTCCGACGTATTCGGACGGCGATTTCCACAGCGAATCCGCCGAATGAGCGCCGACCGAGGCCATCGCGGCGTCGCTCGCCTTCGCGGAAGCCGCGCGCGCCTCGTCGTCCGGTTGCCAGTCGCTGCCGTCCGCGACCTCCTCGGTTTCGAGCCTTTCGCGTTCGAGCGCTTCGCTGTCCTCGTTTGGAACCACGGGCGCGGACGCGACTTTCGGCGCGGCGCCGGTTTCGCCTTCGCCATCGTCCCTGTGTTCTTCGATTACGAGGCCGTCGGTTTCGCGGAACGCCTCGAAGAGGTCTTCGAAGGTGTCGAGCGGATATTCCGGGTCTTCGTACGTCATCTGCGCGAACAGATCCGCAACCCGAAGCGAGGCGCCCTGCTTGCGCATCATCTCGATGAACGTTTCTTCCGACTCCGGCAGAATCACTTCGCCCATGACGAGCTTCGCGCCGGTTCGACCTAGCTGCTTGATGATCTGTTCCTGATCGACTTCATCGTGAGAGTTCGTGCTTGTGTAGTCGACTCCGGAGAATACGACGCTCTGCTCGTTATCGACCCGTCCGTCCGCGCAGCTCACCTTGCTTACTTTGAACCCGAGCTGCTTCGCGCGAATGAATCCGTACGCGAGGTTTTCCGTGGCCTTCAACGCGTCGTCCGAGTCGAAACGTTTGCCGCCTTTCACATGCTCATCGAGATTCTCTCTCGAAACGCGATCGCGGATGACGAAGAACACTTCGCGGTCCGAACCGAAGTCGATTATGCGCTGGAGGTGCGTCGCTTCGCCTTTGGTGCGGAGTTCCCGCTGCTGCCTCAGAAGGTTCCTGAGCGCTTCGTGAGCACGATCCCTCGCATCCGCGCTGAGACTCGCAACGTCGATCTGCACGGGCTTTTCGAGAAGTCTGTGCGTGCCGAGGAAGCTGAGCGCTCCGCCGACGGTGCCGTTGTCGATCTCGAGCAGACAGCCGCCAACCTCCTTGCCGATGAAGTCCTTGACGTCAAGCTTCGTCCTCGCGGCTTCGTCCTCTTCCCACGTGACGTCGTCCTTCGTGGGTTCCTCGACCACGTCGTCGAGCGCGCTCGACCTGGGCGTCAGCGCCTCGATCACCGGACCGCCGTATTCGTCGTCCGCCACGAGAACCGCTTCCGTCGCTTCCCCCGGCTCGCCTAATACAATATCATCTTCGACCTCCGGTTCACCAGCCTCGTCGTCAATGACGTTGTCGAAAGCGACTTCATCTTCCAGGAGGGCGGTCGCGACTACCTCGTCGGCATCGTCCCGATCCTCCTCCTCGTCTTCCTCTTCCTCTTCTTCTTCGTCTTCGTCGCTCGCGATTTCGACTTCCTCTTCGTCTTCCTCCTCTTCGTCCTCTTCGTCTGAAACGACGACCTCATCTTCGTCCGAAACCACGACTTCTTCTTCGTCGTCTTCGACTTCGAGATCCTCTTCGTCCTCGTGGATGGAGCTGACTTCCTCGACTCCGGGTTCGTGAATCCCCTCCTCGTCGTCCTTCTCCGCGATCACGAGCGGCGCGGGTTCGTCGTCCCCGTCCTCGTCGTCGTCGTCCGCGATTTCGAGGTCCTCGTCGTCATCCACGTTCGCGTGGGCCTCGCTCAGAGCTTCGCCTTCGCCTTCGATGGTCGATCCATCCTCTTCGTCTTCGTCCGAAACCACGGGAGCGAGGTTTTCATCCTCCTCATCGTCGTCTTCCACCTCGACCTCTTCCTCGTCTTCCGCGGATTCCTCCTCGCGCTCCTCGAAATCCCTATTGCCGTCGAGGCTTCCGTCCACGCCGAGGGCGCCGGGGGATGCGGGCTGGAGCGCTTCGCCGGTTTCCGGATGGATGTATTCCTTCTTCTCGTCGAAGTTCGTTACGTTGAACCTCGCGCCGGTCGAAGGGTCCTCCATCACCGCGGTTTCCTGGTCCCGGAGGATGTCCTTCGCCTGATCGAGGTTCAGATACCCCTTCTTGACCATGATGATGCCGAGACGAAAGTACTTTCCGCCCTTCATGTTCATCTGCTGGACCTTCAGGCACTCCGAAATCTGGTCCTGGGTCACGAGGCCGCGTTCCTTCGCGATTCGGCCGAACAGCTCGTCCTTCTTCACCTGATCGTTGTTAACGGCAGTTTTATCCGGCATGAAAATTCCCTCTCGAGCCTGCTACATTATTGGCGGATGGATTGAATTCGAAGCTAGGGGGGTCACGAAAAGTGATTTATGACGCTGGATTCTAGGATTTATGTATCCAATGTCAAGAGCACTTCCAGCGATGAATCTAGTTCCGCGCAATTTTATCCGAAAAAAAGCCGCTTACAACCACGAAAAATTTGATCGGCGATTCCCGCGGGTGCGCACGCGGATTTATGCGGACAAAAAGTAAATGTCGCTCTCCGTTCACTGTCAGCGTTGAATTCTTCGCGGCTTTGCGTCCTTGCGCAAAACACTAATAACGGCGGGTTCTGTATCGTTTCTCGCAAAGCCGCGAAGAATTGAATCGACGATGATGCTGACACCTCGATTGTCGAAATTCAGCCGCTATGCCATCTTATAGAATTTTATTAAAAATTTCATATAACTGATTTTGATGGTGGATATGGTTGAACTCCGCTGG
>JANLHZ010000030.1 GCA_024653775.1 Planctomycetota bacterium | reverse complement strand
GTTGCCGTCGAGTTTCTCCGGCGACGCGATGACTTCGGGTCCACCGAGGGCGCCCTCGATCCTTTCTCGGTTGATCCGGGATTGGATTATTCGGGATAGGTTTTAATCGACATGGCACGCTCAGACGTGGCACGGGCATCCTGCCCGTGGTTTTCATCACGGACGGGACGTCCGTGCCACGTGGTCCATGGTTCACCGAACGCACGCAGGAAATATTACATTAAATTCGTAGACGGCACGAATAAAGTGTAATGCGCTAATAACCTAGCACGTACGCGAAAATCAGCGGAGCGACGATTGTCGCGTCGGACTCGATGACGAAAGTGGGCGTGTCCGCGCTGACCTTGTCCCACGTGATCTTCTCGTTCGGGACCGCGCCGGAGTAGCCGCCGTAGCTGGTCGTCGAATCGCTTATCTGACAGAAGTATTTCCAGTGCGGCACCGCGTCTTCGAGATCGATTCGAATAAGCGGCACGACGCAGATCGGGAAGTCGCCTGCGATTCCTCCCCCGATCTGGAAAAAGCCGATCGGATTCTTCGCGCTCGTTTCCCGATACCAGTCCACAAGAGCGGCCATCTGCTCGAGTCCGCTTCTAACAAGATTGACGTCGCGAATCATGCCCTTCTTGTGCTGCGCGACGAGCCAGTTGCCGATGGTCGAGTCCTCCCATCCCGGCGTGAAAATCTTCAGGTTCTTTTCCCTCGCCGCGAGAACCCATGAATTCCGCGGATCGATCTGATAGCTCTTTTCGAGCACGCCGCTTTCGAGAATCTGGTAAACGTACTCGAACGGGAAATACCGCTCGCCTTTCTCCTGGGCGCGTTTCCAGACCTCGCCGATGTGTTTGCGGAGCACGTCCATCGCCTGCTCTTCCGGGATGCAGGTGTCGGTGACGCGCGCGAGTCCCTTGTCCGCGATCGCTAGCTCGTCCTGCTTCGAAAGATCGCGGTAATGCGGGACGCGCAGATAGTGCTCGTGGGCGACGAGGTTGAATATGTCCTCCTCTAGATTCGCGCCCGTGCAGCAGATTCCGTGGACCTTGTCCTTCCGGATCATCTCCGCGAGGGTGATCCCAAGCTCTCCCGTACTCATCGCTCCAGCCAGCGTCACGAACATCTTCCCCCCGCTTTCGAGGAGGTCGATCCATCCCTTCGCTGCGTCCACAACCACCGCGGCGTTGAAGTGTCTGAAGTTCGTCTCGATGAACTCCCGGATTGTTCCGTTCGATTTTTGCATCTTGTCCTCGTCTTAGGAGTCTGAAATTAATAAGTTGTACAAAATCGCGCTCAGATTTACGTCAGGTTCGATTCGCGCGAGGAAGCAAAACCGGAAGCGTAGCCATAGTTCCGGTGAGGATTTTGCGACCGAGCGCGGAGCGAACCTGACGTGAAGGTGAGATACGAGATGTATAACTTATTAATTTCAGACTCCTTAGTTTCGCCTGTCCCTGTGCCGCATCCGGGCGAGATAGAACTCCGCGTCGGTCCTGATTTTTTCGAGCTTGCGGAAGTCTGCTTCATCGTCATACAGCTCGGACTTGGATTCGATTTCCGAAACCGCGTCCGAAAAATACGTGCGCGCGATTTCGAACGCTTCGAATCTGTAATACGACTCGCCTTCGCTTACCATTCCACGAAGTCGCTCGATGAAAACGTCAAGAGTTTCCTCCGGCGCGGCGCGCGTCCTCGTACGCACCACCGGCGGCGGCCGCACGATTGGAGTTTCCGACGCCGCGGGAGTCTCAACAACAGGGGATTCAGCGACAGCCGCGGGGGTTTCGACGACAGGAAGATCGACCTCCGGAAGTTCCGCCGGGGTTTCGCTTTGCGTGGACGGGACGTCCACACTCACAGCCGCTTCGACAACTGGCGCGGGGATGTTTTCCGTTTCCGTCACCCGCGAAACGTTCGCGTCGCCTGCGGGAAGATCGACTTCCGGAAGTTCCGCCGGAGCCTCTGGAGCGGGCGTTTCGACGACAGGAAGATCGACCTCCGGAAGTTCCGCCGGGGTTTCGCTTTGCGTGGACGGGACGTCCACACTCACAGCCGCTTCGAC
>JANLHZ010000042.1 GCA_024653775.1 Planctomycetota bacterium | reverse complement strand
ATCTGTTCAGATCGAAAACACTCTCGCGAGCGATTCCGATGGCTACGTGAAATTCGCTGCCGCGAAGGCGCTCTA
This sequence comes from Planctomycetota bacterium, assembly GCA_024653775.1. GTDB lineage: Bacteria > Planctomycetota > UBA8742 > JACQVU01 > JANLHZ01 > JANLHZ01. The sequence goes on along the minus strand of JANLHZ010000042.1, from coordinate 1,636 downwards.
CGAGATTTCGAACGACCGCGTTGGCTTTGCGGAAGACCTGGAGCCGATTCTTTCGGATTCGAACTGGCAGGTGCGCGAGGACGTTGCGAAAGCGCTTGGCGAGCTTGGACGTGACGCGCTTACCGCGCTTGATGCGCTTCAAAAAATGTCCACGACGTTCGAGCGGAGTCCGTCGGTACGCGCAGCCGCGGGGGAAGCCGTCCAGAAAATCGCGCAATAGCGGTTTCATTTGGAACGCGTATTGCGTGGCATGAAGTGACTGTCCCGGTGAAACATGCTTGATTCGAACGGTTTGCCGGGGTAGATTTGCCCTGAAACGGGCGAATTCGGACTCATAGCGGAGATTCAGGAATGGCGGACGTACTCGACCAGGAAGAAGTAGATGCACTATTGGCAGCCGTCGAACAGGGAAGTTTTTTCGACGACCACGAAGAAACTTCCATCGGTTCGGCGCCTGTCGCAACAGAGCACGAGCTTTACGATTTCACTCAGCCGGAAATTCTGACCAAGGCCGAGTCGGAGGCGCTGCACACGCTCAGTGAATTCTTCGCGCGGGACTTCAAGTCGGAAATGAGCGCGTTCCTGCAGGATGAGTTCAACGTGCAGTTCCAGCAGGCGGACGTGCTTACGTATCAAACTCTCAAAACCGCGTTCCAAAGCCCGTATAGCTGCCTCAATATGATGACCGCGTCGCCGCTCGAAGGTCAGCTCATCGTCGAACTCCACCCTGCGATCGTGTTTCCAGTCATCGATAAACTCCTAGGCGGCGGAAAGAACGTCGATACGTCGGTTCCGGAGCGCGAACTAACAAGCATCGAATGGCGTCTGGTCGGCTCGATCTCCGAGCGCATTATAAACGTTCTCGATCGCACCTGGAAGCGCGTCGCGCCACTGAAATTCGCTCTCGTCGGCGTTGAATCGATGGAGCACCTCGTCTGCGTGATTCCGGAATACGAACCTGTGGTCCTGCTCAGCTTCGTTCTGGAAATGGGCGAGGCTCAGGGCACAATGCAGCTCTGTCTACCCTACAAGATGTTTAAAAAAGTGCTGCCGAGGGTCGTTCAGCGCTTTGGACCGAGTCCAGTGCCGCTAGCGCCGGGAATTTCCGCGCCGCCGCTGGAGGAAAAGAAGAAATCCGTCGAGCCGAACGATACGCTCCTCGAGACGATTCCGGATGTCCAGCTCGAGGCAGTAGTCAGCCTCGGTGAGGTGATGCTAAACGTCGGCGTTCTGGAACAACTCAAGGTGGGCGACGTTATCCCGCTGCACACGACCGCTGAAACGCCGCTCGACCTGAAGATCAAAGGCGTTCCGAAATTCCGTGTCAGCCCGGCAGTTCTGCATTCCCACGCCGCGATCAAGATTCTTGGTGCGATAGAATCAAAAAAATAAGCTGGCCGTTCGAATTGAAGATCGATGGCGCACCAAAGTCTTGGACCATCCCGCCGACTCCGTGTTTCCACGGACTGACAGAAACTCTCACGACAGCATAAGATACAAGTAACTATCGTGGGCTTTGGGAGTGCAGGCCTCCCGTCTCATCATACTACGCATCTTCGCCAGCGTTTATGACGCGCTCGCGCGGACGGCGCTGCCGGATACAAGAAAGGCGATTTATCTGTCTTCCAACCTGCCC
>JANLHZ010000041.1 GCA_024653775.1 Planctomycetota bacterium | reverse complement strand
GGGCAGGTTGGAAGACAGATAAATCGCCTTTCTTGTATCCGGCAGCGCCGTCCGCGCGAGCGCGTCATAAACGCTGGCGAAGATGCGTAGTATGATGAGGCGAGATGCCCGTGCCGCCGGGCAGAAGCCTTGGGACATCTCGTCCGAAGGCTCGGATGCAACGTAAGCCGCTGCTCCGGATAGTTGCTAAATCGGAAAACGTGTTGATACTCCCGCGGAAGCCAAGGTATCCTCAACAGACGCTGGTGATTCGCTGATACGAACGAAATGGGGCCGCCCCGAGAGGACTTAAGGTGCCAACAAAGGAAGAAACGCTCGCGGCGCTTGGAACCCTCAAAAGGATTCCGTCGACGCTTCAGGAACTTGGAAAAATTTCGCCCGCGACGCCTACAAGTCACGTCGTGAAACTGATCGAGTCCGACCCCTCCCTCGCTGCGGAAGTCCTGAAACTCGTCAACTCGTCCTTTTACGGCCTTTCGCACTCGATAACGAATCTCTCCCAGGCGGTCGTGCTGCTCGGACTGAACAACGTCCGGAACCTCTGTCTGTCGCTCAGCGCCGCGAAAGCATTCGCGAGCCTCCGCAAGCAGCGCGAGTTCGATCCGCAGAAGTTCTGGGCGAACTCCCTCGCGGTCGGTCTAATCGCAAAAAAGATCGCGAACCTTCTCGGCTGGGAAAAGGACGAGAGCTATTCCGCGTATCTGATCGGACTGATGCACTCGATGGGAAAAGCCGCGCTGCTTGGGCTGTTTCCGAAGGAGTACACGGAAATGCTCGTAAGGGCGCGCTCCGCGAGAATGACGCAGCATGACCTCGAAACGAGCTTCTTCGGGATGAACCACGGCGAGGTGAATCGCTTCATCTGCGAGAAATGGTCGTTCCCAGAGAACTACCGGGAATGCCTCGCGAATTACTTCGAACCCGACCGCGCAAGTTCATATCACAGGATGCAGCTAAATCTATTCATCGCCGCGTTCTACTCGAACAAACTCGGCTTCGGCGGGCAGGGAAGCCTCGCGGAAGAGAATTTCCACGTCGACTACGGCATCTTCGACGAACTCGGAATCCAGCAGATGTCCATCGAAGACCTGCTGCAGGCGTCGGTGGAAAAGGAAATCAAGCAAGCGAAGAGCATCGTGACCTCGCTTTCACGATAGTACGAATAATTCGTAGACGGCACGAAATAAATGTAAGATTCGACGTCACGCGAACCGCGACCTCTGTAAATGGCATATCGCTATCGCCAGCGCGTCCGAAACGTCGAGCGCCTCCTTCTTCTCCGGCATCCTAAGAATGTTCCGGACCATGAACTGCACCTGTTCCTTAGAAGCGTTTCCATTGCCGACAACGCTTTGTTTGACTTTCCTCGCGCTGTATTCGAATATCGGAAGACCGACCTTCGCGGAAAGCAGCAGAATGATCCCTCTCGCCTGACCGATCGCGAGGGCGCTCTTGACGTTCTTCCCGACGAACACCTCCTCGACACTGACCGCCTTCGGTTTATGCTTCCTTGCGACTTCCTCGAGCGCGTCGTAGATGGCCATCAGCCGTTCGTTCATAGGCGTGGCAGATTTCGTCTTGATCGCGCCCGACGCCACGTGGGCGAGTCGGTTTCCGTTCTCGGAAACGACACCCCAGCCGCAGACCACGGTTCCGGGATCGATTCCAAGTACCAGCATTTCCACTCCATAATTAGCGACGGACCAAATCGATCATGGCATTAACCGAATGGTTCTCGCCACGATCTGCGGTTCCGATCTAGCCCGTTTGCCTTCATAAACGACTATGGCGCGATTCTCTCCGGTCGACACGATCTGCGTGAACCCCTGAGACTCGGTTTCAACGTCTCCGGACGGATATGTAAAGAGTTTCCCCCTCGGGTCGATTACCCCATATTCGACTCTGGATGGCTGACCTCGCACCTGACTACCGCGCTGCCATACCGCTAAGTATCTATCGTCCGAGAGTTTCGCTAACCGCGGCTGGAACGCGCCCTGATTTCCGCTCAGAGCCAGCTCCACTGGATCGCCAAATCCTTCCGCGCCGAGGGACGAAAAGTACAGCCTTTCCCTTCCGCTGAAGTTGCTGCGATACACCGAGACGAGGCCGTCCGAGGAAAACGAAGTCATGCCGGAGTCCATTGGACAAATCGGCGAGACCCAGTTCTGGATACCCGCGGAACCCGCGACGAACGTTTCGCCTCCATCGGTCGATCGCGCGACGAAGATGTCGCGAATGAACTCGTTTCCCCGCTGGATGCGATTTCGAAACTGAACCGCGACCCTTGTTCCGTCGGGACTAACTGAAATCACCGGCGTGCAGCATTCGCAAGTCGAGCCCGAAGGCGAAGCGTATACGGGCCTGTTTTCGCCGAAGGTCGCTCCGCCGTCTTCGCTGATCGACAGATACGGCTGCATGCCAGAGTTGCGTCCTTCCTGCCAAACCACGAACACCTTGCCGTCGTCCGCGACAGCCATGTCGTGCATCCCTTCGTCCTCTCTTGCGCCAGAGTCGGTGATTCTGACGCGAGTCCATTCGCTTGAACCTTTCTCGCGCCTCAGACATACCAGATGGTATTTATCGTCTTCTTCCGTTTTCATGAAGACGGAAACGACAAGACCCCCGTTCGAAAGGATCGCTACCTTCGGTCCGCGGACGCCCATCGCGATAATCGGCTGCGTGAAGGCGAGCGAGGGCGCGGAAAAGCTCTCCTCTCCGTCGATGTTTTCGGAAACGAACAGTCTTGTCTGATTCCGTGGACCTGCGCCGAACGCCACAACTATATTTCCGCGACCATCGGACGAGGCGTGCGGCGCTCCGCACGTCCTCGATGCTTCGCCGAAATCCGAAACGAATATCTCCGGAGAGATTCTGAGTTCTGCTTCGGCATAGGCTGTAAAAACAGAGGTAAGAAAAATAAGCGTAAATACCGATTTCATTGTTTTCTCCAAACTAAGTTCATGATGGAAACTAAGTTCACGATGGAAAGCCACGAATCAAAAAGTGGATGTAGTTAAGAATAGCGTGCCGGAGGCTTTTGTCGTGCAGCGCCACTGGAGCGAGGAATATCGATGTATCGCCTTCGCCCATCTCCGATTGTCTTGAAGCGACGGAAGTCAGCTCGATCCTCTTTACAAGAAAATCGCTGAAGCCGATGAACGCGTGTCCCCAGTTCGAAAAGCCGCCAAGCTCGCGGGCGATCTCGATCAGTTCCTGCTCCCGAGGCACCCAGACGCACTTTTCGTCCCCCGCCTTGCACTTGTTCCAGAAGGTCTCGTTTACGATCAGATGGAATTCGCCTTTGTAATGAACTTCCTGCCCTATTTCGACGTCCCATCTTTTCTGGATTTCCGGGATGTCGGAAAGATTCACTAGTTCGTCAATTTCGCCTGGTTCCATTTCAGCCCTTGAAAGTGTTTTTCAAATCCACGCTGCGTTAGCAGCAAGAGGTTATCTCCGCGACGCAGTCATTACAAAGTCCTCTCTTTTCTGAACTTCCGGGACGTCGGAGAGATTCACTAGTTCGTCGATTTCGCTCGGTTCCATTTCAGTCCTTGAAAGTGTTTTTCAAGTAAAGCAGGTTCAGCAATATCTTCTCCCACGGCGGAGTGGACTCTGAATTCACGATCGTCCGCGCCTCGTCCGCATTCGCTTCCGGGAGTTCGTAACCGATAACCTCGATCGTCCGGGTGTAACGCTCGAGTTCGTACTTCCCGATCACAGTATAGATTATCGAAACGTCCACGGCACGCGACTGATTTTCCGGGGTGAGTTCCGTGAGCCGCTCCGCCCGGAAAAGTCCCTGAGAGCCGATTTCCCAGGTAAACGCGAGCACCTGCCTCCGGCTGAGCTTCGAGTGGACGTTCTCCGGAATCTCCGGATCGTCCGCGTCCTCGTCGATCGCGCCTATGTCGACGTAGCTGTGCAGGAAGTTCCCGTCCTGATCCCGAAGCGTCACGAGGACGTTCGAAATCGGCACCGTCGTCTCATCGGAATGCTTTTTCATTTTCAGCTCGATCTTCAGATCGAGCGGCGCGTCGAATATCGGCGGATAGTCCGACGCCGCGGAGACGAAGGCGCTTCGGAATTCGTGGAACTTTTCCGCCAACTCTTGCTCGCCTTCCGCGAACCGAAATCCAGACGCTTCGAACCGGACGACTCCGGACTCGTTCGCCTCTTTCTGGACCTCGATAGCGAACGTGTAGCCCCTGCGCGCCTCCGACGGCTCGAAGTCTGTGGCGTCGAACTCCTCGAAACCATCTGTGCTAGTGGCACGGACGTCTCGTCCGTGGGTTTCCGGGAGCGCAAATGTCCCCTCTGCGACGAGCTTCGTTACCGCGCGATACAGGCTGATTGGAAGTTCCGCGCGGTAGTAAACTATCTCCAGGTTCTCGAACCATTCGTGGAAGATGAAAACGACGTCGTCGCCCTCCTGGAAGTATTGCCAGGAGCGGGTTGTTTCGCCGAGGGGATTTTCCACGCCTCGGTAGACGAGCATGAGCCGGCTGCGCACGAAATCCCTCTGAGATGAAACGTCGAGCGATTTTTCAAGGTCGAACTCCGGATCGGCCCGGCTGGACGGATCGAGCTCGAGACCTTCGTCGATGGCGTTCACAGTCTCGGTCACTTCGGGACCGCAGGAGGCGAGTATCGAAAGAAAGATCGCAGCTATCAGGAAGTTCCGCATTTGGTTCTCGCAGTGGATTTGGTGACGACAAGTTCATATCGTAGGCCCCGCGGGCGTTAGCCCGCAGAGGCAACTGCCTTACCATTATCTTGTATTCATATCTTGTGTTCAGAACTGTAAATTCCAAATAAAAAATGGATCGCCGCGAGCTAAGATTTACAGCTTCGAGGAAGGACAAAAACCTCAAAATCGAGCACGCGATAACCGCGCGGCATCAGGAATTACCGCTCGGACTCGTCCTCCGTCTGCTGAAGGACGGGTGCGTAAGCGCGTCTGGCCGGGAGGTAGCGAAACACGAAATCGTTAGCGAAGGCGAGACTTACGTCGTCCGGATTCCGGAGGACGTGACGCTGATCCGCCCGAATCCGGACGTTCCATTCGATGTGATTTTCGAGCACGCGGACTTCCTCGCGATCTATAAGCCCGCAGGCGTCGTGAGCGCGCCGGGGAGAGGCCACGCGCTCGATACTCTGCTGAACGGTATCGCGAGCCGGTATGGAGCGGAGGTCGAACGGCTCGGGCCGAATTTCGATTACGGGATGGTCCACCGCCTCGACAAGGACACTTCGGGGCTGATGGTGTACGCGAGGAATCCGGAGACTCACGAAAGGTTCAGGGAAATGTTCGCGTCGGGTAGGATCGAACGGACCTACCTCGCGCTCGTTCACGGCGTTCCGCAAAAGCGCGTCGGAGAGATCGACGTCCCGCTTGGCGAGGAGGTGAGAGGTTCGCGGAACGTCGTCGTGACCTCGGGACCGAACGCGAAGCCCGCGAGAACGCTGTACGAGGTCATCGCGGGCGACGGGACGAACGCGCTTCTGAAGGTCACGCCGATGACGGGTCGCTGGCGACAGATTCGCGAGCACCTGAAAATCATCGGCCATCCCATCGCAGGGGATGACGACGACTCGATCCGTCTGATGCTCCACGCGTGGAAGCTGCGCTGGTTCGATACCGCGCTGAAAAAGGAGTTCGCTTTCGAGTCGGAGCCGCCGGGAGAGTTCGATAGTTAGGACGTGCGTCCTAAACGCCGCTGGACTTCGCAACCTTGTCGCGCAACCGGCGTTCATGGAAAAGGAACTGCTGCGCGTAGCCCGCGAGATCGCCCCAGCGCTCCCACGCGAAGGCGGTGATGACCTTCTCGTTTTTGAACTCCTCCTCAGGGAAGGTTTCGCGCATCGTTCTGAGCACCCACACGTCCACCGGAAACGATTCCGGGTAGCCGAGGCTGAACAGCGCGACGCAGTCCGCGACCTTCGGACCTACGCCGTCAAAAGTGAGGAGGTATTCGCGCGCGGCTTTGTAACCGCGACTCGTCATCTTCGCGTATTCGGCTTCGTCGTACTTCTGCGCCGCGGCGGGAATCCACGGAGACCTATATCCAGCGCCGAGCGAAGCGATTTCGTCCGCGGTCGATTTCGCAAGCTCCTTCGGCGTCGGGAACAGATTGAACGTGCGGCCGTACGCCTTCTTCGATCTGCCGTAATTCGCCGCAAGCGTGTCGAGGGTCATCTTGATGCGTTTGATGTTCGAGTTGCTCGAGCAGATGAAGTTCAGCAGGCACTCGAACCTCGGCTGTCTCAGGATTCGAAGCCCGCGGTACAGAGTGACCGCGTTCTTCAGTTTCTTGTCGATGGAAAGCATCTTGACGATGCGGTTGTAGTCCTCGTCCAGCGCGAAGAAGTTTACGACGAACGCTTCGTCGGCGCCGTCGTAGCGAAGGACGTCGTCCTTCTGCGAACACCGGATAACCTTGTCCGCGACTGTGACGAAATACTCGCCTTCCTCGGTCTTCTCGTACCGGAACCACTGGCCGCTTTCGATACTCTGCGCCAGATTGAAATCGACGGCCCGTAATTCGTTCATCTAGCGCCCCTTTTCGCTTCCCACGCGCGATCTGTTTGTAGCGCGACAACGATAGAAGGATCGCGGTTCAAACGCAACAAGATTCGGCTCCGCGCAGGCCGGAGAGACTTTCTTCCGCGTCGGAACATATCAGGCGGTTCAAATTCCTTAGACAATTTCCTGGGCGGATGATACCTTTTGATACTCGATCTTCTGTCAGACGTTCCCGGAGCCTTCGCGTTGGACGACCGCCGATTGCAGCATCTTTTATTGAAGCACGGACTTGTTCCACAGGCGGAGCTGACGAAACTCGCAAAGCGGTATCGCGAACAAAGAGAAGCAGGCTCGCGAAAGCTCTTCACCGAGTTCCTCATCGAGTCCGGAATGATCGATCGCAGGAGCCTCGAATCGATAGTTCGCGCGGAGGCTCCGTCGACGGGGAGCCTCGAAACCGTATTCGAGGAGCACGAGGTCATCGGGCTTAGTTGCGTAAACTGCGGCGCGGCCTTCGAACGCGCGATCGGACCGGAGTCCGGCGAATTCGAGTGCCCCGAGTGCCGGCACGTTTTCACCGCGGCGGACATCCAGCAGAAGACCATCGAGTTTCAGGAGGAAGAAGAGCAGCGAAGGTCGAAGTCCCAGGGCCAGACCGGCGAGATGCAGAACTACTCGAAGCTCATCGGAACGGAGCTTGCCGGGTGTCAGATCGTGGACATTCTCGGCTCGGGCGGAATGGGCGCAGTATTCAAGGCGTACCATCCTGGGCTTGACCGCCACTACGCGATCAAGGTGCTGAATCCGGAGTTCACGGAGCCGGACTACATCGAGAGGTTCATGCGGGAGGCGCGTCTCGCGGCGTCACTCGAGCATCAGAACGTCGTCACCATCACGAACGTGGGCGAGGAGCGCGGCTACCACTACATGTGCATGCACTACATCGACGGCGGAAGCATCGGGGACGTTCTCGAAAAGAACGGTTTCAGGCCGCTTCCGCTGCGGTTCGCTATGACTGTGCTGAAGGAAGTCTGCGCGGGACTTCAGGTCTCGCACGAGGCGGGGATCGTCCATCGCGACATCAAGCCGGATAACATTCTCTTCACGAGTTCGGGCGTGGTGAAACTGAGCGACTTCGGACTCGCCAAGGGCGGCGCGAAACAAAGCTCGTCCAGCCTGACCCAGGCAGGCGCAATCGTCGGGAGTCCCGCGTACATGCCTCCGGAACAGAGCCTTGGACGGACGGTCGACGCGCGCAGCGACGTCTACAGCCTCGGCGTGACCCTGTACCAGATGGTCACAGGCCGGCTGCCGTTCATGGACGAGAACGCGCTGCTAGTCATCATAAGGCATCAGAGCGAGCCGCCCAAGCCGCCGGAAGCGTTCGTTCCGGACCTTCCGAAGTCCGTGAGCGCGATGATCCTGAAGATGCTCGCGAAGGAGCCGAAGGACCGCTACGGGAGCGTTGCGGATTTGCTCGCGGACATCGCGCGTCAGGAGAACGTATTCGCGTCATACGACGAGGAACGCAGGAAAGTCGTCCGCGGCGGGATCGAGGCGTTCCTCGAAGTGACGGACGCGAAGACCATCGGAAAGGCGCTCGCGTCCCAGAGGGACCACAGACTGCGCACGGGAAGCGACATCAGCCTCGGCAGCGTCCTCGAAAGCATGGGAGTTCTCTCGGCGGCGGACAGACAGAGAATCGAGGCCGCGTTCAAAAGCAGGTTCACGTCTTCAAGGATGCGGAGGAGCGCGACAAGGTTCATAGATCGGGGAGAACTCACGGAGGCACGGGAGAAGATTCGCGAACTCTCGTCGAAGGCGGAGAAGCTGTTCGAGCAGCGAAGGTATAGCCCCGGGCTTGCGCTGCTCGACTCGTTCATAAAGACCTATCAGGGAACCGCATTCGAAGACGAGGCGTACGAGGCGCTCCAGAAACTTCAGGCAAAGGCCGCGCGGAAGATCAAGGAGGAGGCGAAAAGCCATCTCGACAGCCAGAACGTCACTAGCGCCCTCGATGCGCTCGACCAGCTTCTCGTCATCAATCCGCTCTACGCGGGTGGGTACAACAATCAGGGACTCCTGCTCTACCAGAAACGCGACTACGCGAAGGCGCTTGGCAGCTTCAGTCGCGCGATCGAACTGAACAGTTCGGTCCCCGCGTTCTTCCTGAACCGCGCTAACTGCTTCATGAAAATGAACGAGCCGGACGACGCGATCGACGACTATTCCGCCGCTATAAAGCTTGAAGGCGATCCGACGCGGATTCTCGAAATTCGCGCGAACGCGTACTACAAACAGAAACGCTACAAGGAAGCAGCGGAGGACTTGTCGCGGGTGCTAGAGAAGAATCGCTCCGGCGAAAACGTCCGGCTTCGCGCGTCGTGCTACAAACTCCTCGGGAGGGTGGACGACGCGCTCCGCGACTTCATCGAGCTGTTCAAACGCAGCGACCGCGATCACTTCGCTTCGACAAACATCGGCAGTCTCTACATTAAAAAGCAGGACTACAAACGAGCGGAGGTCTATTTGAAGAACGCGGTGAGGATCGACAAGGACCTTCCGGAACCGTTTTTCTACCTCGCGAGGCTTTACGTGCTGAAGAACGATCACGAGAAGGCCATGCAGTTCCTCCGGAAAGCCGCGAAGAAGGGCTACAAACCGATTTCGCGCATCAAGACGGACACGATCCTCGCGGCGCTCGCGGATAACCAGGAGTATCGCGCGCTGCTGCACGCATTTGGGCTGATCAAAAGCTGAGCGCGAACGATCATTACATTTAATTCGTGCCGTCTACGAATTATTTGTAATAAAACTCCGTCCAGGCGTCAAAACTCGCGCAGTCTGAGTCCCGCGGGCAAACTTCGCGCAGGGGTTTGAGTTCGTCCTCGTCCGACGCTCGTTCGAGCGCCGCGATTACTTTTCCTCGAAGGTCGAAGTCGATGTCC
>JANLHZ010000329.1 GCA_024653775.1 Planctomycetota bacterium | reverse complement strand
TAGCGGGAATCTGTTCGTAGTGTGCTCGTGAGAGCATATTTTCGCGGTGTGGTGGATCAAAGAAGCGCCTTACGGCGCCACTACGAACGCGAACTACCCAGTGAACAGTTACAAAAAAGAGAACCCCGCGGATTCAGCGAATCGCGGGGTTCGTCTTTATCAGCTTTACCGATAATTAGCCGTTGTTGGCGGGAGTAGCCGGAGTCTCGGCCGGAGTCTCAGCCGGGGTCTCGGCCGGAGTTTCGGCGGCCGGAGTGGTCTCGCCATCGGCGGGCTTTTCCTCTTCCTTTTTGCATCCCGCGAGGGAAAATGCGGAAGCGGCAACGACGAGAAGGGCAATGCTAAGAAGTTTCTTCATTTTAGTCTCCTATGTTTAGAAAGGTTAATCTTGACGAAAGACTATTACGCATTCCCCGTGCCAATGAAGTTCAGGATTTTGTTCGCATTGCCAAAACGACCTCGAAATGGCAGTAAGGACGACAAGTCACTGGAAATTCCGGTTTTGGGGGCTTTTACAGATCAGAGGAACATGTAACGAATATTTGCAACGTATCGTTACATGTGTAACGCCGGGAGTTATGCACACGGCGGTATCGGCGCGCCTGCCGATGTATCACCGGTAAGATGCCAATGCCACTGTTAAAAAAAATTGGAACTAATTGCGGCCAACCAAAGTCAATAAGAGTGTTCCGGCCCGATTTTCGCAGTGTATGGCGGAAACAAAAGTGGTCGGACAGAGGGAAAAGAGTAAGCAAGGAAAGTAGTGATATAACAAATAGTTATATCTTGGACAATCGCATTGAAATATTCGACAACTGTGTCGATAAATTCAGTTGCGACGATTTATATCGCTCTTCCTTTTGAGATTAAGAGGAAACCATGGAACACGACAGACTATCCCATTTAATGTCGGGGGCGCTCGACGGCGAACTGACTTACGCCGAAAGGGAAGATCTGTACGAAATTCTCAAGGCCGTGCCGGTACTGGAGGAAGAATATTTCGCGCTGATGCGCCAGACCGAGGCGATAAGAGATCTCCCGATGCTGAAGGCTCCTCCGGGAATCCGGGACGGCGTGATGAATAACATCGAACGCAACCCCCGTGAGGTCGCGGCGTCATTCAAAAGCCTGCCGAAAAGAAAAACCCGCGGCCCGTTCCTCCAGGCGGCTGCGGTGTTCGGACTCGCAATCACCCTCGGAGTATACGTCGCGAGCGACGCGATCCTTGATCGAGGTTCGTCCAGCGAAGTTGCGACCTCTCAAACCGGCCCGGAACCGAAAGATTCCACTTCGATCAGAGTGGCGGATCAAAATCAGATCGCGCGGTTCGGGGTAGAAGACAGTTTTGCTGAACGGGAAAACGTCCTCCTCGCCGCGCCGACTATCGAGGATGAGCCGCCTACGTCAGGCTCAGGTGAAGGCGGCTCGCCACCGATCGAAGCGCCGAGGCCCACGCCGAACGTGTGGGGAAGCAATGATCCCGCGCCGATCACCTCGAACTCGAACGCCGTGAGAAACGGCGTAGCGGACGAAGCTACTTCCGACGAAGACGACGTCACGTTAAGTCGCGAAAACTCGGACGCGGGCCCCGGCGCGCCAGCCGCTTCGGATAACCCCGCCGCCGCGGAAGATTCGCAAAGAAGGTCAGGTTCGCAGGTCGGCCGTCGACCACGAATCAGTGGTGGAAGTCCGGATGGCGCGCCTGGAATGCCTCACGATCCAACTTCGCAGGGGCCGACGCTTCAGGGACCGCCGCCGCCGCCGCAGACGCTTCAGGAGCTTATGCAAATGCTGCAAGACGCGCGGGACTTCTATCTTGGGCAGAATCCGCAGCCAGGCCCACAGCCAGACCCTCAGGGCGAAGTCGTGCAGAACGATCCCGCGCCCGGAGATCAGCAGGCGCCCCCACCCGCGGAACCGGGGCCGGGGCTTAGAAGCATCATCGAGCAACTTCTCGGCGGGCAGAATCCGAACGCGCAGGTTCCGGGCGGCGCGGGTGGCGATTCTACGGTCCGTGACGGCAATATCGCGGACTCAATGCGCAATCTCCAGACTCAGCAGCAGGAAGCGCGGCAGTCCGAGGAAACCGTTCGCGTCGAACCGAACGCCGAGCGGACGGAGGCGAGAAGCGAACTCGGCCAGCCTGGAGGTCAGAGCGGCAGCGTTCAAATGCAACCGTCAGCGCCGCCTGCGACGACCCGCACGCCGTCGATGACTCCGCCGGCAGTAACTCAGCCGCCTGCGTCTGTACCCGCGCAAGCAGCCCCCGCCGCGCCGACGAGTCCGACTCCGCCGACGACGTTCGCGGCGGAACCCACGCCCGAAGTTACGGCGCGAAGCGCGGAAGATCGCAACACGGACAATGACGTTACTGCACTCGGCGAGGACGCGCGGGAATCGGAAGCGAACGTAGGCGCACGCGGTCTTGAAAATGGCATTAACGATAACCTCGGCGCCGCTAGTGGCGGTCAGCCTCAGGAAGCCGCTGGAACGGTGGATTCCGGAGTTTCACGGATCACCCGGCAACAGGGCACTCGGCAACAGGGCGGAAGAAGCGGTCCCGCGGCGGAGCGCTCCGAAACAGCGGAATCCACCGGAAGTTCGACGACCGCGGGAGAAAGGCGCGCTCGGACGCAAAATGAGTTGGAAGCGAATCGCAATCGCGCCCGCGAGCGGCAGGTCGATTTCCAGGTGAACGATTTCTCGGAACTGAAGGAATTGCTTTTCGAGTTCGCGATCGCGCCGAAGGAAGAAAACGACGAGGAAATCGTGTACGAACTTTCGCTGCAAGAGCGCGCGTTCGTGGTCGAAGCGCTCGTCGCTCACGGCTACATCGATGAAACATCCGCGGACGACTTCCTGGAAGGCGTCGGCGACATCTTCGTCGGCGAAGGTCCTCATAACGCGGAGTCTCCGGAAAACGAGAGCGAAGAAAGCGATACCTTCACCCTGAGACTCAGAAAGAAGTGAGCGGACGAGACGACGCGATAGCGAAACCTGTACTATTCACTCTCGAAGCTACAAACATCCCACCCCTGACGGGGTTCATTTTATCGATGCCGCGATTGTGAAAAAATCTGATGAATCGTGGCACGGGCATCCTGCCCGTGGAACATCGGCGGGACGCCGATGCCACATTAAAAATCTGTGTTCATCGGTGTTAATCTGTGGACAAAAAAATGGTTCTGCGAAATCCGCGGATAGTTTTTGGTTCAAGCTTCGCTTGGCTGTGTTACAATAATCACACCAAACAAATAAAATTGCGTCGTTAGCCGAAGCGGGTTTGATTTAAAATTCAGAGCATAGTTCCGCGGCACAATTCAAGTCGGGTCAAGTCGGGGCCTCCCAGAAATTAGATGGCAACAAAAGATCTTCAGATTACAGTCGCAACCAGACTGCGCCAGGCGATCCGGCAGGTGTCGATTTTTTCGAGCCTGTCTTCCGACGGCCTCGACGAGATCGCCGCGATCGCGAAGGTGGAAACGTTCCGCAAGGGTCGGTTTCTGTTTCGCAAAGACGATCTCGCGGACGGACTTTATATAATCCTTCGGGGGCTGATAAAGATCACGCAGTTCTCGCACCTTCGCAAGGCTAAGACCCTCGCGATCCTCGGCGCGGGAACTTTCTTCGGCGAAATGGCGATCATCAACGAGGAACGCCGCAGCGCGTCCGCGATTGTTCTGACGGACGCGGAACTTCTCAAGATCGAAAAGCAAGACTTCAAACACCTCCTCGCGGACAACTTCGATATAACCTACGCGATTCTTCAGCAGGTGTGCTCGAGACTGCGCGCCGCGGATCGGGAGATCGAAGACCACACCTTCAAGAACATCGAGGGAAGGCTCGCGTCGAAACTGCTCCAGCTCGCGGATCAGTTCAAGTCGAACGACGGAAACGTCTCCGACGAATTCATCGCGCTCTCGCTGACCCACCAGGAGCTCGCAGACCTCGTCGGAACCAACCGCGAAACCGTGAGCCACAAGCTAGGCGTGTTCCGCAAGGAAGGCAGCGTCAAAATCGGCAACGACCGCAAACTCCGCATTCTCGACAGGGAAAAACTTCTTTCGTGGACGAGGCAGTAGCAAGCATCGAACGTAAACTCGCCCCCGCGCTCGGAGTGAAGAATTCCGGCTTCGGCGTGCTGTACGAGTCGGACGATATATTCGCGTTCGTAAAGCCCGCGGGCGTCGCGACGATCCCTACGAGGCGCGGCGACACGATTACGATGATCGACCTCATCACGGAATTCCTCGCGCTACGCGGAATCGACGCGAAGCCGAACATGGTGCACCGCCTCGACATCGATACTTCGGGCGCGCTGCTCTGTGCGCTGACCAAACCCGCGGCGAAGAATCTGATGAAGCAGTTCGAGGACCGCGCGGTGAATAAGGAATATCTTGCGATCGTTCGCGGAACGCCGCGCAGGGAAACCGGCACCATCGAACTGAAGCTCAGCGTCAACCGCGACTATCCGGACCTCGTTTATGTAGACGAAAAACTCGGCAAGCCGTCGATTTCGGATTACGAGGTGCTGGAGAAATTCAAGACCTGCTCGCTCGTGCGCGTCGTTCCTCACACGGGAAGGACTCACCAGATTCGAGTTCATCTGGCGCATATCGGGCATCCGCTAATGATCGATACGATGTACGGATCGAGCGCGCCTTTGCTGCTTTCCGCGGTCAAGCGCGACTATAGGCCGAAGGATCCCGCGAGACCCGAGAAGCCGATCCTGACGAGGATGCCGCTGCACTGCCGCGCGCTCGAGTTCGAGGCGACTTCGGGCGATCGCGTCCGCGTGGAGGCGGAGATTCCGGACGATATGAAACTCGCGCTGAAACACCTCCGGAAATACGCTCTGAATTGAGCCTCTTCCGCCTTCGGGCGCGAAAGCCTATGACTTCTTCGCTTTCAATTTTTCTTCCTCGATCCGCTTCTGCGCTTCCTTCAGAATCTTTTTAGCTGCGGCATCGGTCATCTTACTTGTCTTCTCGAAGATTCTCTTATTCATATCTATCTCCCATGCCACACAAGAAGCCTACACTATATCCACCTCGTGCGCAACAATTGAAAATTGACGGATTTATTGTGCGGCACGTTGAATGGGTGCGGATGAAGAAAGCTAAAATGCAAGCAGATAGGAACATGATGCAGGAATTCGAGATCTTTCTTAAAACGCTTGAATTCTGGGGATTCGATGCGGATGTCGATGATTGGACGGATTTCCATTGGCAGAATCTCGAGGCATTGGAGAAAGGATTCGATTTTCCGCAAATTCCGCCAAGCGAAAGCAACCCCGGTCAATAATGTGACTGGTTCAACACGCTCTTATGAGGATCGAGGAAGACTGTCGCAAAAACCTGAGACCAAATTCTTTAACCGAGCGATCTTCTTTCCCACCTCGAAGTACGCGCAGGCGAGCGAAAACTCGACAAGCGTCGATCTCACCGGCACCCGGCTGAATCTCGCGAGCCTGCGTGTCGATTCCGTCACGATGAGTCTTTCGATTTCGCGATCGCTATGGTTTCGCTGCATAGTTGCACCACCAGACGCCGCTAGGCGGATCGAAGTACGCGCAGGCGATGAAGTTCGCCGTCAGAACGTTCGCGCCGGAACCGATGTTGTAGACGTTCACGTAGCTCGGGAATCCGCCGGACGCGTTGAAAAACGGCTGAGCCTGATAGCGTCCCGCTGGAGTCGCGCCTACTCCGGAACTGGTGTATCCGCCGACGATCTTCAGCGCCGTCGGCGCGGTCCTCCCTATCGGGGTCTGGACGACGAACCTATTGTTGCTCTGATCGAAGCTGAAGCTTCCGACGCGGTGGCCGTAGTCGAGAAGAGCGGTTCCGCTGGCGAGTCCGGTGACGTGGGCGCGGGCATAGCCGTAGTCAGGATGCTGGTAGAAACTGTTCGCGTTGATCGCGGTTTTGAGTGTCCCGCCACTTGATACCTGGGAGAAGACGTCGCTGACGATCGATGCCTGCTTGGACGCGCCCGCGCCCGAAATCAGGTAGCTGTGGAGGTAGAGTCCCGCGACGTCGTTCGACCCAACGGTCGTCACCCGCGCGAAAGTCGAAATAGGCGCGACCTGAGCCGCGGCGCTCGCGACCTCCGCGAGATGTGTCGAGTCGGCTGGATCTTCGGAGTTCGCGACGATCAGATCCTTGAAAACCGGCGCCCACTGCTTTCCGGTGAACCGAATGTCGCAGGAACGCCACTTGACGCCGCTGGCGACGTAGCTCGACGCGAACTTCGGATTGACTTCGCCGTCAAAAAACGCGAGCGGTCCGACGAGGTAGTGATCGGGCGACTGAAGGAACTCCGCGCCGGTCAGAATCGCCGCGCCGGAGCCGTTCAGTAGGTCGCCGTGCCTGAGCGCGAGGACGTCCGTCAGGAACCCTGCGCCCTGCTCGGTCCCGATTCTGACCGAGTCACCGCTCGCGCCGAGTCCAAGCCCGAGAACGAACGATCCCGAGGCGAGCGGACTTTCGAACACGCGAAAAAGCGAGTCGAGTCCCGCGGACTTCGCAAAGTCGACTCCCGCGTTCGAAGTAGCGAACGCGATGGCGCTCAACTTCGACTCGAGATCGCGGTTATCGACAATAAGCCTCATCGCGCCGGACGCAAGCGGCAGGAGGTACTTCTCGCCTTCGAAGGACTCGCGGAGAATCGCAAGGTCTCCCGATGCGAAAAACGCGCCGCGAATCGCCCGCGCGGCGATCGTGACGGCTCCCGACGCGACGCTCCCTAAATGCCCGGCTTCCGTGACGCTGTATTCTTCCGCGCTTGCGCCCACGATCCGAACAAGCGCGCTTTCGTGCCAGCCGCCGAGATTCCCAGCGCCTTCCCGATCCAGAAAAAACGGAGTCCGCCACGGGCCGTGATTCTCGAAAGTAATCACGCCGTCCGCGGCGATGTCGGACGCCTCCGCGAAGATCGCGCTCTCCGCCAGGATCACATTGCCGCTCGTTTTCGCGACTATCGGCCCGAGCTTCGAAACGTTCACATGTCTGTAGGTATGGCCGCGATCGCTGTCGCCACCGCCGAGCGTGACGGTCCTTCCAGGAGCAACCCTTCTGCGAACTATTGCCGGAAGTTCGCCTCTGCGGGATAGATCGACGCGCATTGTTTTGCGCACGCTGGTCACGAGTCCGTCCTTCGACGCGCATAGTTTGACGGAGTCGCAGTCGCCGCGGGGATTGACGCCATGCGCGCCCGCGAACTCCGCCGAGACGGATTCCCGGAACCGGCTTTTTCGATACAGCTCGATTATTCCCTTTGCGCGAGCATCGAGTTCCGCTCTGTTTTGCTGCGTGACGACGCCTTCGACGATGCGTTCTCGAAGTACGAGGCTGTCGTCGCTTAGGTCTAGCGTCGACGCGGAAGTCTTGTCCGCGCCATGAACGCTTTCCTCGTAAACGTAGAAGTCGCTTCGATCGGAACCTTTGAGGCTGTACGAGGTCGTCAGTTCGATCTGCGCGCCGGACGCGACGCTGCGGCCTTCGAGAGTCCGCGTCGAACCGTCAAAAGTTCCGAGATGACCGACGACGCGATCGAACATCACAATGCCGCGACATAGATCGACCGACCTTCCGATGGAGGACACTTGCAGCGACGTGACGTTCTCGAACGGATCGTCGGACCCTTCGACTTCGCGCCCGATGCCGCGGAAGAACGAATGTTCGATCTTCACCGGAAGCGGGACGGAGTTTTCGTCGACCTCCGCGCGAGTTTCGAGCCACGGGAGCGTGGTACGGCGCTCCTCCGGCACTTGGTACCAGCGGAAAGCGCAGCGCCGAAGAATCTGGGCGCGCTTCTCCTTCTCCGCATCGTCCGCTCCCGTGGCTATGTACGAAAATCCCTCGTCGAAAAGGCATGCGCGCCGCACGTCGCCAAGACTCATGCCCCAGCTCGCTACAACGTCCGAAAGCGGCCTGACCTCGTTCTCGGCGAACTCACCGCTACCGTCGTCCAGGCAAACTGGAATCCATTCGCCGTCAAAGGTCTGCTCGCGCTGCGTAAGGCCACCCGTGATTCGAACCCGCGATGGATACTCCAGACCTGAGTTCGCGCGGACGGTCGAATAGGATTTCAGGAAGGTGTCCGCGGGAAGCTGCGTGCGCGCGGAGTCCCTCTCGAAAACGTTGAGACGTCCGGAGACGTCGAGACTGAGTTCGAGTCCCGCGAAATCGAGCAGCGATTCGAGCGCTTTTGCCGCGCTGACGCGATCGAAATGAACGTCCGCGGGAGTCGCGTCGACCCGCGGCAGCCCGGAAGGAGACGCCTCCCCCACTTCCGCGAGAACGAACGCGAATATTTCTGCCCAAGTGTAAGGCGAGCCGTCATTCGTCGTGTCCTCCGCGTATCCCGTGCCCGCCGAGTCCGTCCAGTTGAACCTTCCGACAACTGTCCTCGCTCGCCAGAGGTGCCTTCGATCCGCTACGTGAAGTTTATAGACCGCGCTGCGATTATAGCCCTCGATGCGCTCCGTGCGGACGACGATCAGCCCTGGAATCGCCACGCTCGTCTTCCGGTCCCGAAATCTGAGCGTCCCCTCAACAGGCGGGGTCTTGTCCCCAGCCATCATGAGCACACCCGTCCCCGGATTCACTCCCGTGCGAAGCTCGAATTCCGCTTCGATCAGTCCAATGCCGCCAAATGTCGCTTCTATTGTCATTTTCGGTTTCCTCTTTTTATTCGTGCCGTCTACGAATTTATCGTACTATAGTGTCCCGATATTTACGACTCCTGGAGCTGAACGCGACAGCTCGCTACGCTCACAGTCGCACTCCAGCACTCTCCTTGAATCATCGTCGCTCGGGCTTCAGAGCCGGGAATCCGCCGCTGAAAACCATCTCATACCTGAACTCGACAGTGAATTTCGTCCGCGCGCCCTGGCTGTCTTGTTCAGGCGACTTGTAGTCGACGCGTTGGTCGCAAATGTCCGCGCTCGACACCGGCGCCGGAACCTCCGGCCACCGCGATTTCCCGACCGCTCGGCCTTCCTGGATCATCACGTAATCCGGGCTTCCGACTTCCTGTCTGTAATCCGCGAGACCTCCGCGAAGAAGCTTGTGCCGCACTACGTTCTTCCGCGTGTGAAAACTATAAGTCTCCGCGGATTCGATGAGGTCCGGATTCGCCTTCGACGCAGATTCGAGGTACGCGTAGCGAAAAGACACCTTGCTTTGCGCGGGATCCTCCGTGACCTCGCTCTGGATTAGCGGCGTCCCGCGAGGACGGTGGCTCTCCGCTTCCCGAAGCGCGCGATCGCCGAAGAATTCTCCTGAGACTTCGACCTCGATCGCTTCGTTTTTTTGTCTGCGGGAATTCGTAACAACGCCTTTCGTGACTCCGCCCGGAAGGTCGCTTGCGCGAATCTCGTCCACGACGACGTACTTCAGTTTTCGATAATTCTGGTCGTAGCTTTCCTCCCTGCTCGATCGTTCCGCGCCGGAAAGAGTCTCGGGGATTATCTCGTCCAGATAGTCGCGGACGTCCTCGTTCCTCGCGACTTCCGCCCTTCCCTCGCAGGTTCGCCTTTCTAGCGCGTTAGAAAAGTAGTCGTAGCGAAAACTCTTCTCATGGCTGACTATCGGACCCGCTGAAACGCGGACTCTCGCGCTCACCGTCGCAGAGTAAATGTACCCCGTCCGCGCGGCTTCCTCGTCGTCCGCGATCGAAGTCAGCATCACGAGCACCGGGTCCGACAGACAATCGTCCGGGTCGATCGTCGCGATCGCGACTTCGCCTTCCCTGAGTTCGTGGACGACGCCCGGCTCCCGCGCCGCCGCCTCGAAGACGTCACGCCCCTCCTTGATGTCGTCTTCGCCATCGCCGAATATGGTGATCCTGAGTTCCCAGCGAACGTTCCGCGCGACGATTGCCATATCGGCGCTGTACTCCGGCTCCTCGATGAGCCTGAACCACGGCTCGATGTCGAAGGACGATTCTCCAATGTTCCAGGTTAGTGCCATAATTGGTGCTGCTCCCTACTCCGTTTTATTTGTTTCCTACCCGCTATGCTTCCTCTATTACCGTGCCGGCGATCTCGAACCTGATCGAGACCGTGTACGGCGACTTTTCGCTGAACTCGATTTCCGCGGCGCCTACGCTTGTCGATCTGTACGTGACCTCCGGAATCGCGAATTTGCGCGAACTGAAGTGCGCGCGAATCTGATCCGCGTAAAGATGCGCGGCTTCGCTCAGTTCCGCTACGTTCTTTCCAGCCACCAGCAAAACAACTTCCGCGACGAAGCGACTTTCGCGATACTTCGAGAGTTTGCGAATGACTTCGCATTTCTTCGGCCTGACTGTCGCAACGTTTTTGCTTAGGGTCCGCGAAGGAATCTGGACGTCTCTCCTGACCTCGAATCCAAACGGATTTTCGAGGTCCGCCGTGATGAACAGAACGAAGCTTTCGAAGGGCGACACCGCCGGAAGAACGAAGCTTTCGTCCACGGGCACCGAAATGACGCTTTCCGACACCGCCCAGGCCGAAGGATTCCCGGCTTCGTCGAACGCGCGGAGTCTTGCGTAATACGTGCCGTCTTCGATGTCCTCGAAAAGCGCGCTCGTCACCGACCCGCCTGCCGCGTCCGACGCGTACGGACTGACGCTTGCGTAAACGACACTGAAGTCCATTTCCGCGGAAAGTTGCGCTTCGAAGTGCGAGACGTCCGGGTCCGCCGGAGATTCGAAGTCGAGAAGTGCGTAGTTCACGTCGCCGCTCGTAACGGGCGCGAACGCGACCAGCACTGGTGTTCCGGGCGCGGTCACGTCGGTCTGCCAGTTGACGCTCACCTCTCCGATACTAACTGGCCGCGCGGTTCCGTTCGCGCTTACCATCGCGGCGCGGAACTCGAGTTCCGTCTCCGGCTCGAAGTCGATCGACGAAATATCGAAGGTCGTGCTCGCGCCGCTCCCGAGAGTGCCAAGAACGCTAAATGCGTTCCACGCGCTATCTTTAGACGCGCGGCTCCTGAGAGCGATAGTCGTCGTTCCGCCCGCGAGACTCCCCGGCGTTCCGTGCGTAAAGACGACAGTCCCCAGCGTGTCCGGCGATCCGGAAAGCGAACTCGCCTTCAAAACGGCGCTGTAAGCTGTCTGAGGCGTCGACGAGAACGAACCGCCTTCATCCGCTATGAGGGTCAGCGCCGATGAAGCGACGCCGAGTTTCGTCCAGTCGAGGGTTGAAAACGACGCCGCGCTCGCGAGCGACACGCTCGCCACCGTCGGCGTGGCGTCCGTCCACGGGTGAGTTTCAGTAGCAGAGAAATATGCCGTCAGTCCCGTAACTCCGGGAGGACGATAGATCCCGCTCCCCCGCTGCGTGAGTTTGAATGTCGCGCTCGACGTCAGAACGTCCGAGACGCCGCTTCCGACTGAAAATCTGAGAGTCGCCTGCGACGCCGGGAGTTTCGTCACTCCGAAGTCCGTCCACGATCCGCCGCCTGAACCTCTGACGGAGACCGAAGTCTCGCCGGTTTCGATCGACCCTGAGGATTCGAAGGTGACGTCGATCGCGCGAATACTCTCGATTCCAGGGAAGCTGAATTCCGGGAACGTGGCGCTCTCATTTTCTTGCGCGAACTGATCCTTCCCGCCCGCCTCTGTGAACGCGGCGAAACTTCCGGAGAACGCGCTCGCAAGCGACGCGCCGGAAGTAAACAGCGTGAAACCCACGTTTGCGACTTCGCCGAAGCCCGTTATCTCCGCCGACGCTATTTGGGTCCACGCGATGCCGTCCTGGCTTCTCCTCGTGACGAAGTAATTTCCGGATCTTTCGATTTCGAGATACCGATCGTTGGACGAGTCGTTAACGTACGACAGATTCGCTGCGCCCGAGTAATGCCTCGACGAGACTCTGTAAGAAGGCGCAGCGGCTCCTCCAATATAGTACCGGACGAAGTCCCAGTAGGAATCGCAGTTCGCGCCTGCAGTGCTTCCGCCGTCTCCGAATCTGATGTCCTTATCCGTGGCTGAGCTTGTGATGCTTCCGGAATCTTCGAGCGCGCCGTCGATGTAGAGAGCGAACGAACCTCCGACCATCGTCATCCGCACCCTGTACCAGGTGTTGAACGCGAGCACGCTTGGCGTGGTCGACCAGGAGCCGTTGTACCGCTGAAGCCGGAGCGTGCCGCCGCTTTCGAAGAAGTTCAGCGAGAACTGGCGGACGCCGTCCCTGATGGAAACGTACGCCGGTCCCGTCGGTCCAACCGAGTCGATCTTGAGATCGACCTCGAGAGTCGTCCCCGTCGCGTTGGAGATTCCGGAGTCCGACCGGACGAAAAGATAGCTGTTCGCGCCGATGAATCCCGTGTCCAGACGGTACACATCGCCGTCGGACGAGCTGTGCGTCGGCGTGCCTCCGGTCGACAAAACGGTGTATCCCTGATCCGTCGGAAGGCTGCCGCCGTCGAAGGTGTGCGTCCAGCTTTCCGCAGAAAGCAGTTCCGAAGAGACGACGACGTTTTTCGATTCTCCGGATTCGTCCGCGGCGAAGAGTCCGGCGTGCGTCTGCCAGACGTCCATGAACTCTGCAAGCTCAGTTCTGATTTTGAAGTCGCCTTCGATGCGCTTGAAAAATCTCGGCGCCGTCAGCCCGGCTGCGCTCAGGTTCGTCGCGGTCGACGCTTTGTGCTCGATTTCGAGCGACCCAGGCGAAGCTCCGTCAGATTCGCAGACGTTCAGCTTCGCGCCGGACGCTAGGTGCCAGCCGTAGCGATCGCCTCCAGCGAGATAGTCGCACGCGGTGTCCGCGTCGAAATCGTCGTCGAGCGCGACAAGTCTGATCGCCGGCACGCTTTCGACTCCGTGGCAATCGATCGCGTCAGCGTCGGACAATCCGAGCGTCGCTTCGAGAAGATCGAGTTGCGCCCTGTCGTCAATTATATTCCAGCTCATTTCGTTCCCTCGTTAAAACAGATCGATGATGTCCCGAAGCGCGTACCCGACGCCCGCTATGCCTGCGCCTTTCAGGAACAGTTTCCCGAAGTACGATGCCCCTGCCTTCGAAGTCTTCTCCGCCGCAACCTGCCAAAGCCGGTCGATCCACGCGCTCAGCACCTCATCGCTGGTAAGAGCTTCCTTCACGCCCGACGCGATGTTCTCCCGCGTGACCTCCGCGGAATTCTGCGACTCGCTCTGAAGCGCTTCCCGCAGCATCCTGACTTCGCCCGCGCAGAGTTCCTGCTTTTGCGACAGCTCCTGAATTGCGTCTCGATTTTCGTTACTTTCCATTTTCTACTTCCTACTCCCTACTCCCTACTCCCTAATCCCTGCGCAAGGCGCAAAGCGCTACTGCGCGAAAGCTTCATCGATCGTCCCCGCGTCCGTCGACGGTAGCGCGACCTTGAAAACGTCGCGCATAAATGTCTGGAACAAACCCGCGTCCGTCGACGACGTCAGAATCGTGAACGAATCCGCCGTGACGCCAGCGCGGAAATTTTTGTTCCCCGCGAACAGCGCCACTTTGACGCCGTCGTCGTCGATGCCTGCAACTTCCGCGAGCGCTAGATGATCGACGAAAACCGCGCCGTCGATTCCGCTCGAAAACCGCATCGAAATTTTTATGTCCTCCGGAATGTCCCTCGGCAGCAGCACCCCGGTGGTGAAACTCCCGTAACTCGAACTCAAATCCGCTGCCGACGCGAAAATGCTCTCCGCGGAAGTGAACCCGGTGCCGCGGACGTCGATCGCGATGTTCCCGGCGCTGACTCCGGACGCCCGAAGGCTTACGTGCAGTCCGTAGACGCTCTCCATCTTGAGCGGCGGATCGAGCGTCGCGAGACTCTGAGTCATCTCTCCGTAGGTCGCGCCGTCGCCGGTGAAAATCAGACAGCCGGAACCGAGATACGCCGCCGCGTCGCTGCCCTGAGAAATTTTGGCCGCGCCGCTGACCGTGGTCCACTGGTCGAAGTTTCCACCGCCACTGTAGACCTCGAACAGACCGTTGCGGACCCTGTTGACCTGATCCGCCTCCGAGCCGTTCACTCCGGGAACCACGCCGATCTCGACTGAGCTTCCGCCTGCGCCCCGGAGAATGAATCTTTCCTCGCCCTCGTCAGAGGATCCGAGGTACGAATCGTCGTCGCACACGATTTTGTAGAAGTTCGATCGCGTCCGCTCGTCGGAGATGCTCACACCCGGACCGCTCGCGGTAAGCAGAGTGACGAGTAGCGCGCCGTTCCCGCAGTTCGCGCTCCCGGCGCTCTGGCTGACGATGCCGACTTCGTTTCGAAGCAGACTCTCTCCGTCCGAGCGCATCTGCGCGCCGAGATCCCGCGCCACCGACTCCGCGACTTCCGCGGTGGAGCTGATCTCATCTTTCACGCTGCTTTCGAAAAACCTTCGCGCGACCGAATGAAGCTCGCTCCTTGCCTGCGCGATCTGATCCTTCGTCCTTCCGAGAAGGTTTGCGATCTCCGTCAGTCTTTCCCGTTCGAGTTCGTCCTCGTCCAGCAAGGTTCTCGCGCCTTCGAGAAGTCCGTCGAAATTCGTAAAGGTGCCGCCTCCGTCGATGTCAATAGTAGTCGCGTCGTCCGCAAGAAACGAAAGATGCGAGTCGATCCTGACGATCTTGCCGAACGCGCTGAAAATCTTTTCCGTATCCACGTTGTCTCCTTACCTTCGATGAACCGTGCTCGCGAGAGGCGACAGCGTCACCGTCTCGCCGAGCGGACCCTTTACCTCGATCGCGGCAGACGAAAGTATCTGCCGCGCCTTTTGTTTATAGCTGATCGCAGTTTTCGCCACTGGATCGTCGAACCCACGACGGACGTGCCAGAAAACGAGCGCCAGCGCCTCCGCGACAGCCGCGCGGCTGACGTCGCTGGTAACGCGAAACTTCGGAGCGCGCCAGCCCACCCAGCCCGCCTCGCTCGTCCTGAGACGGATTTCGACTATCGAATCGATCTCGCGCTTCGCTTCGCGCAGAAAACCCTCGAAGCCGTCCATCCCCGCGAGTTGCCCACTTTCGTCAAGAAGCCCGCTAAGATCGTGCTCGAACACCGCAAGGTCTCCATCGTCGGCGTATAGCGCGCCAAGTTCGACGTACTCCGCGGACTGCGCCTTGTTCACTTTCACCGTGCCCGTGATCCCGCTCGCGTTCGACTCCGCGAGCGTCACCGTTCCCGGAATAGTCGCGGTCGATCCGGCGCACACCTTCGATGCAGCCGTCCGATCGGGATGATTATAGACGTCGATGGTCGCGGTCCCTCCCGCGTAGGCGACGCTCGCGTAGAGCGCGCCGTTATCCGTATTCGCGCGCGTCGCGCCTTCGAACTCGAAGAAGCTCGTCACGTCTTCGTCGTCGAACAGTCTCGATACGTATTCCCTCATTTCGACCTCCTTCTGCCCTTGCGCTCGGGCTTCGCCTTCGCGGGTTCATCATCGAGCGCGTTCGACACCGGCGCGTGGACCTTTGCATTCAGACGCGACACGCCTTCAGCCTTATCGAGCGCCTCGATCTCTTCCGCGCCAAGGGCGTCGAAGCGACGGTCCCTGAAGCGGATTTCCTTGCCCGACTTCGTCCTGATCGTGTGTCCTTCGTATTTGCTTTCAAAAATCATTGTTTTCCTTTCGTTCTTGGACCGCGGACGTCCCCGTCCGCAAAGGTCGTGCAGCGCACGGCCACGGAATTTCGAACCAGTGTGGAAAGGGGCTTTCATTCGTAATTCGTAATTCGTAATTCGTAATTCGTAATTACTAACCCCTGACCCCTAATCCCTAAACCCTACGAAGTCGCCAGGTTCGTGATCTTCCCGTGCCCTCCATCCGCGGCGTTGCGGATTTCGAGCGTGTACTCGCCCACGAGCTGCGAGTGTCTGAAGTCGCCCGTCGCGGCGAGTTCGCGAAGCTGGAAGTTCCTTCCCCGAAGCGGCACGACCTTGATCTTCGTAAGATCGAGCAGCAGCGCAGTGTCCGCGGGAACCCAGCGCGAAAGAATGACTCGCTGCATCCCGAAATCGCTTTCGTACACGCCGACGGTCTCCTTCAGGAAGGACTCCTCGGACGTGTAACTGCGCTGGCTCGATATGAAGCTCGAAATCTTTCGCTTCTGGAACCCGCCCACGACGATAGCGTTCGGCCGTCCGCCAAGCTCCCACACTGCACGGATCGCGGCGTTCAGGATCGCCTCGGTGAGCGCCGCGCTCGAAGCGTCGTAGATGCCCGCGGTGATCGACGGGATGATGCCCTGCATCGTCCTGCGCACCGTCGACGATCCGATCGGCGTAGACGCGTGCTTGACGCCGCTGAGCGCGGTCCGTTCGAGCTGACGGAGCAGCTCCTTCATGCGGTTCATCACCTGGTAGTCGAACTCGCTTGCGACCGCGACCGCGTCCGCCGCGTTCATCGAGCCGGACACCTTCACAGCCTCGGTGAATATCTGCGTGTAGTTCGACTTCCCGCTTCGCGTCGTTTCCCGGCTGGACGGCGCGTCGTCGCCTTCGAGCGCCGCGAAGCTGATGATCTCGAGCGTCGCGCCCGACGACAGCGAATCGGCGCTGGTTCCGCCGTAGCCGCGAGTCACGGTGATCCCCGTCGAGGCGACCGCGGTGATGAGCATCACTTCGCTGCTGCTTTCGGGCTGGATCATGTCGCCCACGCGGAAGCGCGTGTTGTCCGCTACCTCGAGCCCCGTCGCGCTGTCATTGTAGCCGCCGACGTGGTCGACCGCGCCGGAGGTCGGATTGAGCGCGTCTTCCATCCATTCGTGCTTGGTGCTGCGCGCGTCGAGTTCGCCGTCGCCGATCGCGTCGAGCAGCGGCGTCTCCGCGGCGCTGATGAGTCCGACGACGTCGGACACGTCCCGAACGAGTTCCGGGAGCGTCGAGCCGCCGTCATAAGTTGCCTTTCCTGTAAATGCCATTTTTCAAAGTCCTTTCGTTGTTAGTTCGTAGTGTGCCCGTAAGGGCATCGACTTCAGTTCCCCTCCTCCCGGGGGAGGGTGCTCAAAGGTCGGGTGAGGGCTTCATTCGTAATTCGTAATTGATTACTCCCTGTTCCCTACCCTTCTTGCAAGACGGAGCAGACCGTCTTCGTCCGCGATTCCTCCCGCGGGCTTCTCGATACCGATGACGCGAGATTTCCTCCGGGCGAGATAGCTCCTGTTCGTCAGAAGATCCTCGATAACCTCGTGAAGACCGGATGTTTCGCCGGTTTCGAGATCGACGTTTACGCCGCTCAGATCCGCGAGTTTCATCGCGTCTTCCACATGCACGATTCCGGCTTCCTTCGCCGCGTGCGAGAATGCGAAACGGACGAGCGCGTCCTGCGCCCTCCTTCGCTCGTTTTCGAGAAGCGACTTCGCCTCCGCGATTCGCTCCGCGATGCTGTCCGCGTCCGCCGGCTCGCCCGGAGCCAGCAGCGCCTGCACGTTCGAGGCGATGACCCGCATCTTGTTCTCGAACTCCTTCACCTTTTCCTCAAGTCCTTTCTCCGCGTGCCTGCGCGCTTTGTTCTCCTCGCGCAGCGCGAGAACGTACGACCGCGGAAACGTATCGCCCTCCGGCTCCTCCCGCAGTTCGCCAGTCTCATCCGTCACTTCAGTCAGTTCTTCCGTAATCATCGTTGCTCCTTTTTCATTGAAACGCGGACATCGTCGTCCGCTTTACACTTTCCCCCAGGGAGAGGGCGGCCTGTAGCGCCTCGTGAGGGATCGGCGCCAGGGACTTGTAAAAATTCAGGGTCGAGGGAGCGTGGAAGTGCGGACGACGATTGGTGGTTCTGTAGTCGGGTTGTCTCTCCCGTTTTTATCGTCCGAACCCACGTTGTAGTCCGCTCCCTCAACCCAGAAGTCACGATGCCTCGCTTCGCTCACAGCCGCACTCCTTGCAGGCGAGACGCCTGCGCTACTTCCCTGGACCGCGGACGCCACCGTCCGCGAAATTTCCACTCGATCCTCCATCCTCCATCCTCGATCCCAAATCCCGCATTTCCCGCCTTCGCGCGAGGTAGCTCTCTTTCGCGTCCTGGATCGACGAATAGCCGTCCGGATTGTCGCGATACAGAATTTCCCACGGCGAGATCAGCTCGTTTCGCAGCAGGAACTCGTCCCGACGGATGCGATCCTCGATGCTCCAGGCGATCTCAGGCTCCGGATAATTGACCAGCGCGCTGACGTCAGCATCCTCGGGAAAGCCGTCCTCATGCGCCGCTATGACGCGCGCAGTCATACAGGCTATGTCGTTTTCGACGGCGCGAAGAATCGGAATCCTTTCCCTGCGGTCCTCGATCACGGGCGAACCCGCCGCAACGATCGCAACGCCGCTCGAATTCGAGGTGGCGCTGACGCTGAGCGCGCTTTCCGGAATCCGCTCGCTGACGAGAAGCTGCCGGATCAGGAACTCGATGTCGCGGATCAGCCCCTCGATCGGCGCGCCTGGATGCTTGAAGTCGATGCCTGCCACGTCGCCCGGTCCAACCTGGAAACTTATCGCGCTCCCAGGTCCGAGCGATAGCGGCGCCGACGGATCCGGATTCTTCACCTCGAGCACGCCGAATCCCTGCATCTTGATCGTGTACGCGAGGTCGGAAAGCCGCTCGTTGATCAGCAGGTTGTGATACGCGACGTTGAACCCCCTCCCCGCCGAATAGAAACTTTCGATATCGAACTTGTCCCGCGCAAACACGAACGGAACGCAGCCGTACTCGTGATCTAGCTCCTCCGCGACCTTCCCGTTCTCGAGACTCACGTACTTGTCCGCGGTCCATATCTGCGTGGCGCGCCCTCTGTCGTTCGTCCAGTGAATGACGACCGCCTTCGCCTTCATCGGATTCGCATCGTCCGCGATGGCGCGAAACCGATGCGGCGGATAGATCCAGTGCGTAACGGAGCCATCCTCGTAGAATGGTCTTATCGCGATCGTGCCGAGCAGCCTCGAAAGGCGATCGACCTGGCTCATAAACGCATTGAACTCGCCGCCCGCGAGAACCTCTTCCAGACGCTCGCGCATCTTTCCATTCGCCGTGAATCTGCGCGAGACGTTCTCCTTGTAGAGCATTCCGAGCACGTCGATAACCAGCCGCGTGAAGTTCACCGCTGTCTTCCCCTGCCTTCGCGAAAAGTCTTCCGCGCTTTCGAAGGAGTTCGCCCTGAGAAACGCGAGCTGATCGCCGCGGTACATCTGCAAAGCGAAAAAGCTGCGCTTCTCCCGCTGCGACATACTCGGAACCCGCCCCGGACTCGCAAACAGTTTTTCGATCGTTTCCGACGCGAGGGTCGGCGAGGGTTCCCGCGCCAGCTCGATCGCGTCCTTAATCAGTTGTTCTGTCATTTCATCTCCGTAATTAACTGCGATAATTCAGTGCGCAGTTTTTCACGGAAATTGGTAACTGTTCACGGGGTAGTTCGCGTTCGTAGTGGCTTGTAAGGCGTTGAAGATGCCCTGACGGGCACACTACGAACTGGATGCTCTCACGGGCACACTACTACAGAATCCCGCCATAGACCGCGATCTACCCCGTGAACAGTTGTGGAAATTGTTTCGCGCGCGTCAAGCGTTATGCGTCTCTGGCGCCGTCGTCGAGCGGAAGCATAGGCCGCGAACCGTCGGTGCCTACGTTATCCTTAAGCGGCGCGCGGTGAAGAATCAGCGTCAGAATGAAAAACGCGACCGCGACGACGAACACGATCGAAAAGAACGCTACGTCGGAAAGCGAATCGTCGAACTGGACCAGAAACACCGCCGACGCGCAAAGTATCATCTGAATCAGATACATAACCATCACGGCTTTGACCTTCGAAAAACCGAGCGCCATTATCCTGTGAGCGACGTGATCCCGACCGCAGTAGACCACCGCCTGATAAAAACTAGATACAGTCTTGTCCACGTACCGAAACGCGGTGCAGATGACGATGTCGTATATCGGAAGACCGACAAGCAGTATCGGAATCACTATCGCTCTGTACCAGTGTTCGGACCACTGGCCGAACACGCTCGTCGCGCCGAGAATGAACCCTAGACTGAACGCGCCGCCGTCACCTAGGTAGACCGACGCCGGCGGGAAATTGCTCTGGAGGAATCCGAGCAGTGCGCCAGCGAGAGTCACCGCGACGAACGACAGCCAGGGTTGCGCCTCCTCGGCGCTCTTCCCCCACGCGATCGCAAACGTCGCAAGCAGACTTATAAAAGCGACTCCGCCCGTGGCGCCGTCGGTATTATCGAAGCTGTTCAGCGCGCTAATGACTCCGGAAATCCAGAAGAGCGTGAATGCGTGGTTCAGCCAGTCGTACTCGCCGAAAATGGATATCTTGACTCCCATCTGCGTCAGGATCAGGCACGCGATCACGAGTATCGCGAGCTTGAGCATCGCGTTTATCGGCCTGAAGTCGTCAACGATCCCAAGCACGAGTACGATGAATCCACCCACGATCATTCCGAAAAAGCTTCGCACGTTCGGATCCCTGTGGGAGTCGATGAAATCCTGAATGCTGTGAATAGGAAACGCGATCGTGATACTTGTGAGCAGAATCAGCGCGAACGCGATGAAAACCCCGATGCCACCGACGAACGGTATCGGGGTTTTGTGAGTCTTGTACGTATGAGGTCTGTCGACTGCGCCGAACCTCCTCGCGGCGTTCGCGAGCACCGGAATCAGCAGCGACGCCACCGCGAACGACATCAGGAACAGCACCACATGGGGGTATCTGAAAGTGAACGATTCGCAAAGCACGAACGACTCCGGTTTGCCTGATTGACTTCCAGCCGATCCGCGTATGGATCAGCCGGGCTATAATCTTAGAATCCGCCGAAACGGAAATCAAAGGTGACGCAGCGATTTCGCTCCGATGTAGAGAGGAGCAAAAAGCGATACATGGCCGCTCGATAGTGTTCAGGGCTTTACCGCAGCGCCGGATTGTTCTTCGCGGACTTCGCCTGCGCGTCTGTAGAATTCCTCGACCTCGTCCAGCGTGGGCTTTTCCCTTTCTACAAGGTCGAAACTCATCACACGCCGATCCTCCACCGGAAACGGCACGAGGTGCTCGACAAAGAAATCCAGAGGAAACACCTCATACCAGGGAGTGTCGACCTCTACCTTTTCCGAAAAAATGAGGTAGCCGTCCATCGAAAGTCGTATCTGCCGCGGACCGTAGTGGACGAATTCGATTTCGACCGGGGTAACGCCGACCTGTTCGCCATCAATGTAGCAGACCGCGCCTTCCGGGTTCGATCTCACCTCGATAACCCTGGAGAAACATCCGGAAAGAAACACGCACGCGACCATGGCGCCAAGCGTACAGGGCACCCGTACAGGGAAACCGCCCTGTTTCGCCGGCTCCCGCGGGAGTCCCGAATCCATGTCCGCATCGCCTCTACAACTCATCATCCGATTCACATTCCGATTATAGACTCGAATTCCGTTCAGCCGTAGACCGCGCGAAGCTCGTAATCCGCGAGAGATATGGCCCCTGGCGGACAGGAATCGAGGCACAGCAAACAATCGACGCACTTCGAATCCAGAATCTCATACTTGTCCGATGTCTTCGCAATCGCGTCGAAAGGACACTCTGGAACGCAGGCTCCGCAAGCGAAGCATAGCTCTGAAATTTGAAGTGCCACCGCTTTTCTTTTTGTTTCTTGAACCCCTTACGGGTGAGGCATAGAATCGCGGCTCACCAAAGGTTTAAACGGTACTATAATCCCTGAAGTAGCTATGTCAAGAATCACTTCTTTCGTGCTGATTTTTGCAGCCGCATTCGCGTCATTGACTGAAGTCGCGACTGCGGAGGAAACTCCTCAGCCGCCGCCGGAAAGGCGTTTCGAGTTCGGCGCCACCGACTCGATGCGTTCTGAAGAGGATCTGAGCGAATCGGAGATCAAGGAAATCCTGTCTCGGATCGAGGCGATTCCAGGAATGGAAGCGCAGGGGGAAACGAAGCTATCTCTCGACGATGCTATATCGAGGGCGATGGCTGAAGACGGCAGCATCAGCTTTCGGACCTCGCTGCTTTCACCGCAGTCATCGCGGCAGTCGCTTCGCAGCCGCGACGCGGCATTCGAGCCGCTGCTTACTGGAAGCGTCCGCGGATCGTTCAGTCAGAGCACGCCGAGTTCAGCCCTCGACGCCGGTCAGGGAGCGACGGTTTCCATCCGCAGAGGAATCAACTACTCCCTCGGCGTATCCAAGCTCTGGAGCTTCGGAACTCAGACGTCGCTTTCTTACACCGTCTCCCGCGGATCGTCGAATTCGTCCTTCGCGACGCTCAATCCCTCCTACAATCAGAGCCTTGGGGTCAGCATTTCGCAGCCGCTGCTCCGCGGCATCGGGTCCGACGCGACTCTCAGCGAGTACCGTCAGGCGCTGAACAATCTCGAAAGCGCGGAGTTGAGCGCGGTGGACGCGAAAATGCAGGCGGTCCAGCAGGTCGAATCCGCGTATTGGGAGCTTTACTACGCGCAGGAAGACCTCAAGGTGAACGAACGAAACCTCGCGAACGCGCAGGACATGGTGTTCATCAACATTCAAAGGTTCCGAGTCGGCGACGTAGCGCGCATCAACCTCACTCAGGCTCTCGCGTCGGAAGCGAGCGCGGTTTCGCAGGTTTTGAGCGCGCAGAACACTCTAGCGCAGCGGACGGACGCGCTGCTATCGCTCATTATGCCCGAGGACGAGAATCTGGACTCGTGGAAAGTCAAGTTCGTTCTCGATTCGAAGCCTGACATTCCGAATGTGGACTGGACGACCTACGACGCGGAGGAAATTATCACAGACGCGCTCAAGACGCGGCCTGACGTGCTTCAGTCGGAACTATCGATGAAGAACGCCGAAATAGTCGTTACCGCGGCGGACAACGGACTGCTTCCCGAATTAAACCTCGAAGGCGGGTTCAACTACACCGGCCTCGGTAAGGATTTCCCTCAGTCTGGTGAATTCACTCATTCCAGCGGAAACCGCGGACTTCTCGGAAGACAGTTCTACGAATACAACGTCGGAATCTCGGTCTCGGTTCCGCTCGGGAACGAGGCGAAGGAAGCCGCGTACGAGTCGGCGCTTATTTCGAAGCGCCAGGCGGAGCTATCGCTAAGGCTCGCGAGGACGAGCGCCATCTCCGACATCCGCAGCAAGATTCGCGATCTTCATTTCCAGATCGCGAGAATCGAAGTCACCGCGGCGGACGCAAGACTGAAAGAGAGCCAATACAACGCTGAAGTGCTTCGCTGGCAGAACGGCCTTTCGACGAGCTTCCAGGTGGACGAATTCCGCAAACAGGACCTCGAGTCGAAACGCAACTACCAGCGCGCTCTCATCGATGCAAGGCTCGCTTACGTCTCGTACCAGCGAAGCCTCGGCGTGCTCGGAAAGGACATTGTGGTTCAGGATGCGGAATCGACTTCGGAAGAGTAATTGCTATCGAAAGGCTTTCGCTTTTATTCGGGGCAGACGTCGATTATGATACAGACGATCGCCAAAGACGCGGTCGTCCCGCAGGTATCCGATGCGCATTTCAAAATTCCTGGTAGTTTCGTTCCTGGCCGCCATACTTATGGCAGCGGCTTCGGTGAGCGCTCGCGCCGAAGAGACGGAAAACGCGACGGAGGATGCCAGCGCGGAATCGTCCGCGGAGGAAACTTCGCAAGCCACTGAGGAGACGGACTCTTCGGCGGAGGAAACGGTAGTTGAAGAGACCTCGACTCCGCCTGATGATTCAGCGGAGGACGAACGGGCCGAGCCGCCGTTCTTCGAGAGTGAGTTCGGGAACCTAGGCGCGTTCGAAAAGTACACTCCTCTACCGTACATCGACTACGCGCTAGAGAAAGCCGGACCTATTGTCGATTCCGCGTTTCTGTGGGCTTGCGAGACCATCGCCGACCAGCGAGACCTCGAGTTCCAGTTCCACTTTTCCGACCGCATCCGCGCGGAACGCAGCACGAACTGGGACGTGGGGCAGAGCTTCTCCCGCGACGGCGCGTTCATCTACAACCGCGAGCTGTACGACTTCAGATTCAAAGTGAAGCAGGTCGTCGTCGCCCGGGCGCACATAGTTAACGCGGAGGCGATCAACGATCTGAAAGAGCAGGGACCGCTCGAAAGGGACCCGGTGGACCTCTTCGAAGGTTTCGCGGACCTGAACCAGTGGGACAACTACTACCTGCCGTTCGTACTGCGCGGAGGAAGGTTCCGACTGAACCTCGGCTCCGGCAGAATTCTAGGCATGGATATGTGGGACCAGGTTCCGCTGACCTACGACGGCGTGATGGGACTGACCAAGATTCGCGAGATAGATATGGAAGCCGCTATGTTCTATGCGTTCCCGGTGCTCGCGAACTATCGAAACGCGAACGCCTCGTTCAACGACGAAGACCTGTTCGGGCTGTACGTCAGCTTCAAACAGTTCGGCGAACACAAAACGCGCCCGACCTTCACCGACCTTCTGCTTTCCGAACTTCGCGTGGATACGTTCTTCCTGATGCAGAGAAACAAGGACGACAAACTCTTCAGCGAGAAGAGTTTCGACAGGTCAAGTACCAGCGGATCGAGCGATAGATACACGGTAGGATTCGAGTCGAACCTCCAGCTCGGCGAGATGCTGTCCGCGGATGCGTTCTTCGCGTACCAGTTCGGCAGATCCGCCGGAAACACGATCAGCGCGTCCGCGCGGCACGTCGGAATCGAGTGGAACACCGAGCACAGCGAAGGACTCCGCGCGTCCTGGATCGGCGGTTTCTACCCGGAAGTGCGCGTCGACTACGATTTCGCCACGGGAGACTCAGACCCGGAGGACGGATACGTGGAAACATACGATCAGGTCCATCCTTCGAACCACGGCAGATTCGGCGTGACGGACGTGACGGGGTTCCGGAATATCGTCCACCTCGGCTTAACCGCTGGAATCGACTACGAAAAGAAATATCAGGTGAACTTCGGCTACCACTTTCTGAGGCAGGACACGGACGCGGACGCGCTTTACAATCGCGACGGCGAACCGTATCGAATAAGCATCGTCGAGGGCGGCGATAAATTCATCGGGACATCGACGGACCTCGCTCTCGGCTACACGTATTCGGACAGAATTTCGATCGAAATCAGCTACGGGCGCTTCGACTCGGCATTCGCCGCGACGAGCGGGAGCAGGCAGCAGCCTGTGTTCCATTTCTTCGCGGTGTCGATGGAGATGGCATTCTAATACATTAAATTCGTGCCGTCTACGAATTTAATGTAAGATAATGTACCTGCATAAAATATTACTGATAATTCGTAGACGGTACGAATAAAATGTCATACTCGATCGGCAAGCCTCAGAAGCCTTGCGCTGTTGAACACGACGAAAATCGCGCCGACGTTGTGAAGCAGCGCGCCAACGAGGGGATGGATGTAGCCGAGGGAAGCGAGGATAAGCATCGTGACGCTGAATCCGACGCCAACGAGAACGTTTTCCGCGATGATCGTGTGCGCCTTTCGAGCGAGGTTTATCACGAACGGCAGCGCGCTCAGGTTTTCGCTCAGGAGAACGAGGTCGGCGCTCTGGAGTGAAATGTCGGCGCCGCGACCGGGCAGCGCGACCCCGACGTCCGCGGCGCTAAGCGCGAGCGCGTCGTTGATGCCGTCGCCGACCATCATCGTTTTGCGGGACTTCTTTTCTTCGTTGACGACCGCGAGTTTCTCTTCGGGAAGAACTTCGGGGATGATCGCGTCCAGCGCGAGTTCCCGTCCTATGCGTTCCGCTTCCTCCTTGCGATCTCCGGTGAGCAGAACGGCTCGTTCGATGCCTAGGCCGCGGAGTTTTTCGATCGCGCCCGCGACCTCGGTCTTCGCGTGATCGAGCATGAAAAATCCGCCGAGGTAGGCCTTATCGACAGAGAGGAAACTCTTCGATCCCGCGCTATCCCTGAGTTCCGGAACTTCAACTTCGCACTCGCGTAGCCAGCTCGCGCGTCCGAAGCGCCAGATTCGCCCTTCAGCGTCCGTCGACAAAAGCCCGCAGCCCGCTATTTCCTCTATATTCTCGAACGCGGGGAACTTCAGCCCACGCTTCGCGGCTTCCTCGGTCACGGCGAAGCTGACCGGATGCCGGCTTCCCGCGGAAATCAGCGACGCGAGCGCCACGAGCGTGTTCGAGCCTTCGAGCTTTGCGCCTTCCTCGGAGAGAGAAATCGCTGCCTTCACTTTGCGCGCTTCGAGGAACGTGGTCCAGCGTCGCTGGTCGAAGTCTTCAGATAGAACAGTCTCGCTTACCGCGAGCTTTCCGTACGTGACGGTTCCCGTCTTATCGAGTATGAGGTTCTTCACTTCCGCGCAGACTTCGAGGAAACGGGTGTTTTTGATCAGTACTCCGTTTTTACTCGCGATGGACAGCGCGGCGATCATCACCCCCGGACTCGCGAGCACGAACGCCACCGGACACGCGACGATCAGCACGCTCATCGCTCGCTGAATATCTTTCGAAACAAGCAGCACGAGCAGCGCCACGAGCATCACGAGCGGCAGATACGAGGCGCTGTATCTTTCGAGGAGTCGCAGAAACCTGGGTTTGCTCTCCTCCGCGTTCTTCATCAGCGCGAAGATTTTTCCGATCGCGGTGTCCTTGCCTATTCCGGTGACGCGAACGTCGATCATTCCGCTCAGGTTGATTCCGCCCGCGAAAACGCCTGAGTCCTTCATCACGGTCACGGGGAGGCTTTCGCCCGTGACGCTGCTCTGATCGACCGTGGACCTTCCGCTCTGGACGACGCCGTCGATCTGGATTCGCTCTCCCGCGAATATTCGCACGACTTCTCCAGGATTCAGCCTCTTGGCCTCGACTTCATCGAGTTCCCCGGACGGGAGAATCCGGCGCACGTTCTGCTCGTGCAGCTTCCTTAGATTCTCGACCGCCTGCCTCGCGCCAAGAACGCTGCGCTCCTCGAAAAAGTGGCTTATGACCATCAGAAGCGGAACGAGCGTCACGACTTCATAATTCTGGATTGCGAAGCCCGCGAGTATCGCTGCGGCGACTAACTGGTCGGTGATAGACTTCGAATCCTTCAGAACGAAGCCGCGGGCCGCGCTGACCAGCACGGGCACCGAGACGATCGTCGCGGCGATCAGCGTAACCACGTCCGCGAGGGCGCGCTGATCCGGAAAGAAGAATTTGTACAGCACGCCCACGAGGAGGAGTCCGCCTCCGACGAAGACGCTCAGAAGCTTTACCGCAATCGTCCGCCTCTGCTTCGTCGTGAGCAGCGACTCGAGGGAAGACCTGAGTTCGTTCTCGGTAATTCTGGCAGAGATCGCTGTGTCCACGTTAGTCGTTACCTGCAAACTATCGAATTGCTCCGAAGTCGAAATTCTGAAATCTGAAATCTAAAATCTCGATAACTTTGGCGTCCTACCGGACGCGGGGTCAGTCCTTCCCGTCCAGGATAATCCTCACTCTCACGGGGCTGCCTTCGGGAGCGGAAACCACGTTCCTGCCTCCCGCGTTCGCTATAACTCGGCTCATCGTGTCAAAATATAGTCGATTCCAGACAACGATCGGATCCTGTTTGTACGCTTCATCGAGAAGGCCGAATTCTATGGCCTCTCCCTGCGCCCTGGCTAGCGTCCGTGCCTTCCCCGCCTCCGCCTTTCTGGTCATATCCGACGCCTCGGCCCGCGCGAGCGGAACTACGCGGTTTCGATACGCAAGCGCGTCCCGAACGTAGGTCTCGCCTGTGATTCCAGCGTTCGACGCCTGGTCGAAATCCTTCAGCAGCGCCCTCGGCGGCGAGATGTCCTCGATGGAGACGGAGACGAGCGTAACGCCCGATTCGA
The DNA here is from genome assembly GCA_024653775.1 of Planctomycetota bacterium. GTDB lineage: Bacteria > Planctomycetota > UBA8742 > JACQVU01 > JANLHZ01 > JANLHZ01. Next base: position 14,792 of record JANLHZ010000329.1, on the reverse strand, counting down.
GCGCGTCTAGCCGTTTCTGCGCGCTCGCCCTCGCTATGAGCGCCACGCTGCTCCGCTCCGAGAACAGAACCTCGTCGACGCTGAGTCCGCTGATCGCCATCGCAAGCGCGCTGACCCCGATCTTTCGGAGAAGATTTTCCGCGCCGACGAAATTCGTCACGAACGCGCGGGCGTCGGTTATTTCGTAACTCGCAACGGCTTTCAGATGCACCACGCTCAGGTCCTTCGTGAGCGAGTATCCTTCCGTCACTGCGAGCGTCTCCCGCGAGCGGAATTCCTCGACCTCGGAAAGAAACAGCTTGTCGTCCGCGGAGAGTCCGAGCGGGCGCTCCTCCGGAGACATCCAAAGATCGTCGAGCGGTACGCTATGCACCTTCGAAGTATCGACCCGCACCACCTCGTCGAACGGAGTGGGCATGGTCAGAAGCAGCCCGGGAGGGTTCTCGCTGACGAACTTCCCGAAACGGTAAACCAGCGCGACTTCCCCCGGCGCGACAAACGTGACCCCGGAGAAAACGAAAACCACGAAAAGGATCGCCGCAAAGACGATGGAAAGGCGTAACGTCCTCTGCAGAACGACCTCGAAAACGGAAGTCTTTTCGGAACTGGCGGTAGTCATAGTCAGATCGCGGTTTCGCCCGCCATAATCCGGCGGGGAGCCAATATAAACGAAAAGATTAAACCACGAAATTACTGAAATGTCATCGAAATTAGATCGAGGTTACAAGCCAGGCCATTGCTCCGGAGAGACTAAGAAACTATCGGAGGCAAGCGACATCGATAATTCGGAGCCGTCAAACGAGATGTTTGGCGGCTTTTGCAGACGAGGACGTCCGCGGTCCCAGGTGCCTCCGATAGTTTCTAAGCGAAGGCCAGGTACAGCACGTCGAAGAAAACGCCTATGAGGACTATCGCGCAGACGAGGAAGAGCATCAGTTTCGCCGCGGACCTGGGAATCTCTTTTACGTCGACGACCCGCGTCGCTTGGTAGACAACGGAGATTCCCGCGATAAGAAGTATGAAGTGGACGAAGTTCATTTATCCCAGACCCTCATTTCGCTTCCGCCGGCGCTGTCTCTTTTCTCGAAAGCAGGTGCATAATCGCAAGCAGGTTCAGCAGCGACGCGACAATCACGTAAAGCATCCCGAGTTCGTACTGCGTTACGGGATGGAGAGAAACGTCGAACGTGCTGCCCGCAAAGGCGCCGATTACGAACCCGATCCCGTGGAATATCTCGAGCAGCGCGTAATACTCGTGGTTGAGCATATCGATGGGGTTGTTCTTCGTGATGACGAGCCCCATCACGAGAAAGAAATTGATTACCGAAAAGAAGATCACGCCGCGCGTTTTCTCTTTCAGGATCACGTGTCCGGCCCCAGGCACAAACCAGGAAAGAACCGCGAGCAGCGCCGTCCTTCGGGGAACGTGGCCCGTCAGCGTAAGCAGCCCGAGCACCGCTAGCAGCGCGAAGACGATTACGAGAATCCTGTCCAGCGTTATGACTCTCTGTATCTCGAAAAGGTGCAGCATTTCAAAAATAATTTCGCGGGAATGCGATCGATCCAAGTTTTTCTTTAAAAGCCGCCGCGGGGGTTATTTGGCGCTACCTGGTGTCACAAGGCTTAAACTTGAATTCCTGTCCGGATAATCCGTGTAAAAAAATTTCCGCTTTTTAATCACATCGCGGGATATAATTAATCCATTCGGGAATCACTATCTCCCCGCGTTACCTTCGTACTCCTTGCACCTGTCTGTGCTCCGTGCATTTTGGGGGAACACCATGGAACTCGTGTACAGCGATCCAGAAAGGATAATAGAAGAGTACGCTGAATTCATCTACTGGTTTCCAAAAAGAGTTTTGGGCGAAAGCGAGGAAAACTGCGGTGAGTTCTTCGAGTACGCCACGGAAAAGATCAGGGACAAGGCCTCGAAGCCGACGTGGTATCGAAGCGGAATGGGCGCGGAGTTCAAGACGTTTCTCAGCAAAGTCCTCCGGAATCTTTATCTCGATCTGCTCCGCTCGAAAAAGCGAAAGAGCGTGCGAGTAAGACCGCTCTCCGATTCCGAGCTGAAGTCGGTAGAGGCGGAAGACGAGACGAAGATCACCTCGATAAGATCGGAGGCGAGCCTCGATGAGCTATGGACCGACACCGACCCCGCGAAGCGGCACCTTCGGAATTTTCCGATCGACGCGATCATCCACTTCAAGCTGATGTACCTCGTCGAATTCCAGTTTTCCGATGAGGAGATTTCGTACATCGCTCGCGCATCCGGGAGAACGATTCCGGAGACGACCGCGATGATAAGAAAAACCGAAGAGGACGTCCTTGGAAGGTTCAGCGTTTCTGGCGAGGTCGAGCTTCGCGCGAAACTAGGCGCGGGCTACATCAAGATACTCGGGATAAAGGTCGCTATGCGCGAGGTCGAGTCTGAGATCGTCGCGTACGGGCAGGGCGTTCCAGGGTATCTCAGGGAGGAGTTCGACGCTCTTGCAAGGTCCCACGCGGAACTTATCGACAGGCAAACGCGAATGCTGTGCGAGTACCGCGGCCGCCACGGACTCTACGGCGTGAGCGTCTCTCACGCCGCGAAGATTCTGAACATCTCGCCGAACGCGTTCACGACGAGGATCGCGAGATACAGAAAGAAGTTCGCCTAAACCAGGCCCGGCCGATTTTTGGTTTTCGCTTTTCGCGTTTTGATTGTATTAGTACAGCGCCCTCAGCGCTTGAAGTCGGGTTCAAAGAGAGCGCGGGGCGATGACTTCAAAGCTGAGCGCAGAAATGAAAAAGCGTGATCCTCGGGAACACGGCAAGAAAAGCCGCAATAAGAAGCCCCCGCGGGAAAAGGGCGGGCCAGCGCGGGACATGTTTCCGGGTAAACCGATCATGCTGCAGGAAGGCGACGCGACTCTCGATTTGTCGAAGCCGCCTGACGTGGTGCGAATCGTGATCGAGGACGAAGACGCAGGTGAGCGCATCGACGCATTTCTCAGAAAAAAGATGCCCTGGCGTTCGCGGACGTGGTTTCAGGGTCGCATCGAAAGCGGCAATCTGAAAATCGACGGCGCTGTCGCGCTATCCCCAAGCCGGAAACTGCGCGCGGGGCAGGTGCTCGAGCTAAGCGTTCCTCCGCCAAGGGAGAGCCTCGAAAAGATGGACGAAATCGACGTCACTCCTATTTACGAGGACGAGTGGATTCTTGTCATCGACAAGCCGCCTCGCGTGCTCGTCCACCCAACGGGGAAGGTCCGCTACGGAACGCTGATAAACAAGATTCACAAGATCTACAAAGGCGCCGAGGATAAGGCGGATGGAATCGATCCGATGCTCATCCACCGAATCGACGCGGAAACTTCGGGCGTGCTGATGCTTTCAAAGAAGAAGGAAGCCCGCGCGGCGTTCCAGACGCAGTTCGAGCGCCGGGAGACGCGCAAGAAATATCTCGCGATCGCGAAAGGCGTTATCCCGGACGACTTTCAGGTTATCGATCTCCCCATCGGTCCACGGCTGGACAGTGAAATCAGGCTCGCCATGGGAATCAGAACGGACGAAAAGGGACTTCCATCAAGGACCGACGTGAAGGTGATCGAGCGCCTCAAGGTAGCTACGCTCGTCGAATGCGAAATCCATACAGGCCGGCAGCACCAGATTCGCGTCCATCTTGAAGCCATCGGGCATCCGGTTCTCTGCGACAGATACTACGGCAATCCTGAGATGGATTATCCGCTTCGCGCGTCGTCGCTCGGTTTCGTTGGCGACGAAATTCTCCTCGAACGCCACGCATTGCACAGCCACTATCTTTCGATCTATCATCCGTTTCTTTCAGAGCAGAAAGAATTCATCGCGCCGATGCCGGCGGATATGCTCTCGCTGCTCGAACGTCTGCGCGTGGCACGGTCATCTTGACCGTGAAATAGCAGGGGCGCGCTGCGTGCGCCCGAATGCGCAGACAAAGGTAACTGTTCACGGGGTAGATCGCGTTTGTAGTGGCGCCGTAAGGCGTTTCTTTGATCCTCTACTATCTGGAAATATGCTCTCACGAGCACACTACGAACAGATTCCTGCTATAGAACGCGAACTACCCCGTGAACAGTTACAGACAAAGACATCCGCACTCCCAATCGGAGGGTGTCGAAAAAGTCCCCGGCACTTTAGATTTTCATAGCTGGTATGCTCAGAATCGAGGTTCGAAGCAACTTTAGAAAAGGAAAGTGCCGGGGACTTAACTCGGCGAACACTTAGGACGCGCAAGGAATCAAGTCGTACAAAATCGCGCTCAGAGTTGCGTCAGGTTCGTATTGCACGAATGAGTCAAACCGGAATCGTAGCTATTGTTCCGGTGAGCCCTTACGTCGATGTCATGGGACGACTGAGTGCGATGCGAAGATGGCGTAAATATGAGATGGGAGATGTATGGCTTATTTCCTTGCGCGTCCTTATTCGGCAGCCTCAATCGCGGACGAATTGTCCGCGCCGCGAGATTCGACAGTGTTCACTGGAAGTTCGCAACAAGACGCCACCGAAGTCTAAAATCTTCCGCGCGGAGCCGCAAAGGACGCGGAGTAACGCAGAGAATTCTTACCACCGTCAAGCGCTCGATTTTTGTGTTTGTAAGTAAAGCCCGGAAAACCTGAACGGGATTATCCATTGCCTGATTCGCTTTTGTATTGCCGGCCGGGGCGCTCGGGTTACAGGTTCTCTGCGAGTCTCTGCGCTCTCCGCGTCTCCGCGCTGAAGCGACGGGAAAATCGAACGTATTTGCAGTTTCGGTAATCGTTCCACGAACTTCTATTGAACAGAGTCCGAGATTCCCTGAAAATTTACAAACCTTTGAAAAATGTCCGGCTACCCGTCTATTATCCCTGCATCAAGTTCAAAAATCCGAAATTGCGAGAGGCGCAGGATGAGTCCCCCAAAAAAGAAAACGAACGCGAAACGTCCGGTGGAAGCCTATGAACACGCGGACAAGAAGCGCGCAAATAATCCTCCCGCGGGCCTCGTCACTCCTGAAACGGACCCGGATCGGGGACAGAAAAAGAAAAAATACGATTACGATCCTCACCTCGATCCAACGCTGGTCTGGACCGGAAAAACCGAGCACACTTCCTTCGATGTACCCACGGTTTCACTTCACGTACACGAACGCATCGATCCGAAAACAATCGTCGAATCCGTCAAAAGAAAAAACGGCGAGAAAAAACACCAACTTTCATTGTTTCGGGAAGACAGGGATTCACCGCTAAGATCCACCCTGGAATTCTACAAACATCCCCTCGGCTGGAAGAACCGCCTCATCGCCGGCGACTCGCTGCTGGTCATGAACTCGCTGCTGGAAAAGGAAGGCTTAGGCGGGCAGGTGCAGATGATCTACATCGACCCGCCCTACGGCATCCGCTACGGCTCCAACTTCCAGCCGTTCACCAACAAGCGCGATGTGAAGGACGGCAGCGACGACGACCTGACGCTGGAGCCGGAAACGCTCAAGGCCTTCCGCGACACGTGGGAGCTGGGCATCCACTCCTACCTGACCTACCTCCGCGACCGCCTGCTCCTGGCGAAGGAACTTTTACATGCGAGCGGGTCGTGTTTTGTGCAGATCAGTGATGAGAACATTCATCACGTGCGGGAGTTGATGGATGAAGTATTTGGATCAACGAACTTCGTCAGCGAGATAACGGTTCAGAAAACTGGCGGTGGGACCGCCGGAGCACTCAAGACGATCGCGGACTACTTGCTCTTCTACGCAAAGGATCGCGCTTGCCTGAAGTATCGTGACGTCTTCGTCGGGCGCGGCAACGGCGGCGCGATCCCGTTCTCTTATGACTATGTCGAGCTAGACGACGGAACTATTCGACGACTCACCGATGAGGAGCGGGCCTCCGAGCGAATCGCGCGAACCATCGGACGCGTTTTTCAGTCGGTGGCACTCACCAGCTCGCACGAGTATTCGCGTGGGAAGGAAGCAGTGCAGTTCGGGGGGCGTTCATTCACTCCAGGAGGACGGTACTGGAGCACTTCGCCGGAGGGGATCGAGCGCTTAATCCATGCGAACCGCATCCTAGCGACGAAGGCAACACTTCGTTACAAGATGATGCTCGACGACTTCGCGGTGACGCCGTTGAACAACGTTTGGTCCGACGTGATGGGCGCCTCGTCACCGATCTATGTTGTTCAAACGAATGAGAAAGTCATCCAGCGTTGCCTCCTCATGACCACCGACCCCGGCGATCTGGTGCTGGATCCGACGTGCGGGTCGGGGACGACGGCGGTCGTGGCGGAGCAGTGGGGCCGGCGGTGGATCACCACCGACACCTCGCGCGTCGCCATCACCCTCGCCAAACAGCGCCTGATGACCGCAGTCTTCGACTACTACACGCTGGCGCATCCCGAGCAGGGCGTGGGCAGCGGATTCAAATACAAGACCGTGCCGCACGTCACGCTCAAAAGCATCGCAAATAACCCGGAGATCAAGGAAGGCATGACCCGCGAGCAAATCGACCGGGCCATCGCCAAGTACGCCGATACCGAGACGCTGTACGACCAGCCGGAGAAGGATCGTAGCAAATCTCGAGTAACGGGTCCATTTACGGTCGAGGCGGTTCCCGCGCCGATGGTGATGTCCATCGAAGACACATTGTCGGAGGGAAAAATCGAGACAGAGCGTGAGTTTAGAGCGGATGCGTCGATAGCGAGGTCGGGAGAGACCATTCGCCAGGAAGAGTGGAGGGATGAGTTACTACGAACCGGAATCCGCGGAAAGGGAGGGCAGTATATCAGGTTTTCCAGGTTGGAGGCTCTACCGGGATGCAGAAGTCTAAGCGCGGACGGAGAAACCATACCAGTAAACGAAGGAGAGGAGGCAAGTCGAACCGTAGTGTCGTTTGGACCTCAGCATGCGCCCTTCGAGCAAAGACAGGTGGAGGACGCGATACGGGAAGCGCAGAATCTGGTTCCGCGTCCGAAGCTGGTGGTATTCGCGTCGTTCCAGTTCGACCCTGAAGCCGCGAAGGATATTGACGAAACGAACTGGCCGGGGGTTACACTGCTCAAGGCGCAGATGAACGCGGACCTCCTGACCGACGACCTGAGAAAGAAGCGCGCGTCGAATGAGAGCTTCTGGCTGATTGGTCAGCCGGATGTTCGAATCGAGCGTGTTGCGAAAGGAGAGGACAAAGGTCGTCTCAAGGTGCATGTGGAAGGATTCGATTATTACAACACGAGGACGGGAGGGATCGAAAGCGGAGGTTCGGAGAGAATCGCGGTATGGCTTCTAGATACGGATTACGACGGTCGAAGCCTTTTTCCCTGTCAGGTGTTCTTTCCGATGGCGGGAGCGAAGGACGGTTGGGCGCGCCTTGCGAAGAGTCTGAAAGCGGAGATAGACGAGGAAAAAATCGAGATGTTCAGAGGTACGGAGTCCTTGCCGTTCGACCCTGGATCGCACAGACGAATCGCGGTGAAAATTGTGGACGACCGAGGAATCGAAAGTCTGAAGATCATGGAGGCCATCTAATGTCGACCGCGACCATAGACAGGCTCATCGTGAACTCGCCTTATGTCGAGCCGAAGAAATACTGGAAATATGAACACGAGACGAAGTTATTCGATCTGATCGAAGGGAGAAGACCCGCGGGGTACGTTGTCGCCTCGAAGGATTCGAGGTCTCGGGATGCAGCAGGCGTATTCATCGAAATTCCTCTCGTCAACAAGATCAGACCGAGAGTCGCGAGGTGGAGAAAAAGCGGATATCCTGGAGTCACGAGTATCACGAGAAGGCTTCTCGAATACTGGCAGGATCCCGAGAATTTCGGAACGAGAAGGTTTTTCTTCTGTCAGCTCGAAGCGATCGAAACTCTTATCTGGCTGATCGAAGCGCCCGAATCGGAAAAATTGGGGGTCGACATTCCTGGCGATGGCGGAGATTTCGTCCGCAGGTGCTGCAAAATGGCGACGGGTTCGGGAAAAACGATCGTAATGGCAATGCTTATCGCGTGGCAAACTCTGAACAAGGTCACGTATCCACAGGACGCGAGGTTCTCGAAAAACGTGCTCGTCGTCGCGCCAGGTCTTACCGTAAAGAGCAGGCTTTCGGTTCTCGGACCTTCAGCCAAAGAAAACTACTACGAGGCATTCGATATCGTTCCGTCGGCGCTGATGGAAAAACTGAGGCAGGGAAAAGTTCTAATCCACAACTGGCACGCGCTCGCCTGGGATTCCCAGGAAAAGCTGGACGAGAAGATGAAGAGGAAGGGGAAAAACAACGCGCGTTCGCTTAATACCGTCGATAAGCGAAAAAGAATGGAAATCAGCTTAGATGCGTATTCCAGGCAGATTCTATGCGACATGGCGAGCGCGAAAAACCTGATCGTCATAAACGACGAAGCGCACCATGCATGGAGGGTAAGCCCGGAATCGGCAAGCAAGTACAATCAGAACGAACTGAAGGAATCGACGGTCTGGATAGGCGGCCTCGACCGAATCCACAGGTCCAGGAACATTTTGGGCTGCTTCGATTTTTCAGCCACGCCTTTCGTTCCCTCCGGGAAGAACAGTTCGGATGAATCACTTTTCCAGTGGATCGTCAGCGATTTCGGACTGAACGACGCGATCGAATCAGGTCTGGTAAAGACGCCTCGGATCGTTGTCAGGGACGATTCCGTGCCCAACGCGAAAACGTACAAGTCGAGGCTCTACCATATTTACGATGACCCGGAGGTAAAGGACGATCTGAATCGAAAGGCGGAGCCTGAGGAGCCCCTTCCCGATCTGGTGCTGAACGCCTATTATCTTCTTGGCCTCGACTGGCTGGAATACAAAAGGAAATGGGAGACCGAGGGGCGTCCTGTGCGGCCTGTGATGATTTCGGTGTGCAACAGGATTGAAACGTCGGCGCGGGTGAAACATGCGTTCGATAACGGCAACATTTTAATCAACGAGCTTTGCGACAAATCGAGGTGTTTGCAGATCGATTCTAAAACGCTTGAGGAAGCTGAATCGAAGGAAGAGGAGCAGCCCGATTTCGACGCGGAGAATGCCGAGGAAGACGTGGGCGACGCGGAAGCTGCCAGACCGGATTCGAATAAGGAAAAGCGGAAAGAGCTGATACGCAGGCAGGTCGCCACCGTGGGCAGGGAAGGCATGCCTGGCGAGAAATTTCAAAACATCATTTCCGTTGCGATGCTCAGCGAGGGCTGGGACGCAAAAACCGTGACGCACATAATGGGACTTAGAGCGTTCTCGAGTCAGCTTCTTTGCGAGCAGGTTGTCGGTCGGGGTCTTCGAAGGTCGAAGTACGACGTCAAAAAATCGACCGACCCCGTATCGGGCGAGGAAACGGAGTTATTCGATGCGGAATATGTAAATATTTTTGGAGTTCCATTTTCGTTCCTTCCGCACGAGGGCCGAGGTGACGCCAATCCTCCTACGACCCAGCCAATAGAGGTAGGTCCCGATCCGCAGAAAATCGAGTTTGAATCAACCTGGCCAAATATCGTCAGGATTGAAAATATGCTTCGTCAAAGATTGATTATCGACATGGAGCTTGTAGAAGAACTGGAACTGGACGCGTCTATAATAGCGAAAATAGCCGAAATCGCTCCGATGGTTGACGGAGAAACGGATTTCACCAATGCGCGACTGATCGAACTTGAAAAACTGGCGAGAGAATTTCGGACCCAGCGAATCGTTTTTGAAACCGCGCGCAATCTGTTCGAACAGGTGGGGACGAACTGGAAGGGAAATCGGGAATATCTTATCGGTCAACTGGCCTGCATCGCGGACAGGTTCATTCGTTCCGACAAAATCAGAATCCACCCGTATGCGTACAATGAAAACGACCTGCTGCGAAGAGTGGCAATAACTCTCAGTATGTCGAAAGTATTGAATCATGCTTTCTTATTCGTGCGGCAAATCAATTCGGAGCAAATTATCCCCGTGTTCGACTCGAATCGTCCCCTCAGATCGACCGGGGACATGCGGACCTGGTTAACGGGCAAACCTTGTGGCAAAACAAATAAATCGCATATAAACTTCTGCGTCTACGACAGCACATGGGAGTCGTCGGACGCTTTTGCACTCGATAATTCCGAACATGTCGACTCCTGGGTGAAAAACGATCACCTCGGTTTTGAAATTCTGTACATCTATCGCGGAGTGGTAAGAAAATACAGACCGGATTTCCTGATCAGGCTTGCAAGTGGCTCGATGCTGGTTCTTGAAACCAAAGGCGAGGAATCGGAGCAGGATCGAGTCAAGCTTGGCGCGCTGAGCGAATGGATCGAAGCCGTAAATTCGACAGGCGAGTTCGGCGTCTGGCATTCGGCCGTCGCGAGAAGACCAGGCGAAATATTGGATATCCTCAAACAACTCTCAAAGGCAAAATAGCGAGGACTGCTTCGTCTCTGGCAACCAGTAGTCTATTCACATTCGATTCCTATGGCTCCGCAAAACATCGCGACCGCTTCTTCCCGCGGCGGGTGCCGTTCCTCGATAGCTCCAATATATCTTCCTACCCAGTACGCGAACGGAAGGAATGCCCCTTCGTCCTCCTGCCGGCCGGAACCGTTTGAATCGACTGTGAATGGATTGCTGTTGTATTTCATCGTCCTTCTGCACTCGGGCGCAATTACGATACTCGCCTGTCGTTCGCCGTGGCGATCGTCGTAGTTCACCAGTTCGATATCGAGCCTATCGCTATTCGTCATTTTCCAGTCCCTGAGATCCATCGGCGTGCGCTGAAGCGTCCAGATCGAATCATAGAGCGCAATATCATCGATTTCCGGACGCGCGAGCGCATAGATGAAATTCCATAGAGGGTTTTTTTCCGGCTTTTCCAGACGGAAATACCGGTCGATACTCGAATTGAAATTCGACTGATGGTCCGCGGCTATGGCGGGATGGCGCATAAGTGCGAGGTATGCCATGAACGCCAGTTCATCGTCGCTGTGGTTAATCGATCCGGGGAGATTCATCGCGCGCGCCAGCAAAGTCCAGCGATGGTAGCCTATACCGGCGAGATGATTATACGCATCGAGAAATTCGTTCGTCCCGAACTGTTCGCTGCATATCCTGTGCGCAGTCGAAAGATAGCTCAGTATTTCGAGGCTTTGAAGTCCCCGCGCGGTAATCCAGTTCGGATCGAAACGCAGCTCATTCGGATTCCAATGTCCCCAGCTCGTCGGCTTTCCGTCAATGTCGACAAGAAAATATTCATCCGCAATTATTTTGCGCATCACCCGCGCGCAATACTCGGCTATACGCTTCTTTTCATCCGCGTCCGCGACTAGATCGTAGTATACCCCCATTATCATGAAGTGACCGTCGGCTTCATCGCTAGAGGTATCGCCTTTCCACCATAGTTCCTCTCCATCGACTTTGTGCCATTCGCCGCCGTTGCCGCGGGCGTTTGGATCGTAGGTCTGGATCGAACGCGCAAAGAACCCCGGCAGCGGTACTATATCGTGCAGGCGGAGTATAGCATCCAAATGATACTTCGCCTTTGAACGCGCTTCCGCGCTCCCTGTAACTGCATATCTATAGCATTCCGACGCGCAATACATTGAAGTCCATAATCCATCATTATCGCTATCGGTATTCATATGCGCGGAATAGTCATAAGGATTCTGGAAATACGCCTCCGCGGTATACCCCATTCGATCATGGCGTTTATATACTCTCCTATGGTACGCGAGCATTTTTTCTTCGAGCGTTACTTCCGCGAATTTAATGCTCGATAGTCCGTGGGTGGTACCAACCCAAAGGGTATCGCCATCGATGAAAATCGCGGTTACTTCATCCGACGGAAGCCAGCGATGCGCGCGATAAATATACCATTCCTGATTCGTAAGAGTATAGCGGACTATACCGTGGGTTTTGGTCGCGATGAATAGTTCTCTATCCGAATATGCAAGGAATTGCAAATCTATAAACGGCAGTCCGTCCGCCACGGAGATGGTCCTTGTTCCGCCGGCGCCGGTGATTTTGATACCAGTTCCGTCAATCGCCTCGAAAACGTATCCTGACGGTCCAGTGACGCGAGGCCCTTCGGATAGGAGAGTCGCGGGGAAATCGGGAGTCTCATGCCATGATTCGCTTTCGTAGTAGAATAGCTTTCCGTTTTCGAGGCGGACGTACATTCGCTCCCCGTCCTTGCCGAAGCCGACGACCTTCTCCGCCGGGAAACCCTTCGCAGGCGTATGCAGCGTCGCTAGCGGCTCCTTATAGCGCTCCAGAGTCTCCGGCGTGCGGGCTAGCGCGGACGAGGACGCGGCGACCACAAAAAATATGGAAATAAGGAGGCGTAGTTTCATCGTTTCAAATCCTCAATTGTTCGGTTTGCGGAAAATGCCTCAGAACTCGCCGTCGGTCTCCGGAGCCGTGGCAGGCGCCGGACGCGGCGCGCGGCGCGTTGGAGCGCTCGGACGTAGCGGGAAGCTGAAAACAGCGCTCGCAGTGTGCGCGGCGCCGTCCGACTGCGCGAACACCTTGATCGCGTACTTGCCGCGGGGAAGATTCCGCGGGATGTCGAACTCAAGCTCGAACCAGCCGTCTTCGAACGTCGCTTCCGCGCTTGTGACCACCTTGTTATTCGCGCGCTCGTAGTTCGTCTGGACCGTCTCCCAGTCCGACGGATTCTGCGGATTACACTGATCGAGTTCGTGATAGATTTTCGAGCGTTCGGTTTCGAAAGTCACTTTCGCCTCACTAAGGTTCGCTTCGGTTTCGCAGGAAACGAAGAGCTTTCCGTTTTCGAGAAGGTTGTAGGCAAGCTCGATGTCCTTCTGCGGGTAGTTTACCTTCGTCGCAGGGTCGCCGAAGAGGTTATACATTGCGAGGTGGCTTTCCTGCAAGTCGGCCTTGTCGCTCGCGGGGACGAAAAGCATGCTCATCATATCGAGCATCCTTCGATACTGATCGTTATTGGTCGCGAGATCGATTTTGACGCTACGGAACACCTCGCCCAGGGTTGGCTTTAAGGCGACGAGGGACGAATTCATAAGTTCCTTTACGATAAGCGCGTTCGTGTACGGATGGCTGATCCGGCTGCTAGCGAACACCGCCACGGGGCCGTCCGCGTCGAGGGAAAGCGTCTCCGCGATGCTGTCCCTACCCGTCGGCTCGTCGAACATTCCCGTGTAGCACGCGACCACCGTGAAAATCGGCGAACCAGTCGTCTGAAGCACGTTCACCTCCGAGCACGCGCTAAGATTCAGGATCGGATAGCTCCTTCCCGCGGCTTCGATGGAATCTAGGCGGTCTGGGCTTCCGTGCCCTATGTACGTCAGGAACAGGCTGCCTTCGTTGATGCGGTTTATGACCTGCTCGCCGAAGCGGTCGGGGCGGTAGACGTACGGGCTGGTTGGGTTCGCGTAGGTCATCGAGAGGTCGTAATCGTATGGAACGTATTCGTCCGCCATCTGTGTGAAAAGGCGCTCTAAGATGCCGTCGATAGCGGGACCGAAGCCGCCTTCGCTCGCGAAGAAATTCAGCCGGCGCTGGTAGCCCGCGTCGTCAGAACCGGCTTCGTAGTGCTTTATCTTCTCGAGTACGCTTTTCGCCTCGTCGTTCGTCTTCGCGGTGATTCGTCCGATGCAGACCTCCGGAACGTTGTCATCGCCGTTGGCGCACGCGTACGGGTTGTCCGTCGCCACGCTCACCTTCGCGACGATCTCGAAACCCTGCGCCGTCGTGCGGACCTCCGCCTCGCTGCAAAGCCATTCCGGGAAGTAGCCGTGGACGGGAACCTGGTCCGCCGTCTGATTCCGCGATCTCCTCGCGACTGGCTGCTTCTGAACGGTGTCGACGTACCACGTCGGAACGTGCATCGCGGTAGGCGGTTCGTCAGACTTGCGCACGTCGCCGAGGAGGAGGACGTATAGATTTTCCCACTGGTAGAGATCGCGGTAGCATTCCACGATCCGGTCCTTGATGCGCTGGCGCGTTGCGTCCTCGTCGCCTTCCACGAACCATTCGTCGGAGAGGAACAGTTTCGCGCTGAATCCCTGATTCTGCCGGTAGTCGGCGAAAGCCTTCGCGCTTTCCTTCAACTCCGAAGGCGCGACGATAAGAAGATCATTCGCGAACGAAAGCTGGGACGCGGCGAATATCAAAGACAACGAAATTAGAATTGTCCGAATCATTGAATATCTCCGAAGTATCGAGTGGCTAAGCGGATCAAAACGTATGGTACAGACGGAAGTCCGCAAAGGCTACCGAATACCCGATTCCTGGTGAACGTTCGGTGATCCACGTCAATTGACACGCCGTAAGCGTTTCCCAGGGCGTGGCACGGGCATCTTGCCCGTGAATACACGGCCGAGACGGCCGTGCCACGTGCTTCACCGAACCGACCCGATTCCTGATTCCAAACGTGTGACTACGGTGTCGTAATTCACATAGAATTCATGGTCAGTTTTCAAACTGTCGTGTAGCAACCGCGGGGTAGATTATCCTACAATTCCGACGATCGCATAAAAGCGTGACCATCATCACGAGTAATCTCTGAACATAAAAATCCAATATACGGGGACATCGACATGAAGCCATTCATCTACGTAGCGTTCGCAATCGCTGTAGCCTACACACCGGCATTAGCACAAAGCGTGACTGAAAGCACGATCCCGTTCCAGGGGAAGCTCACCAGCGCGACAGGGACCGCGCTCACCGGAAGCTACGATTTCCGGTTCTCGCTTTTCACCGACGCAACTTCTAGCGACCAGGGTTGGACCTCGGATCACAGCGCGGTCACCGTCCAGAACGGATTCTATTCCGTCCGACTCGGCTCCCTCGTG
>JANLHZ010000324.1 GCA_024653775.1 Planctomycetota bacterium | reverse complement strand
GGTGACATCCCGATATTCGACATTAAACGCGCGAACGGTTTCAAGGGCGAGGAAACAGCGGTCCTCGCGGGCGACGTCATCGGTCAGCTCGGATTCGCCGGGTACAACGGCACGGAATTCACGCCTAGCCAGGCGTCGATCCAGGTGTTCGCGGAAGAAGACTTTAGCGCGGGTTCCTACGGTACGACGATGAATTTCTACACCACAGGGATAGGCGGAACGATACCGCGCAGGAGGTTAAGCATCGACCCGAACGGAGATATAGGCATCGGTGTAAGCGCTCCCGAAGCGAAGCTCGAAATCCAGAGCCATGCGAACCACACGATTTCCGGCACGGTCTCGCTCGTAAGCGGTTCGCAGAGCGTCGTCGGAAGCGGGACACTGTTTTTGTCCGAGATCGCCGTCGGCGACACGATTTCTTTTTCAGGCCACGTAACGCAGGATTACGAGGTCACAAGCATAATCGACGATCAGAACCTCACGATCGGCGTTCCTTATGCTGATGTCGACGTCGTCGGGGAGGGCATCAACCGGGAGCCGCCGTTAATGATCCGCGCGACGAATGCCGCGTCGATCCCGCTTCTGACCCTCGATATGCACGGCAACCTCGATATTGCGGGGAATATCAACTTTGCGGGAGATCTGCTGCACATGGGTTCACCGTACTCAGCAGGCGGACTCGGCGGCGGGTATCAGGTCGTCGGCGCGATCCCGATAACCGAGCTCAAGCGCGCCAACGGCGAAATCGGTTTCGAGACGCCGGTCCTCGCGGGAGACGTCATCGGTCAGTACGGCATGGGCGGCTGGGACGGTGCCAACTACACTCAAAGCCAGGCGTTCATGCAGGCTGTCGCGGAGGATGATTTCGCTCCAGGAGTCTACGGCACCTCACTAGAGTTCTATACCACTGGAAGAGGCGAGGCCACGCCGCGCAGGAGAATGAGCATCGATCCGCAGGGCAACATCGGACTTGGCGTCACCGAACCCGCCGCGAAGCTGGACCTCAGGTCCCGCGCGAACTATCCGCTCAGCGGAACCGTCACCATTCTGAGCGGATCTTCCAGCATCGCAGGCGTCGGGACGTCGTTCCTGTCGGAGCTCACGTCAGGCGATCGCATTACTTTCACGAACTCGATGAACGCGGTATTCACCGTCTCATCCATTATTGACGATCAGAACCTCGTGATCGCGGAAGTCTACGAAAGCGCAGACCTCATCGATGGCGGAATAAGAAAAGAGCTTTCGCTGCTGCTACAGGCCGCGAACTCGCTTAACGAAATCATCTTCACTCTCGACAGCCGCGGCAATCTCGAAGTCCAGGGAGACATAAGCTTCGGAGGAGACATTTATCAAAATGGTTCGCCGTTTTCGGGTGGCGGCGGAGGAGGAGGACTCTGGAGCGAAGGCGACGGAGTCGCGTACTACCTCGGACAGGTGGCAATCGGGACGCAGGTTGGGGGCGGAGATCTGACCGTAGCGTCCAGCGGTCAGATCGCGTTGCAGATCGTGGACTCGAACGCAGTCGATGCGATCTCCTGCGATACCGCGATCTCGTTCTACGGCGGAGGTCAGCAGGTAGCCGCGATCGGTCCGATAACCGATCTTGCTCCCCATCTGTTTTTTCTGAACGACGTTACGGATGGCGGATTCGACTTCCTTTCCGCCGGGGGATTTTCCCAGCTCTTCATCGACGCCGACGGCGCGGTAGGCATCGGTACGACAACGCCAACGGAAGGGCTTACTCTCGAAGGCGGAAAGCTGCGCGTCATTTCAGACAACAATTTCGCCGGACAGCTTCAAATCGTAAACCCGCTCGAGGACTCGGAATCGTCACTCGCCTTCATGGATAACGGCGAGGCGCCGGGAGGTACCGAATGGTGGGTCATGGGAAGAGGAGTCTGGGACGCGGGTCCCGCGGACTTCGGCATCGCGCGCCAGGACGTCGGAAGTAACGGCGTCGCGCTCGCAATCCTCGGCGCGAACGGCTACGTTGGAATCGGGACCTTATCGCCGACACGCGCGCTCGACGTCGCGGGAGACATCAACTTCACCGGCGCGCTATATCAGAATGGTTCGCCGTTTTCGGGTGGCGGCGGCTCCCTCTGGACCGAAAACTCCAGCGACATCAGCTACACCGCAGGAAATGTCGGCATCGGTACCGCGTCTCCGGGGTTCCCGCTTGTTGTCG
Organism: Planctomycetota bacterium; assembly: GCA_024653775.1. Lineage (GTDB taxonomy): Bacteria > Planctomycetota > UBA8742 > JACQVU01 > JANLHZ01 > JANLHZ01. The sequence goes on along the minus strand of JANLHZ010000324.1, from coordinate 3,000 downwards.
TCAATGCATCCATGGTAAGCCCCGCGACCGCTATCAAGGGATACGTGTCGAATGCGAGCGCATCCGGCTCGGGAGTCTACGGAGTATCCGATTCGACAACCGACGGTTCCTCGGGAGTCAAGGGCGAGACTACAGGTTCCGCCGGCGACGTCTACGGCGTTCACGGCGTCTCCGCTTCCTCCATCGGAAGCGGCGTGTACGGGTCCGCGACTTCGACGACCGGAAGCAACTACGGCATCTTCGGTGACGCGATGTCGGTCAACGGCACAGGTGTTGTGGGCATCGCTTCGTCTACCACCGGACAGAATTTCGGCGTCTGGGGACGAGCCGACTCCGCGGACGGAACCGGAGTCTACGGCTGGGCTAACTCCGACTCCGGAAGCAACTTCGGCGTTCATGCCGTAACGACTTCACCCACGGGTGTGGGACTCTATGCGGAGAACCAGAGCCTTTCCGGCGGTCTCGCTCTCAGGGCGAACAACCAGTCGGCGTCGACGTCAAGCGATCTCATCGCGACTTTCGAATCTTTCGGCAGCGTCAAGTTCTCAATCGCAGGCGACGGGACAACCAAAGCCGCGGCGGGAGCTTACATCAACTTCGGCGCCACCGAGGGTAACGCGGGCTACGGCCTCTGGGACCAGAGCGGAATGATCTCATACAAGGACTCCGGCGGCTCCTGGATTCCGCTGAACACGCTCTCGGGCGGCGGCGGCTCCCTCTGGACCGACAACCTCGGCGATATCAACTACCAGGGTGGAAATGTCAGCGTTGGCACGACGGATACGTCCTTCGGGATGACACTCGGAAACACCACCAACTTCGGAATGCTGCATGCGTCCGTATCGCCATTCGCTATCTATCAGGAAGGAACCGCGTGGGTCATCGACGGCGAGCAGACGGACACAGACAACACCACGTTCATAATCCGCACGGGAGGGGAGGACCACATTCGCATGGGAACCGGGGCGTTCACTGGCGCCGGTATTGGGGACATGTCGTTCCCAGGCACGGTCGGAGGCGTGCCCGCGATGGTGATTAAGAATGGAAACATTGGTATCGGAAACGCGGCGCCTTCCGCGGCGCTTCATGTGAGCTTGGACGCGGTCATCGGCGGAACCGTCACTTCCTCGGGGTTCATAGGCGACGGCTCCGGTCTTACGAACCTCCCCGGCGGCTCCCTCTGGACAGACAACCTTGGCGATATCAACTTCACCACAGGAAACGTCGGCATCGGGACGACAACTCCGAGTACAAAACTTCATATCCACAACGAAGATACGACAAGCGCTTATTTGCGAATCAGCAATCAGGTAAGTACTAATGGACTCTACATCGGCACAACCGGTATTGGGGAAGGACACGGCTGGATTACAACTACCGACAACGTTCCGCTTCGGTTTGGCGCCAACAACGTAGAGGCTGTCAGAATCGCCAGTACTGGTGACGTCGGCATCGGCACTGTGACGCCTGCGTACAGGCTCGACGTCGCAGGCGACATCAACTTCACCGGGACTCTCTATCAGGGTGGTACGCCGTTCGTCGGTTCCCTCTGGACCGATAACAGCGGCGCTATCAGCTACTCCGGCGGCAGCGTCGGAATCGGCGCCACTCCGGACCCGAACAATCTCCTTAAGCTTTCCGCAAACGGCGGCAATGCGATCCTGTTGGCGCGAAATATTGCGGCGACGTCGACGTCCTACACCGACATCACTCTCGGAAACGACGCGACGGTCAACGCATTCGGTTTTGGAATCGGCGCCTCGACCAACGCCACGTTCCCCAATCGGGCTTACATCTGGCAGTACCAGAACGAGGGTATCGTCTTTGCGACCAACAACAACGAAAGAATGAGGCTGGACGCCGCGGGGAATCTGGGCATCGGCACCACGTCGCCGTCGACGGCGCTCGACGTCGTGGGCACCGTAACGGCAACCGCGTTCGCAGGCGACGGCTCCGGACTTACGAACCTTCCCGCGGCAGTTACTACAAAGTGCATCGTCATTACTCCCGGGATGCTCGACCTCGCGTTCGACCCATTCGCCTTAGCCTTAAAGGAAATGTTCGGCGGATGGCAGATTCCGTGCGTCAAGTTCCCAGACGCGGTCGACAGCCAGGTACAGTTCACCTTCCCGATCCCGTCTGACTGGGACGGAAGCAGCGCGTTCACTTTAAAGATTTACTGGTCGACGCCTGCCACGACGGGGGACGTAATGCTGCGAAGCTCCTTCGCATTTGTCGCGATCGGCGAGGATTCGGAAGTTCCCACCAGCGGACCCGACGACACACTTTCAGCCGCCGGGACGACGAATGCGCTGTCCGAACACACAATGACGATGAACCCGAGCGCGGGAGACCAGATCGCACATGTGATGATCCGAAGGTGGGGCACGAACGCCGGAGACACCATCGCCGATAGTTTCCGTATCTTCAGCATCCGTATCGAATATCAGTAATCGATTCGCCAGTTAAGATGGAAGCGATGCGGACATATTAATATTTTATATTGCGCATTATATTAATTCTTCGAGCTGCGTGACGCGGACGTCTCGTTCGCGCTTTCGTTGTCAGTACTGGCAAGCCAAGTGCTGGAAACGCCCGAGAGACTTTTAAACTTGGTTGACCAAGCTCATTGGTTAAATTTTATGTCCACGCAAATCTTACTTTCTTTGGACTATCTCCGGGTAGTTCCCTATCATTGAGCGCAGATAGTTGTTTTTTAATCATCTTCTTTGACAGGAGGAAAAGATGCTCCGGATCATTTTGACTGTTGCGCTGCTTTTTGTTCTTTCCACTTTGGCATTAGCGCAGAGCGTGACTGAAAGCACGATCCCGTTCCAGGGGAAGCTCACCAGCGCGACAGGGACCGCGCTCACCGGAAGCTACGATTTCCGGTTCTCGCTCTTCACCGACGCAACTTCTAGCGACCAGGGTTGGACCTCGGATCACAGCGCGGTCACCGTCCAGAACGGATTCTATTCCGTCCGACTCGGCTCCCTCGTG
>JANLHZ010000306.1 GCA_024653775.1 Planctomycetota bacterium | reverse complement strand
CGAAATCAGATTCGGTTCGGAGGGTCTCGACCTTATGAGTTCGATCCGCGCCTTCAACGATCTCGGGACTCTCGAAAAAATTCACGTAATTCTGAAAGCGTCGAAAGACGTCGCGGAATTCAGGGACGGCCTTTCGAAGCTGATTCATTCTGCGGATTAGCCGAAACGCCATCTTGCTTCATTCTGCGATCGCGTACTTGCAGACGACGTCCGCGAGCGCGTGAAGCCCGAAAATGTACCCGTCCACAGGGATCCGTTCGTTGTGGCCGTGAAAAAGCGCGCCGAAGTCGGTTTCCGGGCCGAGCTTCACTGGCGAGAATCCAACGCAGCGCGCGCCGAGTGTCGCGTACCAGCGCGAATCCGTGAACCCGGGGCAGAGCGAAGGGATCACCTTTCCGCCGGGATCGTATTTATCGATGGTTTTTTGAATCTCGACGAGGATCGGCTCCCAGCCTTCAGTCGTGCTCGCGGGCTGGAAGTCGATCACCTCGAACTCGAAACCGTTTCCCACGACCGACTTCACTTCCGATAGGAATTCGTCGAGCTGCACTCCCGGCAGCGTGCGTCCGTCGATTTCGAGAATCGCGCTGTCGGGGATGACGTTGATCTTGACGCCGCTGTTGAAAATCGTGGGGTTCGCGGTGTTATGGTAGAGCGCCTGCATTTGCGCGTTCTTTTTCGGATCGCGCACAAGAGCGTCCCGCAGCCACCTTCCGATGCCCTCGCTCGTAAGCGCGCGCATCACGCTCGCCTTCGGAAATCCGAACGCGGACGCGAGGCCTTCCGTCATCAGTTTCGCAGGCTCCGTGGTGTGCATCGGGAGCTTTGTGGCCGCGAGTTTTTCCGCCGCGCGGGCAGCTTGTAGCAGCGCGGAATCGCGCACCGGAATCGAACCATGCCCAGGTTCGCCAGTGGCTTTCAGACGCAGCCAGCAGATGCCCTTCTCCGCGATCTGGACCGGATAGAACTTTACATCGTCGTACCAGAGCGTGAAGCCGCCCACCTCGTTGAAAACAATGTCCGCACGGACCTTCTCCGCGTGCTCCTTCACCATATATTCCGAGCCGTTATGGCATCCGGCCTCTTCGTCCGATACGAGGCAGAGAATCACGTCGCGCTTGAGCGGAAGTCCGAGGCGCTTCAGGATGCGAAGAATCGTGATTCCGTAGCACGCCATGTTTTTCATATCGATCGCGCCGCGCGCGTAGATCCAGCCGTCGTCGATGGTCGCTTCGAAAGGCGGATGCTTCCATTTCGCGGGATTCGCGGGAACGACATCCACGTGCGCGCTCAGCATCAGCGGCGGCTCCGCTCCGCTCGACACGAGCCGGCAGACGAGATTCCCGCGATTCTGTTCGATCTCGAAAACCTCACACTCGATTTCGTCGCGAGAGAGCACGCTTTCCGCGAAGCGAATCGCGGGCATTTCATTTCCCGGCGGATTCGTGGTGTCGAACCGCAGCAACTCGCGGAACACTTCGATGCTTTCTTTTTCGATCGCTCGAAGATCGGATTCCGCGAGCTTCCGTTCGATCTGGTTTTTGTCAGGCATTGCTGAGAGCGTAAACCACCCGGCGGTGAAAGGCACGAAAAAACGATTGTTGTCCGCAATCGACAACGTGAGAATCGAAGTTCGCAATTAACGAATTTGTTCTTTTTGTTTTAATCTCAATTTTGTAATCTATCCGCCCGAAGCGACCGACTTATCAACTCGATCTTAACCCGATGAACGCGAACACTTATCAGAAGGGGCCCTGGGGTCTGAAGGAAATTCCGCTCGGGAAGACCGGTCAGTGGAAAATCGGGAACACGTCTCTGTTCATCGAAGCGAAGCCCGTGGGTTACGTGTTCGCGTACGAAACGAACGCGGACGAGAGTATCTTCGAAAAGGACGAAGAGAAAGGTTCGGACGCGCCCACCCAGCAAGCGGGCGCCAATGCAGCGGCGGAGCCTCCGCAAGAGGAAAAGCGCAAAGACGTCGGCGATGACGACAAGGAGACCAGCGAAGCGAAGGAAGAGCGCAAGCAAGCGTCGTTGAAGCTGATGGAGCAGATTTCGAAGGAGCGTCCGAAGTTCCATCTGATCGAGCAGAGCGTCATCGATATGGGAGGCTCGGTTGTCTACACGAGCGATTCGCAGGACAGGCGCGTCACGGTGACTCCGATCGCGGCGGATCGGCCCGTGATTGTGAAGGCGAGCAACAAGTTCTTCCTCGGCTCGGGCGGAACGACGAGTCTTTTCGTCTACACGCCGATATGGATCGCGGTGAAGCTGGGCGAAAAGAACGCGCAGGGCAGGGAACTGAAGACGCGCCTGCTGTCCGACACGTGGTACGGCCCGAACACGATGACGGGCGAGTTCTGCTATGATTTCATCGCGGACGTTCTCATTTCCGCGGACCAGATTTTCCGCAGCACGTCGGTGATATTCACGAAGGTCAAATTCCATAACGCTTCGAAGGATACTATTGCGATCGACAAGATTCGCGTGCCGCTGCCGAATCTCAGCGTGTTCAGCGATCAGTGGTCGAGACTCTGGACTGAAGAGATCACGATGACAGTGATCCAGGACGACCTTCCGACGATCAAGCTCAGCGAGAAGCCGCCGGCGGAGGCGATCGGCGCGTCGCTGCTCTCCGGACCGCGAATCGCGGCGGAGGACAACGTGATAATGATGGCGTTCAACCCGCTAATCCAGCTTACGAAATAGACGCGATGATTTTTTCAACACTACTCGAAACCGACGCGGCGGCGCAGCCCGCGGAAAAACCTGTTCCCGCGGACGGAGTCGGTGCGGAAACCACCGCGGAGACCGCGCCAGAGAATCTTCTCGAAAGCGCGAAGGACACTATCACCAAGAACCAGCTCTGGCCCTGGGTGTGGGCGATCTCGATCGTCATCGTCGGGTTCCTCGTCGCTCGGTTCCTGCGCAGATTTCTGCAACTAAAGCGCTTCAGGCCTCAGACGCGGTTCATCTTCTCGAAACTCGTCTACTTCGGAATTCTGATAACCGCGTTCGCGCTCGCGCTTGCGAGGGTCGGCGTCGAGGCGAGCGCGATCATCAGCGCCACAGGTTTCATTTCCATCGCGATCGGCTTCGCTGCGCAGACGTCGGTTTCGAACCTTATCAGCGGCATTTTCCTGATCGGCGAACAGCCTTTCGTTATCGGCGATTTCATCACGGTAGGCGACGTGACGGGCGAAGTTATCGCGGTCGATCTGCTTTCGACGAAGATTCGCACTTATGACAACCTGCTCGTTCGCATTCCGAACGAGACTCTCATCAATGCGAACGTCACCAACCTGACGAAGTTCCCGATACGCAGGATCGACCTCCAGGTCGGAGTCGCGTATCACACGAAGCTCGACCACGCGAAGGAGGTTCTTCTCGATGTCGCGCTGAAGAACCCGCTGTGCCTGAACGAGCCAGCGCCGCTCGTGATCTACACCGGCTTCGGCGATTCGTCGATGGACATACAGTTCAGCGTGTGGGCGAAGACCGAGAATTTCCTGACGCTCCGGAACAGCATCTTTCCGGAAATCAAGATCGCGTTCGACCACGCCGGGATAGAGATTCCGTTCCCGCACAGGACGATCTATCCTGGAGTCGTACACTCCCCGTTTCCGGTGGAGATCAGGGATTTGCGCACTCCCGATAAAAGAGAGAACGGGATGCTCGAATCGTCGGTGCATTCGGAGTCGTCCGCGACGGAGGCGAAGACGGATCCAGCCGCGAATCGCACCCTCTCCGTCGACAGCGACGGTGGGGAATAGTTCCAAACAATTATTCGGATTTAGAATTGCTTTAAGCGATGAACTCCCCGCTGGGTTCGAATATAATTGCGCCATCGAATCAAATTCCATTTCGAGGAGAGACAATGCGAAATTTCTTCAGAGTTATTGTTGGTTCATTTTTCGCTTTCGGGTTCGCGCATATAGCGCTCGCGGCTGAAGGTGAGGAAGCGTTCCTTTCGAACGTCCGCCAGCTTACGCGCAGCGAGATGAGCGAAGCGTGGCAGGGAATCGACGCGAAGGCCGGCGAGGCGTATTTCAGCCCGGACGGATCGCAGGTGCTTTTCATGTCCGTTCGCGATTCGTGGCCTTATTATCAGATCTATCTTACAGACCAGAGCGGCGAAAACGTGAAGATGGTCTCCACCGGCAAGGGTCGCACCACCTGCCCGTGGTTCCATCCATCGAACGACGGAACGTTTATTTACGCTTCGAGCCACGAAGGCCCGGACCTCACGTTAGAGGCGGAGGCCGCTCGCGAATACGCGCAAACGCCGCGCGATCCTTCCCAGCGCAGGGGATACTCGTGGGATTTCGACCAGAACATGGACATTTACCTCGCAAAACTCGACGGAACCATCGTGAAGAAGCTCATCGGAGGTCCGGGCTATGACGCGGAATGCAGCTACAGCCCCGACGGCTCGAAGATTCTGTTCACGAGCGATCGCACGGGCGATCTCGAGCTTTACACCGCCGACGCGGACGGATCGAACGTCAAACGAATCACTAACCAGGAGGGCTACGACGGCGGCGGTTTCTTCAGCCCGGATGGAACGAAAATCGTATGGCGAGGCGATCCGAACAAGAACGATTACCTCCAGATTTTCATGTGCGACGTGGACGGTTCGAATCTGCGGCAGATCACCGACAACGGCTCCGTCAACTGGGCGCCGTATTTCCATCCAAGCGGAGAGTTCATGGTCTTTGCTACAAGCCTTCAGGGTCACCACAACTACGAGATTTACATGATCCGTCCGGACGGCACGGGTTTGACCCGCCTCACGTACACGGAGCGCGCGGACGTTCTTCCGACGTTTTCGCCGGACGGAAAGAAGCTGCTTGTAACCAGCCAGCGCGGCGGGAGTTCGAGCGAAGTCTTCATCGCTGATTTCAACACCGAGGCCGCGCTCGAAGCGATCGAACAGAGCGCGGTTCGCGAGGCGCGCACCCTGGCGTACGGTCCGAGCGGATTCGAGCCGTCGCTGACTGCGGAAATCACCGCAGACGAGATCGAAGGACACATCGCTTACCTCGCGAGCGATGAGCTTCGCGGCCGTCGCACCGGAGAGGTCGGCATCGAGCTTGCGGCGGATTACGTCGCGGAGCGCTTCTCGGCTGCGGGACTTAGGCCCGCGGGTTTCGGCGGAAGCTACTTCCAGTTCTTCAAGGTCAGCCGCGGATACAGGATGCAGGAGGGCAGCGCGTTCGAGGTCACTAATTCCCGCGGCGAGACCAGGAGCTTCGGCGCCGGAACTGAATTCAAGGCGCTTTCGTGGTCTCGGAGCGCGACGGAGGAGGCGGAACTCGTGTTCGCGGGGTACGGAATCACCGCGGAACAGTTCGGCTGGGACGATTACGCGGGAGTCGACGTCGAAGGCAAAATCGTAGTCGTTATCCGCGGACTTCCTGAGTTCACGGAAAGCTGGGGAAGGCGCGCGCAGAATCTCGCGTCCCTTCGCTTCAAGACCGCCAACGCGCAGGCGCACAAAGCCGCGGGAGTCGTGTTCGTCAGCTCGCCTTACGATCTCGAAAAGCCCGAGGCGGACAACTTCATCCCGAACTACGACTTCGGCGGAGATTCCGGACTCGTCGCCGCGCAGTTCCTGCTTCCTTCGGCGTACGAACTCTTCAAGTTCCTTGGCTGGGACCTTCAGGGCCTCATCGAGGAGATTGGCACGTCGGAAACGACATGCAGCGTCACGATCCGCGGATCGAAGGCGAGCGTCACCGCGATCCTCGAAAAGGTCGAGGTCGACGCGGCGAACGTCATCGGCTGGATCGAAGGCTCCGACCCCGTTCTGAAGAACGAGTACGTATTGGTCGGCGGTCACTACGATCACCTCGGACTCGGCGGCGAAGGTTCCAGATGGGCGGAAGGCTACGGCGAATTCCACAACGGCGCCGACGACAACGCTTCCGGCACCGCGGGAGTTATCGAGCTTGCGGAAAAGTTCGCACTTGCGGAAGTGAAGCCCAGGAGGAGTCTCATTTTCATGGCTTTCTCGGGAGAGGAACTTGGGTTGCTCGGAAGCAAATTCTATTGCGAAAACCCGATATTCCCTCTGGAGCGCACAAGGCTGATGTTCAACTTCGACATGATCGGAAGGCTAAGCGAGAATAGTCTCAGCGTTCTCGGAGGCGGTTCAGGGGAATTCCAGGGAGTCGGGCTTGACGTATACGTCCGCGAGTTCAACCGGGAATACGGTTTCGAAATCGGCACCGGCGACCTCGACCGCGGTTCGAGCGATCACGCGTCGTTCATCCGCGCGGGCGTTCCAGCGATCTTCTTCTTTACCGGATTGCACGCCGAGTATCACATGCCGACGGACGATATTCACCTCATAAACTTCGAAGGAGAGGCGGAGGTGCTGAAGCTCGCTTCGGACGTGATCCAGTATTTTGCGGATCAGGACGATTCGCCTGTGTGGGTCGAGGCGCAGGAAGACCCGCACGCGCAGGGTCAGACCGCCGCAGGCGCGGGCGGAGGCTCCGGAGCGTACTTCGGCTGCATTCCGGATTATACCGACAATCCGCAGGGAATGCGCATCGAGGACGTCGCGGCGGGCGGACCCGCGGCAGCGGCGGGGATGCAGGGCGGCGACGTCATCTACAAAATCGACGACACCGACATCAAAAACATCTACGACTTCACTTACTTCCTGCAAAGCCACGCGCCGGGAGACAAGATTCACGTTTACTTCTACCGCGACGGAAAGAAGATGGAACTCGACGTCGAACTCGGAAGTCGCGGCGGATGATATTCAATTAGGAATTGGGAATTGGGAGTCGATACTGGGAAAGTTCGACTCTCCGATGATTCCTTTTACAGACGTTCCGATAAATTCGAATTCAGGCCCTCCACAAATTGCGCGGGTCGTGGTTAAATAGTCTCCGGGAAAATCGGGGAGACTATAATGCCGAGAATATTTACCACGCTTTTGATTCTGGGCGCGATGTGGGTTTTTGCCGGGAACGTTCTGGCGCAGGCTCCGGAACAGCCGGAGGAGACGCGAACGATAAATTCGGGCGAGGAGGCGATGCGCGCCGCGAGGGAAACCGCGGGCGTTCAGACGCTATTCGGAGAGCACGAGAATCTGGACGAAATCGTCGAGATAGCGGGAACCGCGGAAAATCCGGTCTGGCAGGTGAACTACTTCGCTGGCGAAGGCGATTCGAGAAGGCTCGTCGGCGTCGCGATCGTGCGTCCGTCGGGGCAGGTGGACTACTCGCCCAAGTGGGAGACTCTCAGGCCTCCGGCAAGCCCACAGAACGAGGCGGTGGAAGAAGAGACTGCGCCACTGCCCGATCCGGACAGAAGTCTTCTTGGGCAACGAATGACCCGCGGCAGACTCCGCGAGAGCGCAAGGCTCGCCATAGAGGCGAACCAGCACGTCCTGGAGTGGATGCAGAGCCACCCTACAGCCTTGTCCGAGCTGCTTCCTTATGAAGATCGCGAAGGCAACGAAGGTTTCGAGTACTTAGCGTATATGGAAGGCAGGGAGGACGACATTCGCAATTCCGTCCGCGCAATTTTCGTAAACGGAATCATTCGCAGCCTCAGAATCGACGGCAGAGAAATCTCGCAGGTTCCGGTGACAATCGTTCCGCCTGAAAAAGAACGTCCGAAAATGTTCAAAGGCCGCTGGCAGTGGTTTGCGCAGCTCGTTACCAGACTTCAGGCGCAGTTTTCGACGTTCCGCCCGCTCGACTACGCAATCGCGTTCGCGTTCGTGATGGCGCTTGCGTTCAGCTTTCCGGTGAGGCGCGCGCCGGGCGAGGGCCGCGGGACGCTGAAGCCGCTCTTCAGCACGCGGAACTTCGATCTCATTTCGTTGTTCTATCTCGCGCCGGGGCTTTATCTCCTCGATCGCGCGGTGATGACCGACTGGCGATGGGACAGCCGCGCGGGCGATGGCGGCGACTGGGTTCGCGGAGTCGTCTTCGACGAAAGCTCCGGAAAATTCGTCTCGCAGCAGCCGTGGACCAGCGCGTGGACGGTAATTTTCGTGGTCACGGGTTATTTTTTCCTTAAATGCGTGTTTGGCGCTTCGAAACGCCAGAGCGAGAGATTCACTCCGAGATACGGTTCGTTCGTGATGTTTCTCCTGCTGTGCGCGTTCGCGTATTTCAGCGTGAATGTAATTTTCGAACGAAACCCAGGCGATCCCGGAATGTACGGCCAGCTCGGGGCGGAATACTTCGTCCGCAACAAGGCGCTTCCGTACGGCGAACGCGAGTCGGACGTCGCGAGTCCGAAGGATTCGATGCTCGCGTCGCACTACGGTCCGCTGCATTATCTTATGCACGTTCCCGCGGTGCAGGAGTATCCGACCGACACCTCCCGCGCAGAGGGTTTCGAGACCGCGGTAAGACCGGATTTCAAACTCGGGGACGTCGACGTCCACGCGACGGAGATGTGGAATGGCGTAGACTGGTACGCGGCGAAACTCACCGCCGCCGCGGCGTTCGTGCTGCTGCTCATTTCGATCGTCCTCGCGGGCTGGAGCCTCGGACGGTTCGATCTCGGACTGTTGTCCGCGCTGATCTACGCGGTGCTTCCGTACCCGACGGACGACTTTATAAGCCCGACGTACAGCGCGGTCATCGCGTGTTGCGTGCTTGCGTTCGCTCTGCGGAAAGTTCCGCTCATATCCGGAATACTCATAGGCGCGGGAACGTGCGCTTTGTTCTATCCCGCGTTCCTGATTCCGCTGTGGCTGAACTACTACATTTCACGGAAGTCGAGCTGGCTCAGCTTCATACTCGGATACACCATCGTCGGCGCGGCGTCGCTTTCGCTCATCTGGAACTTTTCTCAGAAAACAACGGATCGAACTATGTTCGGCTGGTACTTCGCGGTGCTCGTGTACCTGATCGCAGCGCTGGGCGTCCCGGCAATGGTCTGCGCGATATTCTCCGGATCGGGCAAGCTCGGCAAGTTTTTCGCCGCGAGCGTCTGCGTGCTCCTCGTCTCCGGAAGCGTATTCGTCTATAACGGCAACCGGGAGGACGTGGAGATCGACAGGACCTTTACGCGATTCTTCGAGAACACCATCGGATTCTCCGAAGGTAGAGGACATTTCTACGGCGAGTCGCAGATCAGTTTCTGGGCGGGACTAAGCGAAAAGCCGACGTGGACCCCGCGGGAGCGCGAAGCGTGGGAATCCGAGAACGACGTTTTCGATCCGCAGCAGCCCTGGAATCAGGGCCGCGCGAAAACGCTCTTCGAAATCTATGGTCTCGAATTCGGTTACAAACGGCTTGCTCTTGTCGCGTACCTTCTTTTCTGCGCACTGCTGTTCTTCGTGCCGCGGAACCTCGGAAACAAGGGACTCCTCGCGCTAACCTGCGCGGTAATCATCGGCACACAGTTCTGGAAATCCCAGACCGGCGGACTATACTCGCCCTGGTACCTTCCTTTTCTGATTTTGCTTTTCATTCACAACGGATCGATCAAGGAGCCGGAGGTCAAAAAGCCCGCGGCGGAATCGCCTTTTATCGAGGACTGAACGTGCGTTACGTTCTTTTAGGAACAGGCAGGCTCGATTTCTCGTCGCGCACGCAAGAATAAGGTGAAACCTTGCACTGGAGGATGCTATGAAAAAGAAAATCCTGATAGTCGTTGTCCTGATCCTGGTCGGGATTCAGTTCGTTCCGGTTAACCGCGAGAATCCGGAAGTATCAGGGAACATTTCAGTCGCGCCGGAGGTCGAAAAAATTCTTCGAGAGACCTGCTACGATTGTCACTCGAACGAGACGGTCTGGCCGTGGTACAGTTACGTAGCGCCGGTATCGTGGAAGATCGCGCACGACGTCGACGAGGGCAGGGAACACGTCAACTTCTCGGAGTGGGGGAGTCTGTTGTCCGAAGAGGATCGCAACCACGCGATGGAAGAGGCGGTCGAGGAAATCGAGAAAGACAACATGCCGCTGTCGATCTACGTATGGCTGCATCCGGACGCAGCGCTGTCGGACGACGAAAAGAAAACCCTGATCGACGCCTTTGGCGGGCATCGCGAGCATTCGGAAGAAGAGCACGAGCATGAGCATGAGTGACGCGCGGCGTAATCTTACATCTTATTCGTGCCGTCTACGAATTTATCGTGCGATTGTTACTTCAGGACATAATATTACAAATAATTCGTAGACGGCACGAATATAATGTCTAAACTGGAGACGCGATCAGATCGAAACTTTCTTCCGCAAGACTATCGATTCGAGCGCTAACGAATTCGCCTTCTCGAAGGCCATCGCCGCGGAGGATTATTACCGGGTCGGCTTCGGGAGCTTCGCCGTAGCTGCGCGCGAGGAACGAGCCGGGATCCACCTGCTGGTCGACGATTACCGTCACGCTCGATCCGACGCGTTCCATCGCCCGGCTGTCGCTCGCCTCGGTGATGACGTCGAGAAGGCGTTCCTGGCGCAGAGCGATTACGTCCGCTGGGACCTGCTCCGGAAGACCGAACGCACTTGTACCCTCCTCGTGAGAGTAGCGGAACACGCCGACGCGGTCGAAGCGATGTTCGCGAACGAAGTCGCACAGCGCATCGAAGTCGGCGTCGGTCTCGCCCGGATAGCCGACGATCATCGAGGTGCGGATCACCACCCCCGGAATTTCGGCGCGAATCCTGTGCATCAGGTCGCTCTGTTTCGACGCGCCGATTCCGCGTTTCATCGAGCGGAGCATGTTGTCGGTTGCGTGCTGAAGCGGAATATCGACATAACGAAGCACCTTGTCAGAGTTGGAGACGATACTCAGTACCTCGTCCGAGAGAGTCGAGGGATGCAGGTACAGAATCCGGATCCAGTCAACGCCGCCTATGGTTTCAAGGGCGCGCAGCAGCTCTGGCAGGAGGCGTTTTCGTCCGAGGTCGAAGCCGTAGTCGGAGGTGTCCTGCGAAATAAGGATCAGCTCGCGCGCGCCGGAGTCCGCGAGTTCCCTCGCTTCGCTTACGATCGCGTCTACGGGCTTGCTGCGCATTTTTCCGCGGATTCCGGGAATCGAGCAGAAGCTGCACGTTCGATCGCAGCCCTCGCTGATCTTGACGTACGCGTAATGCTCAGGCGTTAGCCGGAAACGTCCGGTGTCAACGTCGTAGCGATCGAGGATGCGGTTCACCTTCACGACGGCGTGGGATTCCGCGCTCGCAGAGTTATCGAGGGACGCGAGTATTTCGGGAAGCTCCTCGCGCTGGTTCACGCCTATGAACGCGTCGATCTCCGGGTAGCGAATTTTCAGGTCTTCGGAATAACGCTGGCTGAGGCAGCCCGCGACGACGAGTCTTTTACCGGAGTCGCGTTTCTTAAGATCGAGCATCGATTCGATCTCGGAGACGCTTTCGTTCTTCGCGTCGTCGATGAAGCCGCAGGTATTGACAACGATCACGTCGGACGCTTCGTAGTCGGGGCAGAGCGCGTATCCGTTTTCGAGAAGCCTTCCGAGGATGATCTCGCTGTCGACGAGATTCTTCGCGCAGCCAAGGGACACGAAACTAACCAGTTTCGGATCCGGCTGACGGATGTTCGATTGTTTGCGTTTCTTTTTCAGGTTTCACTCCGGACTCTATAAAACGAGGCGCGATTATAGAGGTCTCAACTTCGAAACACAAACGCCGTAGATTGAATAATCAGTGGGAGAATCTGTCAACCAACTCACTGTCCTGATAGTAGCGCGAATCGCCATCGACGTTGATGACAATCCTGTGTTTCTCAGTTGTATCCCTACTGTGGTCTAAGTAGGTTTCGATTAACCAGTTGAATTCCTTTCCGCGGGACGATTCGCCTTCGATGCTGATCCCACTCTCTCGATCGACTTGAAGCTTCACGTAGAACTGCTTACCGGGTTCGAGTTCCTGAATCGAGTACGACCTGCCGCTTATGCGCACAGTGACGTTCCGGATCGCCGAACTTGACTCATTCTCTACGAAGATGCAAGTCTCACGGTATCCTAGGACGCTCCCCACCAATCCCTCGAAATTGGCTCCTAGGTAGAATCCGAAAGAGGTTGCCAGCAATAACAGAAGGAGGAAAAAACAGTTCCTAAATCGGGACTTCCGCTTTTTCTTCTCCTGTGTATTCTCTGGCTCAAACTTGGTGTCTTTAACTTCTACGGGCATGGAAACCAGTGTACCTTATTCGTAAATGAAACAATAGATAAGAAGGCGCGAAATTCGAAAGATCACTGATTCTTACCCACAAAGGCCGAATTCAAGGCTGTAGGCAGACGACTGTGAACGTTCGGTGAACCACGTGGCACTTCCGCCATCGTCCGTGTTTCCACGGGCAAGATGCCCGTGCCACACCCAGAAATCCAGGTAGACGCTTCAAT
>JANLHZ010000291.1 GCA_024653775.1 Planctomycetota bacterium | reverse complement strand
CCGTAGAGGTTAAGTGCCGGGGACGTTCCTGACGGATGTGGTTGACCGAATCGTTATGCCGCACTGAGCACTTCGTATAATTCTGATTGAATTTATTTTTTTATCGTCTATAAGAGAGACTATAAAATGACTGCGTAAGAAATAATGTCATAACACAATATTTTCTATTTCGGTGCTCACATGTCAATCGAGGATGCGGAAGAAAATAGTTGGAACGTTGGCCGAGTCACAAAGAGTGTGGGCGGCTGGGGAAAGACGTGTAGTATGATGAGACGGGATGGCTGCGTTACTGATCACCGTTGGAAGATCGGGAGGTACTTGTACGGAATCTGGAGGATCAGCGCGCCGATGCTGGTCGAGTACGCGGGGCCGTGGTCGCTGTCCCACGCGCCGGAGCCGCGCTGGGTGCGCAGGAGCTGGTTTCTGATCTTCGGATAGTAGTCTTCCCAGAAGCTCATGTTCTTTGCGTGGAAGAGCGCCTGGCTTGCGTAGAAGTGCGCGTACCAGAAATGGTTTATGCCCCCGGTAGAGAAGCCCATTATCGCGATCGGCGGGAACACCTCGCGATCCGTCCGGACCTGCGCGTCGAGCCAGCCGAGTCCCTGCTCGACGATCTCGCCCTCGTATTCGCCAAGCCCTTGCAGGCTCGAAACCGCCGCGGCGGTCAGCGCGAAAGTCGTGCGGTCGTTCCCGGACGAAAGACTGTACCGAAACACCTTCCCGGGTTTGTTTTCGCCGAGGCGGTCCTCGTAACGCGCCGGAACGCTGCAGCGATGGACGTAGTCGGTCGCGCGTTCGATGGTTTCGTCCTTCACGACGATCCCAGCCTCGGAGGCGCTGCGGAGCGCCTGTATCACGCAGATCGTAGTCGAAGCTTCGTCCCAGGTGTTCGGGTCCGGGTCGTAACCCCAGCCGCCTTCGCGGGTCTGGCTGTTCTCGATGACCTCCACCGCGCGCTGGAGCGGAATTCGAATGCGCTCTTCACCCGTCGACCCGTAGATTTCCGCGAGCAGCAGCGTCGCGAAGCCGTGGCCGTGGATTCGGGAGCGGTCGTCCACTGCGGCGATGTACCCGTTCGCGCTCTGGACGCTGATCAGATAGTCGATCGCGTGGCGGACCTGGTTTCCGTATTCGCCCGTGTCGGGGAGGTTCCCCCCCGCGGCGAAGGCAAGCCCCGCAAGCGCGGTTATTGCGACGGTTACGTTGTCGAACTGCGCTGTGATGTCCGTCCCGACGATGCTTCCGTCCGCGTGCTGACAGCGCGAGAGGTATCCAAGCGCTATCTCGACCGCGCGCGTAACCGCGGGCGTTACGAACCGCGCGTCGTCGTGCTCCGAGCCGACGCGGTAGCCCTCGGGCAGCCTGTATTCCTCCGGAGATTCCTCCTGCCCGCCATCCGGATTGTTCTGCTCGTCGGAAGCGTCTTGCGCTACCGCAAGAATCGACAGCGTGAACAGCGCGAGAATGAATCCGATTTTGTTGCGCATCGTTTTACCGTGGAAATCGTAGTCGCGAGCACCGCGCGGGAAACGCCAGACATAGTATTACGAAATATCGGCCCGGGCGATAGCGAAATTAATGTTAGACAGGATTAAGAAACAAGCGACATCGATAATTCGGAGCCGTCGAGCGAGACGTTTGACGGCTTTTGCGGACGAGGACGTCCGCGGTCCCAGGCGCCTACGATAGTTTCTTAATCATATCCAATACATTTTCGTGGCAAATCAGAACAGCCGCGAGGGCGCGAAATGCTCGATGTTCAGGTCCATCGGCTGCTCGAGGAGGTAGTTCGTCAGAAGCTGCGACGTCTTCGTCGCGGTGGAAAGCCCGTGGCAGGAAAAGCCGAGGTTCAGCCAGATACGGAACTTTCCGGGCAGCGGACCGACCATGGGCAGGCCGTCGCTCGTGATGCCCATGATCCCCGTCCACTCGTGTTCGACTGAATCCTCGGGCAGCTCCGGGTAAAGCTCATGGGCGTAACTTCGCAACCCGCGGGCGATTTCGGTGTTCAGAACTGTGTCGTCGTAAGTCCCGAGTTCCGCGCTCTCGGACGTCCAGCGGAAGCCGCCTAGGACGAGTTCTCCGGATTCGCGGGCGTGCCAGTATTCGTAGAGGAAGTTCGCGCAGTGGGCAAGCCCGCGAGGAATCGCGACGTTCACCGAGGAGGTCGCGAGCATCTGCCCGCGGGACGGAATCACGACGCCTTCGAGCGCCGGAAAAATCTGCGACGCGTACGCGTTCACGCAGACGACGGCGAGTTCCGCGGTAATTTTCGATTTTTGATTTTTGATTTTTGATCGATCGCTTTCGTCTGATCCCTGTTCCCTGCCCCCTACTCCCTGAACGACTAGTTCGACCCCGCCTTCGGTTTCCCTGATTTCCGTCACGTCCGCGTGCTGATAAATCCTGACGCCGGCGGCGAGACAGAGCTGCACGAGCCGCGCGACGTACTTCATCGGATGGATTGTCGCGTCTTCCCCCGCGATGAGTCCGCCTTCGAACATTCCCCGTCTCGCGCCGGGGCCGAGGAGCGCGGAAAGTTCGCCCGACTCGATAAACCGCACGCCTTTCACGCCTAGGCGCTGCAAGACGGAAAAACTCTCGCGCAGTTCGAGGTATTCGTCCCTGGAAGTCGCGAGGTAGACGTTTCCCTTCCGCTGGTAGCCGCAGGAATCCCCGGCGAGTTCGCGCACAAGCTCGTTGTTGGACCTGTGAATGTCCCACACGGCTTTCAGCTTGGTTTCTCCCCAGAGTTCCACCGCGCGGTTCGGGAATTCGCTCGTGCCCTGCATCAGATGCCCGGCGCTTCGTCCGGAGGCGCGAAGGCCGCAGGTGTCGCGCTCGAACAGACAAACTGTCATCCCGGCTCGCGCGAGAAACAGCGCACTCGTGAGGCCCGCGTACCCGCCGCCGATGACGCAGACGTCGACGGCCCGCGGTAGTTCGCGCTCTGGAATCGGCGGGAGTTCGCAGGTTCGCTGCCAGAAAGACAGTCCGGTGGTGTTCATATAAACATCCTTGCATTTCGCCGGGGCAATCCGAATCTTGCTGCGAATTCGTTCCGACTGGACAATTGTAATTGTAACCCGCGCGACGTGCGGGTGTCAGGTTGAAGTCAGAGTGCAGAAGTTCAATCAAAAATCTGAAATCTTGATAAGGTCCGTACCTGCGTCGAGTTTTCACAAGAAATAATCTCCTTCCGGTTGAAAGACTTTTTGAGAGGAATATAGTCTTTCTCCCTTGATCTTGTAATCTTGATCGGATTCAGAAGATAGTTTCAACCCTCGGCCGGAAGCGAAAAATGACAGAAGAAGGAAAAACCGTGGAACCGGAGGCGACCACCGCGACAACGACGGAAACGACCGCAGAGACGACCGCCGCCGCGACGACGGAAACGACCACAGCCGCGACGACGGCGGCGACGTATGAAATCGCCGAGCCTTCGCCGTGCGTAAGAAAGATTTCGATCCACGTATCGAAAGATGCGCTCGCAGGCAAGGTCAACGAGAATTTCACCGAGCTAAGCAAGACGGTGCAGGAGCCGGGATTCCGCAAGGGCAAGATTCCGCGAAAACTGCTCGAGAAGAAATATCTGACCGAGGTTCGCAGGAACTCGCGCATGGATCTCGTCCGCGACGCCTTCGACAAAGCGAAGAAGGAGATCTCGGTGGACATCTACCGCGAGAACGACGTCGACGACAGCGTTTTCGAGCAGGACGACGACGAACTGAAGCTCGAAGTCGAAGTCGAGATCGTCCCGAAGTTCGATCTTCCCGCGTATAAGGGCGTGGAAGTCGAGCAGGAGAAGGCGGAAGTTTCCGAAGAGAACATCGCGAACGTGCTGAAGGGCATCCGTTCGAAGGAAGGCACGATCGAAACAGTCGATGAGAAGATAGACGACGAGCACACGTTCATCACCGACCTGAAATACTTCATCGACGACAAGGAGCACGCGGTCGAAGAGAACGCAAGCTGCACGCTCGCCGGCGACCACCCGATGGGGCTTCATCTCCACGAGCTATGGGCGGAAGCGCTCCGTGGCAAAGGTTCCGGCGACGAGGTCGAGATTCCGATGTCGAAGAAACTCGTCAGCGACCACGACAAGGACGCAAGCGGCGGCAAACTCGTCGTAAAGATATACGAGGTCAAGAAGCGGATAGCTCCGGAAGTCGACGAAGCCTGGCTCAAGGAGAACGATTTCGAAAACCTGGACGAATTCAAGGAACAGATTCGCAAGGAACTGACGTTCCGCGCGGAGGAAGCGCAGAAGTCGAAGGTCAGTCGGGACGTGTTCGCGAAACTTCTGGATCAGTGCCAGTTCGAACTTCCGCCGAGCGTGATGGAGGCGGACAAGAAGGACTTCCTGCACCACGAGCTGTTTCATAAGCACGATCACGCGCATGGACATGAAGGTCACGAGCACGATCACGACATGGACGATCACTCCCTGGACGACGTCAGCGAAGAAAAGAAGCAGAAGGCCGAGGCGAAGTACCTCGAAGCGCTTTCGGAGCGGGTGCGAGACCTGCGCGAGCCGTTCCTGGTGGACGCGATCGCGAAGGACGCGCGGATATTCGCAACGGAAGAGGACGTCTCCCGGGAAATCTCGGCCCTTTCGTACCTCTGGGGCATATCTCCGCAGCAGACCGTCGAAGTCGTGACGTCGAGAGGGATGATCCCGATGCTCCGGGAATCTTGCAGAAAAAGGAAGGTAATGGAATTTCTGCGCGAAAAAGCGAAGATTAGTACCGTCGATTCCGCGAAGGAATCGAAATCCGAAGGCTAATGGAGTTCGAAATAATGGACGTACAGAACATCTACATTCCGATGCCCACCGTCATCGAAAAGACCGGAAAGGGCGAACGCGCGTGGGACATCTACTCGAGGCTTCTCGAAGACCGCATCATTTTTATCGGCTCCGAGATCGTAGACGCAGTGGCGAACGTCGTCATCGCGCAGCTTCTTTATCTCCAGAAAGTCAACAAAAGCCAGGACATCCACATCTATATCAACAGCCCGGGTGGTTCGATCTCGTCCGGACTCGCGATCTACGACACGATGCAGTTCGTCCAGCCGCCGATAGCGACGTACTGCATCGGGCAGGCTGCGAGCATGGGCGCGCTCCTTCTCGCAGGCGGTACGAAGGGCAAGCGGTTCGCCCTGCCTCACTCAAGGGTAATGATCCACCAGCCCTGGGGCGGCACACGCGGAACCGCGATAGACATTACGATCCAGGCGGAGGAAATCGCGTATCAGAAAAAGGCGCTGAACGCGCTCCTCTCGGCGCACACTGGTCAGACGGTCGAGCGAATCGAGAAGGACAGCGATCGCGACAACTACATGTCTCCCGAGGAAGCGAAGGAATACGGCCTCGTCGACGAAGTTTTCGAGTCGATGAAAGAATAGCACATTATATTCGTGCCGTCTACGAATTATTTGTACTATTTTGATAGGCGTTGATAATCGTGAATGTTCGGTGAACCACGTTGCTTGGAACGTTCCTGGCGTTTCCTTTGCGTGGCACGGTCATCCTGACCGTGAAAACACGGACGAGACGTCCGTGCCATGTGTTTCACCGAACCGATGCTGATAATCGTACATTAAATTCGTAGACGGCACGAATATAGCGTACAAAAAATACTTCCGCAGCTTGAGTACTCGGCTTTATGCATCGCACGGATCTGAAGTCAATCATAGACATTATGTCCTTGTGAAATATTCATTTGGATTTATACTTTCCCGCTGGAGCCTGTTTACGCAAATTCCGGCGGCTGTATGTATTTAGAGTCTCCGGAGCGGGACATCGGCCCCAAATCCCCAAACGATAACGCGGAGTCACACAGATGCCGGAAACCGCACACAACGCCGAGGCGAAGGAAAGCAAATTCAAGCAGATTTTGAAGTCGGGCGCGGAACTCACCACCGTCGAGAACCTGAACCGCAGACTCCAGTCGAGCAAGGTGAAGAACGTTCGCGTTCTCGACGAGAAGAAGATCATGGAACTGATCGAGCAGGCCGTCACCGCCGTGCTAGAGGAAAAGGCGTCCGGACACGCGGAAGAGGAACGCATCGCGATTTCCCTCGAGACGGTCGACGAGTTCAGTGAGATGCTCCGGGAGCATGAAGACAGCATCGCCATGCAGGACGAACTCGAAGCCGCTCGGGCGCAGCTCGACGTCGAATACGAAAGGCTCGCCAAGGGCATCGCGGCGAGACTCTCCGGAAGCGCGGACGACACGGAGGACATAGGAGTCGAGGATTTGAAGGCGCAGTTCAGCACGCTTATGAACCTTCTCTCCGACAAGGACTCGGTGCTTTACGAACGCACGCGGGAACTTGCCAAGGTGCGGAGAAAGCTCGCGAAGGCGCTCGATCAGGTCTCGACCCAGCATCGCGAAATCGCCACCATCAAAGCCGCGGAATCCGGCGACAAGCAACTTGTGGATGAAAGCCATCAGCGGGAGATCGAGATTCTGAAAAAGGAGAAGGAATCGCTTTCGTCCGCGGTCGAGAAGGCCTCGATGCTTACCGACGCGATCACGAAGGAGAACCGAAGCTTCAGAAACAAGATCAAGACCCTCGAGGAGACCGTCGCGGAACTCGACCGCCACCGCAGGGAAGGCGGCGCGGAGTATTCGGGTCTGAAGGACGAAATCAGAATCCTCGAAACGTCCGTGGTCAAGAAGAACGAGCGCATCGGTGAGCTGAAATCCGAGACCGAACGGCTGGCGAAGGAAAAGAAAATTCTCGCGGACAACATTGGCGAACTCGGCTCGATAATCGACGAGAAGGAAAAGAAGCTCACCCTGGCGCTCGAAGCCGCTGAGGAGGCGAAGAATTCGGCGGAGGCGCATTCGAAGTCCGCGAACAAGGCGAAGGTCGAACTCGCGGAGGTACACGAACGCGCTCAGATAGCGGAGGAGGCGTCCGAGGCGCTTCAGAAAGAAATCGTGAAACTTGAACAGTCGATTACGAAATTCGCGAACGAACTCGAGTCGGAGCGGAAGAAGTATTCGTCGCTCGAGGAAGAGGCCACCTCGACCAAAACCGAGTTGGATCATATGCACATAACGATGGAGGGAATCATGCGCGCGATGAACTCCATGAAAAAGAAGGCGAAGGACGCCGAGGAAGCGGTCGAAGCCGCGGCGGACGACGACTGAACTTCCGTCCCACTTGTAAACTCCGAGAATTCATTTAGAATCCGGTTTCAGCGCGATAATGTTCGAGATGCGCATCGTCTGGGGATAAGGCCTCGGAACAAAATAAAGTATCGATTTATGCGCTCAGATTTACTCAAGATTCGTTTTGCGCGAGAGAGTCAAACCGGAGTCGTAGCCATAGTTCCGATGAGGATTTGGCGACCGAGCGCGGAATGAATATGGTGTG
>JANLHZ010000029.1 GCA_024653775.1 Planctomycetota bacterium | reverse complement strand
ATTAAGGTAGGCAGTAAGAGGAAGCTGCCAAGTAGGCGTAACTGATTGCGGGGGAGGTACTTATATCAAGTTCCTCTATTTCAAATTTTAGAACATCAGTCGCGCAGGATTTTTCGCAGCAGTCCTTTTCCGATCGGCGTTGAGCCGTGATCCGGAACTGTTACTCGTCTTCCGTCATCGTGAGCAAGCTGTACGTGGCTGCCTTTCGATCTGCGGACACTTTCAAAGCCAATCTTCTCGAGAGCGGAGATGATTTCGCGCCCCGTCAGAGCGGGCAATTTTTTACTCAAACCGCTATCTCCAGCCTCTTAATGCCGATTATTTCGCTCTGGAATGGAATTTCCTCGCCACGGCTTTTCATCTCTTCGATGCACATTTCGAGGACATCGCGAATGTTTTCTATCGCCTCCTCGTAAGTCCGTCCCTGGGCGTAACAAGCAGGAATGCCGGGGACTTCCGCAACGTAAACCCCGTCCTCATCCTGCTCGACCAGTACCTGAAAAGTTTTAGTGTCCATACTGCAAACGATACCCCAAAGATAACGACTTTTCAAGATCCCAGCACCATCCACTGAATCCGCGCGAGAACCTCTTCCGCAACGTATTCGGTGGCGTCTTCGACAGTGAACGTGCCGCCATTCCAGAGGGCGGTATTTTCGCTCGTCCAGAAATTCGTGAAGGTGCTCCACGCGGTCCAGTCGTATGGATCGGCGACTCCAGAGCGGGCGCGTTCGTAGCGCTCGGAGTCGCGATAGAGGTAGTCCGCGTCGAACGTCGGGCAGAGGTTATTCAGATAGCCGAGCGCGCGGGTGGAATCCTGCTGCGAAGCAGACAACCGAACTCCGAGGTTTACTATGGACCTAAGCGCTCTGCCCGCAAGACGCGCGCGGTTCACCTCCGCGGCGGTTTCGATCATATCGAGGTAGCCGCCCATCACGATGTCGTAGTTGCGGATTGCGAGCAGCACGGTCTCCTCGTCCGGAGCGTCGTTTGCCGCGCCGCGCCAGCGTTCGATACCGCGGGTCAGCAGCCTCGCGACTCGTTCGTCGTCCACTTCGCCGCGTTCGACGTTCCCGTGCTCTACCGCCGCGCTGTCGAGGGGCTGGTTGATCATGAACTCTGCGTCGCCGTCGCTGGGCAAATCGCCGCCCGTGGTGCGAATGACGCGGTGATGGTCCTCCGCGGCGTGCGCGGTGTATCCCGCGATGAAGCACACGTCGACGCTCGACCATTCCGTTCCGTAGCCCTCCGCGAGGGTTTCGTACAGCGCGCGCGAGAGTTCATCACTGTGCGACCACTCGTGGAGCTGCGGAAAAATGTGCGGCACGTTTACGATCTCGATCCTTCCGCGCTCGATGCTGCGCGGGATCGACGAGACCCAGCCGAGGTTCATCTTTCCCATCTCGCGCGCGACGTATTCCCAGTCCGGCGCGTCGCTGCCTTTGATGAACGCTAACCTGTGCTCTTCGCCGAGCTGAGCGGAGTCGTCTCCCGAAAATGCGCGGAGATAATTCTGGATTTCATCTCGCACGAGAGGCCAGGTTTCCGCGCCTATGCGAAGGTGGGAAGACGCGCCATACGCTCCGGCTTCCGGGGTCACGAGTCCGTTTACGGCGAACGCGAAGACAACGATCGTGAACGAGAGTTTCATTGTTTGCATTTGTTCTCCGGAGTTTTGAAGGACAGATAGCGCATCTTAGCGCGTCTCGGACCGTTGCGCAAACACGGAGCGTTTCACTGCTCTGGAGACAGGCGCTGAATTCTGCGGATAGGTTTGAAGTCGCGGTGGCGCAGGATTATAAATGGTTCCAAAACACGCCGCACCAAATCGACCCGAGGAGAATATGGCAGTAGTCGAAGTCAAAATGCCCCAGATGGGCGAAAGCATCGTCGAGGGAAAGATCATCCGCTGGACCAAAAAGCCGGGCGACGCGATCGCGAGGGACGAAATCCTGCTCGAGATCGCGACGGACAAGGTGGACAGCGAAATCCCAAGCCCCGTCGCTGGCGTTCTGAAGGAGATCGTCGTCGCGCAGGACGAAACCGTCGACATCGGCACCGTGATCGCGCTCATCGAATCCGAAGGCAGCGCGAGCGCAGACGCAAGTGGCATCGGCGTCTCGCCGATGAAACACGGGCAGGATGCCCGTGCCACGATTGGGAGTGCAGACGTCTCGTCTGCGCAAAAAACTGCCGCAGCCGCGCATTTCGGGGGTGATGACTTCAAGTCGACGGCGCCGAAGAAATCCGCGGTCGCAACGCTCGAGCCGCCCGTCGCCGCGAAGTCAGGCGGAAACGGCGAAGTCGTCCGACACGACGGCAAGCGCTTCTACAGCCCGCTCGTGCGAAGGATCGCGAAGGACGAGGGAATTGGCGGCGAAACGCTCAGCCGCATCCCAGGCTCCGGCGCAAACGGACGCGTGACTAAACACGATCTGCTCGCATACCTCGAAGGACGCGCGGCGCTCGCTCCCGCCGCGAAAGCCGCCGGGGCGCCCGCATCCACCCGCACCGGCGGGATGGTGCTCCCGTCCGAAATCGACCCGCTGCCTGCCGCTGCGAAGGGTTCGTACAATCCGGAACGCGTCGATGTGCTGCCCATGGACAACATCCGCCGTCGCACCGCGGAACATATGGTCCTCTCGAACATCGTCAGTCCCCGCGCGGCAAGCTTTTCCGAGTGCGACATGGAGAACGTCGTCCAGCTCCGCGGAAGGAAACGCGGCGAATTCCAGCAGCGCGAGGGCTTCAAGCTCACGCTGAACCCGTTCTTCCTTTTCGCCACAGTGAAGGCGATCCGAGACTATCCAGGCGTAAACGTAATCGTCGACGGCGCCAACGTTATCCGCAAGAAGGACATAAACCTCGGAATCGCCGTCGCGCTTGGCGCGGATGGCACCGACGGGCTGATCGTTCCGGTCATCAAGAACGCGGATTCGCTCAGTATGACCGGGCTTGCCCGCGCGGCGAACGAACTCGCGCAGAAAGCTCGCACGAAAACCCTGAAACCCGACGACATCTCGGGAGGCACGTTTACCGTCACGAATCCCGGAGTCTTCGGAAACGACTTCGGCCTCGCGATCGTAACCCAGCCCCAGGTCGCGATCCTCGGCATCGGCGCGGTGAAGCAGCGCGTCGTCGCATATCAGGGAATGATCGCTATCCGCCACACCGTGATGCTCAGCGCAACCTACGACCACCGCGTCGTCGACGGCGCCCTCGGCGGTCAGTTCCTCTCGCGCGTCTGCCACTATCTCGAGAATCCGCCAGAGGATTTTTGAGTTTTAATTTTTGATTTTTGAAGTTGTCGGGACCGCGGACGTCCTCGTCAGCATATTTCAAGATTCTTCACCACGAAGACACGGAGACTCCGGAGAAATTTTAGTGTTCACGAATTACACGAATTTACACTAATAATTATTCGTGCAGATTCGTGTAATTCGTGAATGTTTTTTAGGACGATGAGTCCATTGAGCAAAGTACACACAATATGGAAAATGGCAAACGAGTCTCTTATGTAAATGGTGAGCTTGGAGGTAATTATAATGGTGAAGAAAGTGAATTTTAATTGTGAAAATACGGTACTGTTTTTAGGTGCTGGAGCTAGCAAGCCTTATGGCTTACCACTTGGAACAGAACTCAAAGGCGAAATAGTAAAATACAACCACGAGCAGTTGGATCGTCATCTTAGACGCAATACTACCGAACCCGAAAACGCGATTGAAGAATTCCGCAAAAGTCTTAGAGTGAGTATGCTTGACACTGTAGACGAGTTTCTTTCGGAACATGCGCCACGAATGAAAGTTGGCCTCTATTTAATAGCTTCAATAATCGCAAGATTAGAATCCGATAATAACTTGTTCTACAACGGACTATATAAAAAAATATTTACGATTTTTCAGCAAGGTGCCAAGACACATCTGAAGATTATAACTTTGAACTATGATAGATCACTCGAACACTTCCTGCGTACCCACACAAGCGCTCGCTTTCCGAATGACACGATCCTGCGAGATAGTATTGAAAAGTTGATACATGAGATATTGCACCTTCACGGTTCTTTAGGAGATATAGACACGATCAAATATGGCGCTTGCAACACTGATTATAACCTTCTCGATGAATCGGTGAAGAGTTTGAGAATTATTCCTGCTGCTGGGGAAGACACTGAAACTTACAGAAGTGCAAGGGAAGTTATTAAGTGGTCACAGAATATTATATTTTTAGGATTTGGTTATCATTCGGCAATTCTCGATTTGCTTCTGTCAGGCTTAAAACTCGGAGATAAGCATTTTGGGGGAACCGCGTATCACGAAAAACAGCATATAAAAAAGATAACAGGTATTTTCGCAGGCAGAGGTACAAAAATCTCACTTGGAAACGACGAAGACGATTGTCTTGCATATCTATCCAAAATTGTCGCGAACAAGTATGTAAAGGAGAATATTTAGTAAATCTTCGTGTCGCTTTGCTGAAAGACAAAAACAATGCACCCCTCAAAAGCAGAACCTCCTAAAAACGGCGTATTCAAGGATCATTTCAAGAACGGGATGGTTTCCGAATAGGTTGGGTGCCCAACTTCGAGCTAGTCGCGGAGTCTTTCCTTGATGGAATCCGGATCGCCGCGACAATCGAGGAGCGAAATTACGCAAGGATGGAAATAATAGCAAAGGCGTGAGCGCGAGAAATAATAGCATTAAATATATTCGAACGCACGGAAGAAGGAAATGGAAGGAGGATAGCGGGTACCACATTCGAAGCAAGTCGGAGAACGGCTTCTTCCGTTTTAAAACTATTTTTGGGGATGAACTGAGATCGAGACGATTTGAAAATCAGGGTGTGGAGACTTTTTTGAAAGTGTCCGCTTTAAATCGAATGACAGA
>JANLHZ010000028.1 GCA_024653775.1 Planctomycetota bacterium | reverse complement strand
AAATGCCAGATTTCTCATACCTGTCGCCTAGCTCTCTGCACCTGATTATCCCTATGTAATAGGGATTTCCGCCAAGAGGATTTATGCAACAAAGCCGATGGCTTCCATAGTAGGGGAGCGCATATAGCAACAATCCTAAGCCACGGAATTGTGTAATCCCGGAACCATTATATGAAACGTCCGACAGCTATTACGGTCAGGTTATCCATAGCGAAAGCGCAATCTTGTGCAAAGCCGCCTGGCTGCGAGGTTCTTGCGCGCGTGCCTTGACCACGCCGAACAGCGTTCGCACCCGTGAATAGTTGTGCGCACCCAAATTCGACGTCCGCGGATTTCGTGGTAGACTTCCCTGCGGATGAGAACATTCCTCCGATGGAAAACAGCGAACCCTCATACCCTCGGCGCTGCGCGCCGGCACGGGAGTTTCTGAGCAGGCATTTCGCCGGTGGCGGAGATCGTCTGTTCGCGTTTCCGCGAGCGCTGCTTCAGGCGATGGAGATCGTCGAGGACGAGAACGAAGACGTCTGGAAGTCACTCGCCCGCGTCGTAGAGATGGACCGCGCGTTGATGAATCTGTTCCAGAGGCGTTCGCAGGACGAGGGCAGGTACGACAAACAGCTCGAATACAAACTCGCAAGACTCGGAACCGTGAGCGTTCTCGAAATGCTTTATTATCAGCACTCCCAGAATCTGAAGGGCAGGCTCGGAAAGTCGATGTGGCGGTATCTCGTCGTCGATATCCGCAGGAGCATTCTTGCGGGCAGGCTCGCGACGAAGTTCGCCGCGGGGTTCGAAGGCGCGCTCGAAGGCGAGAACGTTCATGGGAGCGATCTGTACCTCGCGGGACTCTTCGCGGACGTCGGAGTGCTTCTGATGATGTCGAATGACGACGTCTCCGGCTTCGTTTCGGAAGTGCGCGAGAAAGCCGCGGCTGCGCGTCGGGTGTGCTACCACGATTTCGAATTCTTCGCGGCGGAAGAGCGCGGTTTTCCGCTGCACGAAGAGATCGGCGCGGAACTCATCTCTGAGTGGGCGGACGCTTCGGCTTTCGCGGAAGATCGTCAGCCGAGGTTCGTCCGGAACGTGCGGGCGCTTGTGGAGAGTCATCACGGAAGGCGCGGGAACTACTGCGAGGAAGCTATGCCGATCGCGTCGGCGCTGGTTCAGCTTGCGGCGCATCTCGCGGAATTGCTCGTCTCGGAACCCGCGGCAGACGAGGTCGATGAAGTTCACGATAAGGCGGCGAAGCACGCGCTCGCGCGGCTGGGCTTCGACCGGAAGGGGGTTCCGTGGCTTGCGGAAGCGCGGCTCGAGCGGGAAAAAATGAATGACGAACTGAAGAAGCTCTGATACCCTTCTCGATATGAAGTCGCTCGCATTCGTTTTAACCGCGCTTGCGCTCGGTGCCTGCACGTCGACTCCGGCAGTCCCGGAGGAGCTGAATTCCGCACCAGAAAATTCTGGCGAAGAAACCGCGCAGACGAACGAATCGGAGGCAAACAGCCGCGACGCCCAGGTCGCTCCTGCGGTGACTCCGGAAGAACGTTGGATTCCGGAGCCTGCGATTTCGAAGGAGGAATTCGATCGGAAGTACCGCGATCAGCACACGCAGCAGGGAATGCCGCTCCCGGAGAAAATCGAGATCGACTGCAAGTGGGAAATGCTTCGCGCGGACGTCGCGTTTACCGCATTCGAGATCCGCAGGGAGGATTATCTCGCCGAGGCCGCGGTGATGCGCGCGAGCGAGGCGATCGATCTTGAAAGACGCGACGCCGTCGAACGCGGAACGAACCGCGACCGCGAGTTCGTCGCGCATCTCTACGTGAGACGCGCCAACTACAAGACCGGCTACTGGCAGGCGAAAAATTATCCGTATCCGTCCGAGATATTCGACAATATCGTCGAGGACTTTAGGCTCGCCGCGGAGATCGATCCGTTTAACCCGGAACCTTCGTGGCACCTCGGGCAGATTTATCTCGCGGTGAACGAATACTCCCTAGCGGTGCGGGAATTCGAAGCGTTTCTCGCGGACAGCCCGGACGAAGTCGACGCGTGGGTTCTGCTCGCGGAGGCGTACATCGGGCTTCAGGAGCCGACGCATATGCGCCGGGCGGAACGCCTTCTGCAGGACGCGCTCGCCTACAAGTCGAACGATCCCGACGTGATCCGCAAGCTCGCGAAGTCGAAGGAGTTCCTCGAAAAATTCCAGGAGGCGCTTTCGCTGTATACGAAGCTCGTCTTCTTGGGCGAGTTCGACGACTCGGAGAGATGCAAGGCGTACGTCGATCGCGCAAACTGCCGGCTGCACATGTGGGATCACGGCGCGAACGCGGAACTCGGCTTCGCGCTCGAAGACGCCCGCAAGGCTATCGACCTCGACGACGCGAACTACGGCGCCACGTACGTCCTCGCGATGCTGTTCGTCGCGCTCGGCAGGGAAGGCGAAGCTATGCCGTACTTCGACAAGACTATTGAGCTGAATCCGGATCATTACATGGCGCGAGTCAACCGCGGCCTTCGGCTGTACCAGGCGTTCGGGAAGTATGCACCTGCGTTCGATGATCTCGACCATGCCTGGCGCACGATGAAACCCGGCGCCCGGGACGACGTGCTCGAAGTCAACCTCGCGGAACTCGAACAACGCCTCGGCAGGACCAGGGGCGAGCAGGGGTCCATCAGATAAATAGGGACGGACCCATTCATTTATTTTGTCATATAACAGCAAATAACAAACAAGTCCTATAAACACTTAGCTATAAGTGCTGTAATCTGAAATATATTACAAAATAAATTGGTCCGTCCCTATTTATCAAGGCGAACTTCCGCGTCGGATGGTTGAAACTTTCGAGTCCAGTCGCTATTTAAATCCACATGGCTAAAAACGTTGTGATTGTTCTGCTGGTGATCGCCATTCTTGGCGGCGCGGTGTTCACGATCCTGAATCGCTATCCGAGCGAGGACTCGCCGGGGTTCATTCCGGACGCGGCGCAGCCTCTGGTCGAAAAAGGGCTCGCGGAACTTAAGCTGGCGGATAGCGCGGAAGGAACCTCCGGCGGCGAGCATTACGCGCTTGCGCTCGAACACTTCCAGAAAGCCGCGGAGCTTGCGAAGGACAACGCGATGGTTCAATATTACCTCGGGATAGCGTACCTCGCCCTCGGCAACTTCGAAAAGGCGACCGAAAACCTCGAGGCTTCAAGGAGCAAACAGGCGACCTGTGAGACGCTCACCCAGCTCGCAAGCCTGTACTACCAGCGCCACGAGATCGAAAAAGGCGACGCGGTCCGCGAAGAATTGAAAACCAAATTCCCGGACCGCGCCGATGAGTACGCTTTTCTCGCTGAACTCCGCGGCTTAGGGCAAACCGCAAACTTGCGAGACGTAGCTCCGCCGTAGACGACGTTACCGGGCTAACGGTTCGATGCCTCCGCCGGGCGCGGTTCCAGGCTCAGGCTGTCCTTCGTCCTCCGGCTCGACTTCTTCCTCCGGTTCCGGTTGTCCCTCGTCTTCCGGCACGACCTCTTCCTCCGGCTCCGCTTCTTCGTGCACTATCCCGTTCGCCTCGTCTATGAACGATTCGAACTCCTCGTTAAGACCGAGGTTTTCGATCTCACGATGCCATATCCTGTGGACCGCGATCCAGTAAACTTTCGCGTAGGCCTCTCTCGCTTCGGGCGTTAAATATTTCGCGCCGGATGCGAGAACTTCGTCATCGCTCATTTCCGACCATTCCGGATGAGTCTCGCGAAGAATCCCGATCGCCACGGATCTCTCGAACTCGTCGTTTTCGTAGTCCATCATTCCTGGCGTGCTAGACACGGTCTTGTTGAGGTTCTCGAATTGCTGGAGTTCTTCGAGGCTCATATTGTCCATCCCGAGACCTGTGTAGCTCGTTATCGGCCTGACGTTCTCGCAACCAGAGACCAGTACTGCAAAAACGATGATGGCCGCAATCGCAAAGATATGAATGCAGTATTTAGTTCTCATAATATCACCTCCGATTATCAAAGGCATAGGTAATGAACCCCTCCGGAATTGCGGAGGGACAAAATATTTAACCCTCCGAACTGCGCTTCGTTCAAAAGTAAGACGCTTCACACGTTTCCGCGGAACATTGCGTTTGCTCGCGGTGTTACTGTATCGTGGCACGGACGTCTCGTCCGTGGACACGGGCAAGATGCTAGTGCTACATTTAGGAGAATCCGACTCGCCACTTGAAATGAAATTTCTTTTTCTCATACCTCCCGAAAATTACTTCCCGCAGCGGTATCCCGACCGCCTCTACGGGTGCAGCTACAGCTACGATTACAAACCTCCCGTGCATCTGCTGCTCGCCGCGACGATCGCGCGGGACGCAGGAATCGAAGTCGCGCTGATCGACAGCATCGCGGAAAAGCTCGATTCAGCGGAACTTCACGAAATGATCGCGGACCACCAGCCGGTGGGCGCGTACTGCTTCTTCACGCCGTACGTCGCGCAGGTCGGCGACCTCAAACTAAAAGCGGAACTCCGCGCGAAGTACGGTAACGATCCGATGATGATTTTCATGGGCGCCGCGCCGACGTGGAAACCCGAAGAATTCATCGAGTCGGAGCGCGACGTCGTTCTCCGCGGCGAGTTCGAGGCGTCGATGAAATCGCTTGCGGAGAATCGCCTCGACGTCGACTACGCCTCGATGCAGGGCGTGACGTTTATGGACCGCGGCGAACTTCGCTCCACGGACCGCGGCGAGTTCCTCGATATCGAAGCGCTCCCGTACCCCGATCGTTCGCTGCTGAATGGTTTCTATCAGGTCAACCGACTGAACGTCCACCCCGTCACCGCGGCGGTGTTCAGCCGGGGGTGCGCGTACTCGTGCAAGTTCTGCGCGCCGATGGCGCTCGATCAGGCGATCGAACTCGAATACAAAAAGGAGCAGAGTTGGTACGACAAGCGCCCGCCGCTAAGGCTTCGCACCGCGCGGCAGGTCATCGCTGAGTTCGAGCACATCGCGAAGCTCGGCTACAAAGGCGTCGAGGTCGCGGACAACGTCTTCAACTGGAACAAGAAACGCACGCTCGAAATCTGCGAAGGAATCAAACCGCTTGGACTCGAATGGCTGTGCCTGAACCGCTCGCCGCAGATGCAGGATATGGAGGTCTTGCAGGCGATGAAGGACGCGGGCTGCAAACTCGTTTATATGGGCACCGAGAGTTTCGACCAGGGCATCCTCGACGCGGCGGACAAACGTCAGCCCGTGGGGTCGATCAAGGACGCGGTCGACAATCTGAACGCGGTCGGCATCGAGCCGGAGATAAGCGTCCTCGTCGGCGCGAGCCACGAGGAGACCCGCGAAACCGCGGAAAAGAGCGTCGAGGAAGCGCTTAAACTGAACACGCGGTTCATGCACATCGGCGCGTTCACTCCCTTCCCGAACACCGAGTATTACGACCTCGCGAAGAAAAACGGCTGGCTCAAATCCGGCGACTACAGCCCCGCAGATATGATTATGAAGCCGCAGATCGACCTGCCGGGCCTGTCGGGCGAGGAGATGTACGAGATCAGCCACAAAGCCATCCGCCGACAGTACCTCCGCCCTAAAGCCATCTGGCGACACTTTTTGAAGGTGCGGTCCCTTCGCGACTTCGGGCACAAGTCGAAGATGTTCGTCAAGTTCCTGCTGCATATGAAGTAGGGGCAGGATCGAGGATCGAGGATTTAGGGGCGAGTCTGACCTGGGACCGATGATTTGTTACCGCAAGCCATGCAGACAGTTGCACCTTTGCACTAATGCGTTACAATTGTCGTGGAGGCGGATTCGATGCCAAGAATAGCAATACCACAAATTGAGATCGCTAGCTTCTGCAAGCAGAAAGGTATACGGAAACTTTCGCTTTTTGGCTCTGTTCTCCGCGACGACTTCACGGACGAAAGCGACATCGACGTGCTCGTCGTTTTTGAACCGAACGCCCGGGTGGGGCTAATCAAACTCGCTGGATTGGAGATCGAGTTAAGCGAAATACTTGGGCGAAAGGCGGAAATCCACACGATAGCCGGACTGCCGGAAAGCTTCAGAGATGAAGTTCTCGCCGAGGAAGAGGTTGATCTTTGAGTCGGCGATGTATCCGCAAGGACTCGCCGCGGATCTTCACTGGAACGCCTGGAACAGAATCCCGGTGAACGTCGTTATCGGCGCGAGTTCGCGGACGTCCTCGATGGACGCGTTCATGTTTTTCAGCAGGTTGCGGAGTTCGTTGTAGATGAGGTCGTCGTTGATCAGAAGGCCGAGGGTGCTGCGTTCGCTCGCGAGTTCGTCCATCACCTTCGAGACATCGTTCGCGATCTCCTGGAACTGCTCGCCTAGCTTGTCGTCCTTCAGAAGACGCGCGACGATGCTGCCTTCCACGGTTCCGTCTTCGTTCTCCGTGAGTTCGAGCGAATTGACCATGTCGTCGCTGAAGGTCTTCACGTTGTCGATGACGTCGCCGATTTCAGTGCCCCACTCGTCGTCGTGCATGACGCGTCCGAGGAGCGCGCCGGATTCTTCGCTCGTCGCGTTCTTCACGTCCTCGACGATCTGCGTCAGGTTGTCCGACGCAGCTTCGATGTTGTCTATCGTGGTGCGCAGACTCTCGACGATGTCGTTCGCGTCGTCCGTCAGGTTCGGATCGCTGAGAAGCGTCGGCAGGAACCCGGCAGCGGGATCGTTCAGCCTCGCGCCGAGGACGCGGAACTCGTGGAACGCGAGCTGCACTTCCTCGAGCACCATTCCAATGTTCGGCTCCGAAAAGCTGAGCACCGTCTTGCGATTCGGATCTGGCATGCTGTTTATGTCGATCGGCGTTAACACGCTTACCTTCATATCCGTTCCGTAAAGGCCGTCGGTCTGCGCGACGAACTTGTACTGACTTCTGACCTCGAGATTCTGAATCATCCGGAATTCAGCAACGTACTGACTACCTTCGATCTTGTACGAGACGCACTCGCCGTAAAGGTTCCCGTGGAATTCGAGCTTGCCGTCCTCCTTCAGTTCGACGTCATTACCAAACCAGAGTTTCATTGTCTGCTGTTTGCCGGTCTCCTCGTTCATGACGATCTCGTAGCGATTCGCCTCCTTCGTCTCGTCGTAAGGCACGATCGGCGAGATGTCGATGTACTTCACGCCGAAGAGGTTTTCGTTTCTGATCACGAACTGATGCTTCATTTTCCACTTGCGCCTGACATCCGCATCCGCGCTTTTGATGATATCCGGCATCATCGCAAGCGTCACGCGGATCGCTTCGAGGCCATCGCCGTTCGCGTCGGGAACCGGGGCCTGATCGCCGCCAACGATGTCCCGTCCGCCGCTCAGGACTTCGCTTTCGTCCGCCACGCCAATCGTGTCGACTATGCCCACCTGATAGCCCGCGAGAAGCACTTTGTCGCCGTCGCGAAGGCCTTCGACGCGCTCGAACAGAACGTCGATCCTGTCCGAGTACTTCGACTGGGAAATCGATACGCCTAGCTTTATGATCACGAACGCGGCGGTGGTCACGACGGCGATGAAGAACACGCCCAGCAAAAGGTATTTTGATGAATGCATTTTTTGAGATTCGGGATTCAGGACCTGGGAAATGCGGATTTGGATCGTACGATAGCGTTCGCCGAAGGATCGAAACCCTGGAAGAAAAATCGTAAACGCTGAATGCGTGCGATTCAACTGCAAAGCGAATTGCAGATTTCAGATTGAATTAATTCCTAATTCGTAACCCCTGCTCCCTGCTTCCTGCTCCCTGCTCCCTGCTCCCTGCTGAGGCGATTTCGACTGCGTCCGGATTTTCGCGTGGGCGGCGATACTTGAAATAAAACCCCGCTCCGGTTTAAATCCAGTACCCAGTAAAGGAACAGATGACAAGACAATTCATCATCGCCGCTGAAACGAGAGAGGACTACGCCAAGTCCGGCTACGACGTTTCACAGTTCGAGGAATTCTTCGCGGATTCGGACGTCGGGCTTGCGACGGTGTACATCCCCGTGCACAGATACAACTTCACGATGCTGCGGAAACTCCTGTCCTCTGTCGCCGCGAAGGTGTTCGGCGAACGCAGGCATCTTTTCGATTCGCTGGACGAATTCGCGGTCGAACCGCTCGATTCGATACACACGCGTTTCCGGAAACATTTAAGCGAAATGGAAACCGCCACCCGCAAAACCGGCGGCGCGGTGCAGATCGTCAAGGACGCCGATCCGGACCTTCTGAAAACTCTCGCGCACATCGAGAAGAACCACGTGAGAGGACACGAATCGGGAACGCTCCGCGCGCTCGGGTACTTTTCCGCCCGCGCGTTCGTCGGCCCGAAACACCTTCTGATCGACCCGCTAAAGATCTGCGACCTGAACTGCATCTACTGCAAAAACTTCAGCCCGATAAGCGATATGAAGCGCGAGGACAGCCCGCGCCTTCGCGACGTGTTCCCGCTCGCAGACTACAAACGAATGATCGACGACGCCGCGGAGATGCGCGTCGAGCAGATCGACGTCTGCGGTGGCGGCGAGCCGTCCCTGCATCCGGACCTTCTTGAAATGGGGAGGTACGCGGTCGAGAAAGGAATGTGGTTCAACATCAGCACGAACGGCCTTTCGCTCACGAAGGAGAAGATCGAGGCGCTCGTCGAGGCGGGAGTCACTACGATCACATTCAGCGTCAGCGCCGCGTCGGAAGAGACCTACGAAATCACTCACCCCGGATACGGCAAGCGATACTGGAAGGTGCTCGACAACATCCGCCACGCGCGTCTGCGAAGAATGGAGCTTAAGAAAGACGTTCCGCAACTTCTGTACCTTGTGGCGGTGACGAAGCCCGTTGTTCCCGAGTTCCTGGACTGCATCCGCGAAGCCGCGAGGGTCGGGGCGGACCGCGTCTGGTATCAGTTCCTGCACGTTCACGATTTCAACGCGTCCTTCAAGCCCGACGCCTCGGAGATGCAGCAGCTTCTCGATCTGATGCCCGAGGCGCATCAGCTTGCGGATGACCTCGGCGTCACGATCGATCCGTATTTCGAAAATCAGCTCATCTGGAGCATCGATCCGAGCAAGTGGAGCTACGGAATTCTGAACACTGGAGGCTGTCCCGTCGGCTACTTCTTCAGCGCGATCAGCCACGAGCGCGTCCTCGGCTTCTGCTGCGGCGCGATGGCCGTCGGGAACGTGCGCGAAAAACGACTCAAGGACGAATGGTTTGGCGAGCATTACAATGGCTATCGCTACGCCGCGCAGGTGTATAAGGGCTACGAGGATATTCAGGACGATCTGAACACGCCGTTCTTTCGGGAGTGGTGCAACCACTGCGACAACCACAACTTCGTGAAGGAAATGAACGAGTTGATAGTAACCTACCTTCCTCCCGGAGTGCAGCCGCTGAACCCGGCTCTTGCCGACGAGGCGATTTTTGCCGCGACTCCTTAGAGCCGCTCACGGGCAGGATAGACGCACACGGGATGTTAGTAGTGTGCCCGTGAGGGCATCTGAACGCCTTACGGCGTCACTACGAACCGGAAGCGCCTGGCACGTCTCGCTTGCCGCCGGGAGGCCAGCGCTACATCGCGACAGCTCGTTGCGCTCACAGTCGCACTCCTAGCACCGCGCGGTTCATCAGGCGCCGGAAGACGAGCCGACGAGGTAGTGGAACACGCTCTCGAGGCGATCGTCCGGAGTCCACAGCTTTTCGACGCGATACTTTTCCCGGCACTGGAGCGCGGTGAAGTCGCGAAAGAACTCGTCCGCGTTGCTCGTGAACACGCACAGCCTGTCGTGGAAATTGAAGTCTACGGAAACGACGTGCTCGAACTCTAAAAGGTCCCGCGCGATCCTGCGCTTCTCGCTTGTCACAATGATCACCTTGTGCGGCAGA
Organism: Planctomycetota bacterium; assembly: GCA_024653775.1. GTDB lineage: Bacteria > Planctomycetota > UBA8742 > JACQVU01 > JANLHZ01 > JANLHZ01. Next base: position 26,705 of record JANLHZ010000028.1, on the reverse strand, counting down.
TGGCTCAGCATCCTGCGAATGTCGCCGAAACTGCCCTGCGCGCGAATTCTGCCCTGATTTATAAGGACGATGTTCTCCGTAAGGTCCTCGACCTCGTAAAGCACGTGGCTGGATACCAGAACGCTTTTACCGTCGTCGCGCGCCTTCCGGATGATGCCGTAGATTTCCTCCCGCGCGAGCGGATCCGCGCCCGTCATCGGCTCGTCGAGAACGAGAAGCTCCGGATCGCTGATCAACGCCTGCGCGAGCTTGATCCGCTGACGCATTCCCTTAGAATACTTGCCGATCGGTTTGTCGCTCTGCTGCTGCATGCTGACCGCGCGCAGAAGTTCGTTCGCGCGCTCGGCTGCGCCCGCCTCGGTGTATCCGGAAAGTCTTGCGAGGTATTTCAGCCACTCGAAGCCTGTCATGAATTCGTAGAAGTTGTCGGTTTCGGGACAGAAACCGACGCGAGTCAGCAGCCCGGCGTTGTTCCACGGTTTTTCGCCCAGGACGCGCACTGAGCCGCGGTTCTGCCTTATCTGTCCGGTGATGATCTTCAGGAAAGTCGATTTTCCGGCTCCGTTCGGCCCGAGGAGCGCGGTGATGCCGGGTTCGATCTCGATCGACACGAGCGAAAGCCCCAGCACCTCGCCGTACCACTTCGACACCCCGTCGAGCTTGATTATCTGCGGGTTTCCATTATTCGGAGTTTCGTCCATACAGGCATTCTATCATCCGCCGGACGGGATTCAACCTCCGCCCGAGAATGACGCGATGTCACCTCCTCGCGGCTGCGCCACGTCATCCGTTATGCCGGATGACGATGATGTCGCCGTCGCCGAGCTTGAATTCCTTGCCGACGATCTTGAGCTTGCCTTCCGCCTTGATGAGCTTTTCGTCTTGCAGACGGTGGAAGTCCTCGAAGTGCGTGACCTCAGCGCTGATGAATCCGCGCGCGAGGTCCTGGTGGATTTTCCCCGCCGCGGTGACTGCGTCGTCGCCTTCGCGGATCGTCCACGCCCGGCATTCGTCCTTTCCCGAAGTGAAGAACGAAATCAGCCCGAGCGCGCGGTACGCGGTCTTTTTCACCTTGTCCCCGTGAAGCTCGCCTATTCCGAGTTCCTCGATGAACATCTCCCGTTCATCCTCTGCGAGTTCGAGAATGTCCACCTCGCCCTGAACGTTGACCGCGAGCACGTTCGCTTCCCCGATCTTCAGAGCGATCTTTTCTCGCACGCCTTCCGCGTCCTTCATGTCCGCAACGTTGACGAGCGCGACCACCGGCTTCTGCGACAGAAAACGATAGCCGCGAAGGACCTCGGTTTCCTTGTCGCTGAACTCCATTTCCGAAAGCAGCTCGTTATTCTCGACTATGCGTTTGTGAATTCCTTCGAGCAGCGCGAGTTCCGCCTTGTCGTCCCCTACGTGCTTCGTCGGCTTCAACACCTGCACCTTCAGCTTCTCGATCCGGTTCTCGATTATGCCGAGGTCGGAAACCTGGAACTCCACGAGAAGTTCGCTAAGGTCCCGAGCTGGATCGACCTTTCCTGACGGATGGGGCCAGCCCATCGTCTCGGACCCTTGCAGCACTATAAGCAGCGAATCCGTCGACGAACGAATCTCGCCGAGGATTTCGCCGCGGTGACGGCTAGTCAGATCGATGGCGGGGAAGTCGATCGCCTTGAACTGCGCGAAGGTCGTCTTCTTCGGCTGGTAGCGATCCGAGAGGAACTGCAAGCGATCGTCCGGAAGCGTCACCATCTCCATCTGCGGCCTTGCGTCATGTTTCAGCTTCTCCTGCGGAATGCCAGAGATCAGCCTGAACGTAAGCGATTTTCCCACGCGCGGGAGTCCGACGATTCCAAGTTCCATTTTCGCCTCGATTTCTGCTGTTATGGTTCCTGACTTCATTATAGTCCGCCGGGCGCGGCTGGTGAAGACGCGGAGGCATATTTTGATCCAGACCCGTGCAATCCAAACGTGGCACGGACGTCTCGTCCGTGAAAACACGGGCAAGATGCCCGTGCCACGTGGTTCACCGATCGTTTGCCGCGAGTATTTCGTTTTGAACTTCCGGAATTCAAATCCGCTTACGAATCCGGTATAACCTTCAACCTTGAAACAATGGAGTAAATCATGAATTTCGCCCGCCACACGGTTGGTCTGTTTTTAGTTTTCGTCACCGCGTCGCTTGGCTGCGCGTCAAATGCGTCGCTTTCTGGCGCAAGAAGCGACATCCAGCCTATACAGGATTCAGGCGGATACATCGACCTGGAATCGTCCGGGAGCATGGAAGCCAATGGAATCGTCGGCACGGAGGATTCGGTGAATTCAGAGGCGCGCCATCTCACTTCCGAATATTCGGGCGGCGCGGACGACTACATCGACTCGCCGCAGTACGCGGGGGAGATGATGGGCACGGAGCCGGGCACCGGAAGCTTTCGAAGACGGGAATGCCGGGGCGCGGGCGAAATCGAGCGGGAACTCGGGTCCGTCCACATAGCGGCGTTTCCGCTTACGATCGCCGTCACGCAGCGCGGCTACAGAAACCGTCAGATCACGCAGGAAATCGTCGATCCCTGGGAGGACAAGTTCATCGATGAAGGCGTCGCGACGAGCGTGCAGGTCATCCCCGATATGCTTCGAACGAACGACTGGAACAACCTTTACGACTATCGCTACGCCGCGGCTCGGATGCACTGCGACACGGTGCTCGTGGTCGAAACCGGAAATTCCTGCGATGAGCACGCAAATGCCGCGTGGCCGCTGTATCTGACGATCGTCGGCTTCTGGATAGTGCCCGCGACGACGTACGAAAGCTACTCGATTACCCAGGGCGGACTTTTCGACACCCGTAACGGCGCGGTGATCAGGATCAGTGAGGGAATGGCGCACATAAAGGCCTATCGTCCCTACGCCATCGGAGACATCGACGACGTCAGAGGTCAGAGCGAGGACGACAGCTTCAACGCTATGATGCATTCGCTTCTCGAACGCTGCCTCGAATTGAAGAACGAAATCGAAAAGAAGGACGAGGATGAACCCGCAGCCGAAGAACGGACGGAGCAGGATTCCGCCGAGGAATGATCTTGCGAGGACTACGTGAACCAGGACCAAGCCGCGAAGAAACTGGAAGACGGACAGCGTTCCGAAGGTAACGGCGTGGAACTTCACCGGCATCTCGACACGCGGAGACTCATTCGCGAGATTATCGAAGAGATAGAGCCGGAACACATCGACCTGACTTCAGAAAGCAAGGAGGACATCGACGAACGTCTGATGCAATGGTTCGAAAGCTGGCTGAACGCATCGTCCTCGCGAAACGATCTCCGGGCGCAGATCGCGCTGGCGCTCCGGCTTCGCGACCAGATTCGCTGGTTCGAAATCCGCAGAGAGCAACTGATGGACGAAATGGCGAAACTTAGAAGGATTGTGATAATCCAGCGGATCGTCATCTCCGCGTCGATCGGATTGGCGATAATCTTCGGGCTGGTGGCTTTCAGGCAGATTTTTCAGACTTGAAGCGGAAAGACGTATCGGTTCATCGAACCACATCCTCCGCGGGAATCAAAAAAATCCGATTAACGCATATCTTAAGCGCGATGGCGCAGAGGGCGCGGAGCTTCGCGGAGAGTTGTTGTTTTTCGGGTGGGAAAGATTCAAAAATTCTCTGCGAGTCTCTGCGTTCTCCGCGCCTCCGCGGTGAAGAACCGCGAGAATGCCGGTTTTATAATTGCACCATATATGGTTAACCGAACTAATATCTGAAAACATGCAAATCGAAAAGAACTCTTGTATAGCCGGTCGTCAATTTGTAGAATCGTCGTCTGGTTCAAATATCCCGCGAGTAAACGCGGGAGTAGCCTTAACAGGTAATATTTTTAGTTTTGAGCCGATGACAGGCTCTTTTAATGACAAGGGATTTTTTCAACAGGGAGAGAATACGCGTTCGGTTTCGTTTTTCAAAAAGAGGTGACGCAAAGCACATGTCGCACCTCGATTTGGCGGCTGTATTCGAAAAGGCGCTGAGAAGAACGGGTCTTCCGACTTCATACACGAGCGGGTTCAATCCGAGAATTTGCCTTTCCTTTGTAAGCGCGGCGTCGACGAGTATGGAATGTCTTCGGGAAGTATTTGAAGTTGAATTCGAAGACAGGATCGACGTCGACGGAATTACAGAGAAGGTCAATCTCGGTCTGCCCGCGGGAGTAAGGACGCTATCGGCGTCTTGCATTCCGCTGAAAAGCAAGGGAAGGCCGACTTTCTTCGATTACTCGGCGCGGGGAGCAGGATGGAACGCTGAAAACATGCGGACGAACGTCCGCGGGTTTCTCGCAAGCGAATCCGTTCCCGTGACGTCCGTCCGCAAAAGCGGAACGAAGACGAACGACATCCGAAGATCGGTAAGCGAACTCGGATTCGAGGACGACGAGCTTTATTTCAGAGTTCTGGACGTGAGCGGCCATTTCGCAAGACCGGACGAACTCTTTCGCGCGCTCGGGCTCGAGGAAGGCAAAGGCGACGTCGATCTCGCAAGGCTCGACGTCGGACTCGCGGATGAGGAAGAAGGTCCATCCCTGACGGAGAAAATCACCTCGTGGAAAACAGAAAGAGGACGAGGTGGACAAGAAATCAGATTCAAGGACAAAGTCGAAGTCTGAAAGCGTAGCTTCAGAGCAGGACGCGAAACAACATAACGCGACTGGCGTTGGCGAGGGTCCGAAAAAAGCGGGAAGACCGAAAAAATCGGAAGGCCAAAGTTCCGCAAAGTCGGACGGGCCGAAAAAGCGCGGAAGACCTTCCATTCGTAGCGCGTCCGAGGAGACCGGGATCACCAAGGTCCCCGCGAAGCGTCCCACCCGGAAAGCGGCCGCCCCGAAGATTTCGGGACCCGCAAGAAAATCCGGCGCGCAGCAGACCAAGACGCAAAAAGAAAGCGAGAAAAGAGTGGACACGGATACGACAAATCTTAGGGAGCACCAGTCGACAGAAAACGGGAACGGCGGCGAGCCGAACGCTTCGGACGTCGCGCCCTGGGTTAGAGCGCGGGAAAACAAGGTGAAGGCCGAGGAGGCGAAACTCAAAAAGCCCGCGACCGGACCCGCGGCACTCGAAAATCCGTCAGAGAACGTTTACGAGAAGGCGAAGGACTCGTTCTTCGAAATGAAGGTCAGCGCGGACGACAAGCCGAGAACCGGGCCGGTGCCTTACTGGGCGCTCCCGAAAAACAAACGTCCCGCGGTGGTTCCGGACGAGGATCTCCCCGCGAAGAGCATTCCCGCGAGAAGCGCTCACCGTCGTGAAGAGCCGGTGAGGCCCGCGCAGGAAGAGAGACCCGCTGTTCAGGCATCTTCCCACGCGTCTCTCCAAGGCCGGCCACCACTGGATTTGCGGAAAAACGAAGTTCCCGAAGTTCATCGGGAAGTCTCTAGAGGCGAGGTCGAACCTTCGGACGAATCTCCCAAAAAGCGCGGGAGAAGGATTCCGGTGAAGATGCGCGGACAGCTCGATACTCCGAACCGTAGCGCGCAACCTCAATTCAGGTCCGACGCCCATACGAGGCTGGAGGCTCCCGTGGCGAAGATCAGGGAGGAAGTCCCCGAGGCGCCAGAGTCGCATACAGACGAAGAAGGACGAGGCAAAAGACTTCACGAAGGCGCTCCGTCCGGCGCGCCGGAGGGGAAGGAACGAAGAGGCAGGGAAAGGCGATCCCACGACGACGATCGCTCCGAGAACGATCACAGAGGCGGGCGCAGAGGTCGCGATCGTCGCGATCGAGGTCGCACCCAGCGGGAAATGGTGCTGCTCGACGCGCCGAAGGTCGATTCGAGCCCGAATTTCCCCGATCACGAAAACGTCGTCAAGGAACTGACGGCTCGCAGAGAGTCGATCGAAAGCGAGGCGCGGGAACGTAGCGAGGAAATCGCGCTCTTCCGCGAAATCGACTCCGGAGCGCCGTCCGCGGGAGGCGACCGCAGAAAGCCGCAGGCGCTGAAACCGTACCAGCGCAGGCAGATTCGCTTTACGAACGACGTCGGCGCGAAACGCATAATGCTGATCAACTGTGCGCAGGAAGAGGAAAGCCGCGTCGCGATCCTCGAGGCGGGAACGGTGCAGGAGTACTACGTCGAACGTCAGGAGCGCACCGACAACCTCCACAACATTATCAAAGGCCGGGTGGTGAACGTCGAGGCTCCGATACAGGCGGCCTTCGTCGACATCGGCACAGGTAAGAACGGCTTCCTTCACGTAAGCGACCTCATGCCCTCGTACGAGGAGTGCAAGGACGTGATGAAAGTGACGACCCACAACTACGAAGGAAACTTCCGCGCGGAGCGAAGGATCGAAAAGATGCTCTCGAAAGGCGACGAAGTCCTCGTACAGATCACCAAGGACGAAATCGGCAAGAAAGGACCGACCCTTTCGACGTACATTTCGCTTCCGGGACGGTATCTCGTCCTTATGCCCGGGCTTTCGCGCAAGGGCGTCTCGAAGAAGATCGAGGACGACAAGGACCGCAGGCACCTGAAGAAGATTCTCGACAACATCACCCCGCCCGGAAAGATGGGATTCATCGTACGCACCGCGGGCTCGGAGCGTACCGAAGAGGAAATCAGAAGGGATCTCGACTACCTGCTGAAGCTTTGGGACGCCATAATGGACCGCACGGGCAGGGGCAACTCGCCTTCGACGGTGTACCGCGAAAGCGACCTTGTGATCCGCACTATCCGCGATCTTTTCGATTCGAGCATCCAGGACGTCATCGTCGACGACGCGCAGGTCTACGATCGGGTGTGGGAGTTCCTGCAAAGACTCGCGCCAGAGTTCGTGGACAAGCTCGCGCTTTGGTCGAACGACATTCCGCTGTTTCACGCGTTTCGTATCGAGGATCAGATCGACTCCTTCGAGTCCCGACGCATCGTGCTTCGAAGCGGCGCGAGCATCGTGATCGACCAGACGGAAGCCCTCGTCGCGATCGACGTCAACAGCGGCAAGTACATGGCCGACCAGGATCCGGAGAACCTTGCGATGAACGTCAATCTGGAAGCGATTCCGGAGATCAGCCGGCAGATCAGAATCCGCGACATAGGCGGGCTCGTGCTGATCGACTTCATCGACATGCGCGACCCGCGGAACAAACGCACCGTCGAAAGCGCGCTCAAGCGGGAGCTTTCGAACGGACGCGCGCGGTTCAAGATGACGCGGCTGTCCCCGTTCGGGATCATCGAAATCACGAGGCAGAGGGTCCGCGAAGGCGTCACGAAGATCACCCACGAGCGCTGCCACGCCTGCTATGGCACGGGCAGGGTCCGCAGCCTCGACACGGACAAGCTGAACCTGTTCCGCAGAATGAGCGCCGGACTGCTGCGTCCGGAAGTGTCGGAACTGATCGTGTACTCGCCTTCGAGGCTGTTCTACTACCTCGTGAACGAAAAGCGAAAGGAGCTGAACCAGCTCGAGCAGCAGTACGACAAGAAGATCACGCTTCAGCTTTCGCGCACCGAAAGCGAAGACAGCACGCTAAAGTTCGTCTACAAACGCGGAAGCCGCGGGAAGGACACCGATTACGACCGCGAACCCGCGGGAAGCGAAGGGGACGAATCGAACGCGTATGAGAAAAGCCGGTCGGTCGATTATTACGACGACGCGGACGGCCATAGCTCCAGATCGCCCTCGTACGACGACGACGATGAAGGTGACGATTCCGTTGGCGGCGAGGGCGAAGAGTCCCGCGCAAGACGAGGCGGAAATCGCGGCGGACGCGGCGGACGAGGAAGACGCGGCGGCCAGCGCAGCCAGCGCGGCGGACGCGGCGGAGGAGGAAGACCTCAGTAACAATAATCAAACAAAACCCGATCTTGTCAGTAGAAGTATAGACGAGACCGGCTTTGTTGATTTAACTATAGATAATTGTTAGCGTGATTGCCGATGAGACGCCCAGCGAAATCTATCAGGAGCACAAGGATCGTCGCGTTTGGGATCGTCGCGTTTGGGATCGCCACGTTGGTGCTCGCGCTTCCCGCGACTTCACGGGCGGAGGATTCAGCACTGAGGCTGCCCGATGAACCCGCGGACATAAATCCGACGTGCATTCTCGCGGAGCCGGATTTCGATCGCGACGCATACCGCACCCTTGTAAGCCGCGTTAACGACGCGCTCGAAAGGGGAGAGTTCGGCGACGCCGCGAATGGTCTGTACGAAATGGCGGAGAGGTTCAGCGGGCATCTGCTTCCGGACGCATCGCATAACCGCGCGCCGAACATTTACGCGCGGTACATCAAGCAGCGCACAGTCATCGCGGACGTCTTCGGGAAGTTCCCGCTGGAGGTAAAAAGAGCCGCGCTCGAAAGGTTCGAGATGACCGCGAGAATGCGACTCCGCGCCCAGATGACGACCCTTCAGACCGAATCGGATCGGGAGAGCGTCATCCGGAGTCTCGCACAGATTCGAAAGGAATTCGCGCCTTCGCCTTCCGCGATAGACGCGGCGGTTCTCGAGGCGCGTCTGTGTTTCGAGGAGAACGAGCCGTTCGCGGCGCTGATGGCGATTCTGACGATCGAGCGCTACGTCCCGGACTGGAAAACGAAGTATCCGGACGTTTTCGTCGCGAAGATCATGAGCCTTAAAAGCATAGGTCGCGCTCACGAGGCGAATGCGCTCGTGAACGAAAACGTCGGCATGCGGATCGAGTTCGATGGAATCCCGACTTCCCTCGCGGACGTGATCGGCGCGCTTCAAATCGCCCCGTTCGATTCCGGAACCAGCCGGATCGAGTCGATTTCGAAGCCTGGAATCCCCGTAAGCGCGATCGCGAGCATCGACAACACCGCGCTGTTCGCATACGGCGGGAACCTCGGAAACATTCTCGATCCGCTGCGAAGGCTTTTCGGAAGCGAGCCTTCGCCGGACGTGCTGAATTCCCGCGTCACGCCGGTTTTCGGGGACGGCTGGATTTATCAGGCGGGCGCGCGGGACTTCCGCAGGGTGAACCTGATGACCGGCGCCATCGAAGCAAGCCAGCAGATTTCGGAACGCATCGAGGAGGTGCAGGGCGGTCAGTTCGGCGAGATGCAGGGCAATGCGTTCTCGTTTCGTTTCTCGTCGGACGAGTTCCTCGCGCCGACGCCCGTGCGGAATCTGCGCGAGACGATGGAGGGCGAATCCGTGTACACCGTCGCGTATCCCCGCGGCAGGATGTCGAATCAGTTCCGCGGAACCGACCTCGTCAAGTGGAACCGCCAGACCGGGGAAGTCGTCTGGCGCGTGCCCGCGGACAAGCCGGAGCCGGGCGCGGTCGACGCGTTCGGCGAAACCGAGCGCGCGTTCTACCATCAGGTGCAGTTCGCGTCTCAGCCCGCGATCGTGGGCGACCAGATCATCACTGGAGTCACGATCCCGCTCGCGAAGGATCTCGAGTTCTGGATGGTTTCTTTCGACAAGAACACAGGCCTCCCGAGGTGGAGGACCCGCGTCGGGACAACGTTCCAGCTTTCTAGCGACAACCCCATGAACCTTGTTTCCGCGGGCGACACTATTACCGAGGCTTCGCCGATTCTGATCCTCGACAATCTCGCGGTGCTCTGCACGAACCGCGGCATAGTCGCGTCCATCGACATACGCGACGGCAGCCTCGTATGGTCGATCAAGTATGGAAGCATCGGCAGAGGTCGCGGCGAGCGGTACAGTTTCCTCGAAAGCCTCGCGAGGAGACGACTCGAAACCAGCCGCGGACTTGGATGGTTCGACGGCACAGTCAATTTCGCGGGCGGCGCGCTGATCGTCACTCCGATGGACTCGGATCGCTGCTGGTGCATCGAGCCGGAGTCGGGCGCGCTCCGCTGGCAGAGTCACGACGCAAGCCGCGGACGGTTCGTCCTCGGGTTCAGCGACACCGAGGTCTTCTATCAGCGCGGAGACGCTCGCGTCGCGGCGGTGAGCCTCGCAAACGGACAGATAACGCGGGTTTCGGAACCACTCAGCCAGCATCCGACCTACAGGGGCTGCTATAAGGACGGCCTTATCAGCATGTGCAGCGACGAGAGGCTCTACCTCATCGAGGCGTCGTCCTTCGAGGTGATCTACACCTGGGAAATCGAGCCGCGAAGGAATTTCTTGAATCGCAACGTCTATGGCGGCGACGTGAGCTGGTTCACCCAGGACGGGAATCTCCGGCTCGTTTTGACTAACGACAAGCGCACGACGATTTACAGCGCGGAAAGCGCGGAATAGTTAAGAATTAAGAATTAAGAGTTGAGAATTGAGGAGTGAGTTTCCTTCTTCCTCCGGAAGACGAAAAGAACCAGCGTGGTTGAAATCAAAAATAACGAATTCGACTTCAAAAGCAATCAGGGTCTCGCCCGGATCGAGTCGCGGGTTTCGTCGCTTCACAAATTGGTCCGCGGCATCCTTATCGCGCGGGGAATCGCGATCTTTCTCGCGGTTCTTTATGGCGCGTTTCTGTTCGGATTCTACGCCGACGTTTTCAGCTACAGATTCTGGGGCGAGCAACTTCCGTTTTCGATGCGCGTGACGGTCTTTCTCTCAGCGCTCGGAGGACTCGGGTACGTTTTCTATCTGTTCGTCTACCGCGAAATCGCGCGGGTTTTTGTCAAAAGCCAGGCCCTTTCGTGGCTCGCGACCCGCAGGCCGGAGCTGAAATCGCACCTCTACGTGCTGCACGATCTTGCGGGTGGCACGGGCGTCCCGCCCGTGGACGTTCACGAGCAAACGAGCATTCACGGGCAAGATGCCCGTGCCACGATGCCGGAAACGCTCAAGGCCGCGCTTTCGACAACCGCGTTCGCGGACCGCAGGAAGTGCGCGCTCTCGGAAGTTCTGTCGAAGGTCGATTCCGCCCTCGAAAAAGACTCCGCTCGAAGTTTCGTCAACCGGAAAGCCGTCGGACTCGCCTTGCTTCCTTTTGCAATTACGCTGATTTTCACGATCACGACTTTCGCAGCGTTCGACGACGAGACCACCTCGGTCTTTTTCCAGCGGCTCGTTTCCGACGTAGCGTGGCCGACGCGGGTGACGCTCATCGCGCGCGCGCGCGATGCTCTTCCAGACGGAAGTCCCGCGAACGCGAGCATCGACGCAGAGAAGCGCAGCATCGTCCTCGCAAGCGATTCCGCGCTCACTTTCGAGGCGTTCGTTCCAGATGAAAGCGAGGTCATGCCCGAAGACGCGTTCGTCGAATTCGACACCGCGATAGAAGGCGTGACCTCCGTTCGGATGCTCCGCGAACCCCGCGCGGACGATGGCCTCAGATTCTCGTGGACCCTTCCGCCAGCAAGCGGGGTTTCGAAACTCCGCGTCCGCGCGCTCGACGCGTTCAGCGAATGGTTCGACATCCGCCTCGTTAGCGCGCCGAGGGTGCGCAAGGTCGAAACCACCGTCGCGTTTCCGGAATCATGGAAAGTCGCGACGCGCGAGTTCGAAGGACACGGCTCCGAGGCCGCGTTCGTGCCTGGCGGCGTCACCACGATAAAAATCACCTCCGACCAGAAACTCGGCTCGCGGCTGTCCGCGGAACTGAGGCACCGCGACGGCTCGAAATTCGAGGGAGTAACGCTGCAAAGGGAAAGCGAGTTCGTTTTCGAAGTTGCGCTGACGGACGTCCGCGCGGAAGGAAACCTGAAGATCGCGTTCACCGCGACCACCGGGATCAGCGTGTCGCCGCCGCTTCGGCTGAACGTCTCCGCGTATCCGGACCGTCCACCGGAAGTCAGCCTGACGACTTCGCTGCTTCCGCTCGCTGGCGGGACGTCGAACGTGCTCGCGCTGACGGTTCCAAGACTTCCGCTCACAGCCATCGCCAGCGACGATATTCTCGTTACCGGGGCCTTCGCGTATCTGACTGACGCGGAAGCAGGCGAAATCAGCCGGGTGCTTCCGCTCCAGGATTACGAGCACCGTTCAGAGTCGTTCGAATCGCACTTCCTTGCCGACTTCGAAGGACTCGCATCGAGCGTGCTCGTTCTGCGCGCGACGGATTCCCATCCTCCCGCGGAGATGAGGTTTGGGGAAAGCGAAGCGCTCCAGATAATGGTGGTTTCGAACGTCGAGCTTGAACGCAGGCACCGCGAGATCGTCCTCGAAGCGCGGGACTCGCTTCGCCGCGCGAAGGCGGCGCTCGCGGAGATCGAGAAGACGCTCGATTCGTTCTCCGACGAGTCCGCGCGGGTCACGCCGACGAGGGACGTTCTCCTTGCGCTTGTGCGTGAGCAGGAGGCGCTGAACCGTCTGCTCGGAACCTTCGAGGACCGCACGGATCGCGTTTACCGTTCGATGGTCGTAAACCGCAGCGAAGGATCGATTCTCGGCCCGTCCCACGAAAAGAGCCTTATCGCGCTGAACGTGCTCGCGCGGACCCTTCTCTTCCGAGGCGACACGCGGGAAGCGGCGGACCTCGAAGCCGAGGCGCGAAGAATCCTGATTCCCGCGAAGGATTACACTGGCAGGGAGGAGGAAGATCGACAGAACGCGCTTTCGGACGGGGTCGTGAACAGATTCATAAATCTTGTGGCGAAAAAGGACTGGCGGAGACTGTTCGTTCCAGAGAGGCTGGTCGACCCGCGGGAACTGCCGACGGACGTTCTTCGCGAAGTGATCTGGCGTGCGGGCGTCGAGCAGGTCGGGCTTTCGAACGTGACGCTTTCGCTCTTCAAGGAGTGGTATCTTCACCCGGCGGAAACTCAGGGCACGGGATTCTTCAGGACTCTCGAACACGCGCAAAAGCTTACGAAGAAGATCGAAACCGTGTTTCGCGCAATGCAGGCCCAGCTTCAGGCGTTCGAGAGTTACGAACTCCTCCGCGGACGCGCGAGGAGGCTCCGGACGCTTCAGGATTCCATCAGCGACGATCTGCAGAGGCTGCTCGAGGAAGAACTTCAGGGAGAATCGCTTTCGGGAGGGGACTGAAATTACGAATTACGAATTACGAATTACGAATGAAAACGCAGCGGCAGGGCGAGTGCGCCCGAAAGCCGTTCGGGGAAATTCGTGGATGTTCGCCGCGCTTCTTCTTGCGCTATTCCCGGCGATCGTCTTTGCAGAGGACACCCGCGAGACTCAGATCGAGCGCCTTCGTTCGAGGCACGATCAGCTCGCGGAGGAAGTGGGCGACATAATGCGGAGGCTTCACGAAGTGCAGGCGGAACTCCGCGAGTCCGAATCCGAAAATCGGCTCGAGCAGGAGGGCCGGATCAGCGCTGCGCTTTCGCTTCTCCGGAGGACGCCGCTTGCGGAGATGATCGAAACCGCGAGCGAATCGCTGCGCCAGGAGAAGCTCTTCGAGGTGCGCGAGCAGCATGATCGAATCGAATCCGCGCTCTCGGAACTAACGGAGATTCTGGAGGGCACGCCTCCGGTGCCTGCGCCCGCGGAACTGCCTTCGGAGTGGTATCGGGAGCTACGGCACATCGAAAGCAATCTGGACGCGCGGATCGGAAAGCTGGACGAGATGCTTCAGGAAGCCTCCGACCAGACCTCGCAGGATGCCCTTAGCCTGCTTCGTCAGGACAGGAACTTCATGGATCGCTTGCAGAGCGACCTCCAGAGTCCGGAGTCCCTAAGCGAGCGGCAGATGCAGCGATACCAGGAGGCGGCGGAGAGACTCGCGCCGCTTTACGAGAACTCGGGCACGAACGAGGCGCAGCGCGTCGCGGAGGCGTACCGTCAGATGGCGGAGTCGATGGCGTCTGGAAATCAGGACGCAGCGAGGCAGAGTTTCGAAACGCTCCAGCAGCGACGGGACGAGTATATGCAGGCGCTTTCGAACCGCGTCTCGCAGAACTTCACTCAGAACGGACAGCAGTACCAGAATCAGCTTCGGGGGGAGCTTGCGGAGGATCAGAGCCAGCTCGGGGAGATAATGCCATTCGTCCGTCAGTACGAAAACGCGGAGGAGAACCAGCGTCTCACGCAGATGAGCGAGTCCTTCGCGGAGAGCGTGCGCACCGTGAATGAAGAGGGCGTCATAAATACCTGGGACAGCCTGCAGAGCACGCGGGATACGATTCAGGGCCGCGCCGGGAACGCGGGCGAGCAGCTTATCACGGTTCGTCTCACCGCGGCGCGTGAATGGATCGAGACGTCCCTCGCCATCTTCGCGGACTGGCTCTCGCGGCTGGTCGCTTTCATGGAGGCGCAGGGTCAGGACGCGGTGCTGCTCTACGACATCGCGGGCGAGATTATGGATTACCTTCTCGCGCGCGGCGATAGCGCGGGCAAGGTTCTGAAGACCCTGCTAGATCTTTCGCAGGATGATCTCCGTCAGGCGTTCCGCTATTCGTTCTCGTCGCAGAAGATCGTCGCGCTGCTGCTGGTCGAAAGCGCCGCGAACAAGCTCGACGCGGCAATCCACGGGTTCAGCCGCTGGAAGCGCGAGTGCGAGTATACCCTGATAGCGGTGCGGGAATCTCCGGACGCATACGTGAACTTCCCCGGCTCGTGGTTCTATCTCGAATACACGTGGGGAATCGACTCCGGCTTCGTCCCGCCGTGGATAGAGCTTTCGATGGTGCTTCACTGGCGAAGCGGGTTCCGGGAACACAAAGGCGGGATGGACAAACTCCGCGAAGAAATGGCGTCGACTAATCCGAACGCTCCGGTTATCGTGCACATGGACGACGTGCTGCTCACGCTCCGCGAGGAGGAGCAGATAATCATAGATACGCTAAACGAAGTTCTGGCGACGAGAATGCAGGAAGAGGAATGAAATTTCCCTCTCCTGGAGTGAGTAATTGAAACGAGGCAAAAATGAAACACACGATAATCACGCTCATCGCGCTTTCGATTTTCGCAGCGGAAATCCGCGCGGAGGAACCCGCCGCGGCGCCGGGAGGCGAAGCGCAGCAGGGCGAAGGCGACTTCCAGACGCAGGTTCGAAGGCTTCGAAGGTGGCTTCGTCAGGCGCAGGAGGATATGTGGAATCGCGCGCGTGGACCGCAACCAGAGGAATCGGCTCCAGGACGGGAGTCGCGCATAGACCGCGGCCTCGAGGAGCTTGCGAATCCGGAGTACTGGGACGAGCGTTACACGAACACCGCGCCGCCTCAGGTGGACATCGACCCGACGCAGTTCAGCCCGCGGGATTTCCTTTTGCTCGACAACCTGCGCAGTCAGCTTGAAGGCGCGCAGTCGCAGCAGGAACTCGAAGGCATCATCGAAAACCTCGGGCCGTTTTTCGGTCCGGAGCAGCGCGAGGCGTGGCTCGACCGCCTCTCCCGTGCGCAGGGCGAAGAGCGCCAGCGCCTCATCGACGAAATCGACACCCGCAGCCGGGAAACCGCGGCGGAGAGCATCGACGAGCTTCTTCGCATGCAGCTTCGCCCGGACGAACTCGACGCGATCCAGCAGGAGGTCGACGGGGGCACCACGCCTCAGCGTCTAGCGGAGATCCAGCAGATGCTCGAGCGACAGATGTCGCCGGACGATATTCAATCCCTCGCGGAAGTGCTCGGGAACAACCTCACGGACGAGCAGCGCGACCTTCTCCGGCAGGAGCTTCGAAATCAGGCGAGTCCGGAGGAGATCGTTCGCCTGCGCGAGATGCTCGCAGACCAGCTTTCCGCGGAAGAGGTCGAGCGTATGCGGCAGACCCTGCAGAACCAGATGACGCAGGAAGAGCGCGCGGCGCTAGCGGATCGCCTCGCCAGCGCGATGACTCCGGAGCAAAGGGAGCAGCTTATTCAGCAGCTTCAGAATCAGCTTCCTCCGGAGGAAGCGCAGCGACTTCGGGACCAACTCGCCGGGCAGCTTTCACCGGAGGAGGCGCAGCGCATCCGCGATCAACTCGCCAGCCAGCTTACTCCCGAAGAGGCGCAGGCAATGCGCGATTCGCTTGCGCAGGCGCTCGAAAACGCCCCCCGGCTGAATCAGGAGGCGCTGCAGGACCTCGTAGGCCAGCAGCTTACCGACGAGCAGCGCGCGCAGATCGTGGATCAGCTTGGGAACCAGTTGACCGAGCAGGACCGGCATGCGCTAATCGAATCGCTGAAGGACCAGATTAACCCCGAAGACCTCCAGCGCACAATCGACGCTCTGAACGGTCGCCTCGATCAGCAGCAGCAAAGCGAGTTGCTCGATCGTCTGCAGAATCAGACCGATGCGGAGACGATGCAGCGCCTTCGCGACGTAATGCCGCAGCAGCTTAGCGACGAGACCCGCGCCGCATTGCAGGAGCAGCTTATGAACCAGCTCACGCCGGAGACGACGCAGGCGCTCGCGGACGCGCTTTCGACGGGACTCGAGAATCTTTCGCAGGAGGACGTCCGTGGCATTCAGGATCTCATCCAGCGTCAAATGGAGATGAACCAGCCCGCGCAGGATCAGCGGAATGCGCAGGATCCGCAGGCGGCGAACAATCCCGAGGCGAACGGGCAGAACCAGCCGCAGGATCAGACGGTGCGAGATCAGCTTCAGGAGCAGCTTCAGAACCAGATGTCCCCCGATCAGGCGAACGACATCATGAACCGCCTGCTCGAGAACGCCAACTCGCTTTCGGACGAAGAGAAGGCGCGCCTCGCCGCGGGGATCGCGGGCGCCATCGGGAACGCGGACTGGAATCAGATCGTCGACGCGCTCGAGCAGTCGCAGGTTCCGCAGGATCAGATCAACCAGCAGGAAATGCAGCAGCTCGAGCAGCAGATGCAGAACCAGCTCCCGCAGGACCAGCAGGCGCAGCTTCAGCAGCAACTCGCGGATCAGATTTCGCCGGAGATGCTCGATGCTATCCGCCAGCAGCTTCCGGAGCAGCTTTCGGACGAGCAGGTGCAGGCGCTCCAGCGTCTGATGGAAATGCAGCAAAACCCGCAGCAGCAGCTTTCTCAGCAGGATCGGCAGACGCTTCAAGACGCGCAGCAGAGTCCGCAGCTTAGCCCGGAGCAGCAGGAAGCGATCCAGCGGCTGATGGAAAACCCGCCGCTGTCTCCGGAGCAGATCCAGCAGCTTTCGGATACGCTCGCGAATCAGATGTCCGCGGAGCAGCGCCAGCAGATCGAATCGCAATTGCAGAATCAGATGACCCCGGAGCAGCAGGCAGAGGCCCGCGAGCGGCTCGAGCGCGGCGAGGTGATCGACCCGGAGTCCCGCGCGCAGCTTCAGCAGCGACTCGAATCGCAGATGTCGCAGGAGGAGTACGCGCAGCTTCGCGAGCAGTTCGATAGCCAGATGTCGGAAGCCGACCGTCGTTCGCTGCAGGAGCGGATCGATCGTCAGCTTTCTCCCGATGTCAGGAGCGCGCTTGAGCGGCAGGTGATGCAGAATCAGGAGAACCTGCTCCAGCAATACAACGTGCCGACGGACATTCCGAATCTCACGCCGGAGCAGATGGACGCGATGCTGCGCGCGTTCGAACAGCAGTACCAGAGTCAAATGACTCCGGAGGAGATGACGCAGAGGATTCAGGAGGAACTCGCGAAGATCGACGGACAGCAGCTTTCGCCCGAGGACATTCAGCGCGCGCAGCAGGCGTACGAGCAGTGGCGTTCGCAGATGACGCAGGAGGATATGCAGCGACTCGAGGAGTTCGCGCAGATGCAGGCCGACCGCTGGACACAGGGCGATCGCCGGCAACTTCTAGACGAGGTGCAGCGTCAGCTTGAGGAAAACGGCACGCTCCAGCAGCTTCAGGACCAGATAAACCAGAACCTCGACAACGTCGACGCGCAAGCCAGGGAGGGAGTGCTGCCGGATGGGTTCTTCGACGAGCCGCAGACCGAAGCTCCACAGGAAGAGAATCCTTTCGCGTCGCTCCCGCGGGAACTGCAAGACAGCGCCTTCGAGGCGACGCAGGACGCCGACTTCCCGGAGCGCTACCGCGATCTTTCCGAAGAGTATTTCCGCCAGCTCGCGCAGGAGGAAGACTCGAACGAGACAGAAGAGCAGCGACGGGAGAGAGAGCGCGCGCGGCAGAACGGAGGAAACTGAATAGGGGCGCACTGCATGCGCCCTTTGGAGTGCAGTGCGCGAGCGCTGCAATGAAAAGTGGCACGGGCGTCTCGCCCGTGAATCGATGCGGACGAGGACATCCGCGGTCCCGAAAATCCACGGGCGAGACGTCCGTGCTACAAATTATGATCACAACCTCATTCGATCCTGATATTTTCCAGAGCGTCTCGCGGCTCGAGATCGCGGCGCGGAACGCCGTGGAAGGCTTCCTCTCGGGCGCGCACAAGTCTCGCCACAAGGGTTCGAGCACGGAGTTCGCGGAGCACCGAGAGTACATTCCGGGCGACGACATCCGCAGGCTCGACTGGAAGGTATACGCGCGAACGGACAAATTCTTCATCCGCGAATACGAGGAGGAAACGACTCTGCGCGTTATGTTCGTCGTGGACGCGTCCGGCTCGATGAAGATGAGCACGAAAGTCAGCGAGGAAGAACTCCGCGCGCGAAAGGCTGACGCGAACGCGCTTAAAAGCGTTTCGAAATTCCGCTACGCCGCGGGGCTTGTCGCGGGGATGATGAGCGTAGTCCTCGGCGCCCACGACAGCGCGGGCTGCGTGATCGCGGGCGCGAAGGTCCAGAAGGCGACCGCGCTCTCTGGCAGCAAGAACCAGCTCATCCAGACCTGCCAGGCGCTCGACGCGGTGACTCCCGAAGGCGAGACGCGCGTGTTTGAAATTGCAGAGAACAGCGCACGAACGATGAAGGGCAAGGGACTCGTGATAGTCGTCAGCGACGCAGTGGACGAGCCGGAGAAGATCGCGAAATCCCTTCGAACCGTGCGCGAGAACCACGAGTGCGTGCTGATCCAGGTTCTGACGAAGGAAGAAACGGAATTTCCGTACAAGGACCTGACTAACTTCACCGGGCTTGAAGCGGACGGCAAACTGAGCGTCGATACCGCGGGCATCGCGAAACGCTACCGCGCGCTGCTAGAGGAGCATAACCAGATGCTCGCGCGCGAGTGCTTCGGCATAGGCGTCGACTTCCTCTCCGTCCGCGTGGGCGAAAGTATCGCGTCCGTCATCCGCCGGCTGATCGCGCTCCGAAGAGGCGAACGCATCTGATCGCGATTTTTGATTTTTGTTTGCCGATTTTTGATTTATCGCGCAATGTATGGACCCTGCGTTAGATCGTCACTCGTCACTCGTCATTCGTAATTGTTTATGCACGCGTTCATCGACGACAAAACCCTCATCATCATTTTCGAAAAAGGCGAGAAGCTCATCGAGCGTCTTACGCGGTTCTGCGAACAGGAAAACATCAGCGCGGGGACGATTTCCGCGATCGGCGCGCTTGAAAACGTGACGCTCGGATTCTTCCACACGAGAACGAAATCCTATGACAAAAAGATTCTGAAAGACGAACACGAACTGTTGAGCCTCGTCGGAAACGTAAGCCTCGGCCCGGATCGCAAACCTTTCGTGCATTGCCACGCGGTGCTCGGGAAGGACGACTTCCAAACCCTCGGCGGGCATCTGTTCGAGGGAACGGTCGCGGTTACGGTGGAGATGCGCCTCGATCGTCTCGACGGCGCGCTGATCAGAAATCACAGCGACGACTTCGACCTGAATCTGATCGAAGAGTGCCGGTGATCATTTTCGACACTGTTCACTGGAAGTTTGCAACAAAACGTCACCGAAGTCTAAAATCCTCAGCGCAGAGCCGCAGAGGACGCGGAGTAACGCAGAGAATTCATTCCACCGTCAGGCGTCGATTTTTGTGTCCGTAAAGTAAAGCTCGAAAAACCTGAACGGGATTATCCATTGCCTGCTTTGCTTTTGTATCGCCGGCGGGGCGCTCGGGTTATAGGTTCTCGGCGAGTCTCTGCGCTCTCAGCGTCTCCGCGCTGAAGCGACGGGAAAATCGAACGTATTTGCAGTTTCGGTTATCGTTCCACGAACTTCTATTGAACAGAGTCTTATTTTCCGAGCTTCCGCGCTTCAACGTGGCACGCGAACTGGTGGCCGTTTCCGAGGTCGGTCATCCGCGGGATCTCTTCCGAGCATATGGATTCCGCGATCGGACAGCGAGGATGGAACCTGCATCCGGAAGGCGGGTTCAGCGGCGTCGGCACGTCCCCTTGAAGCACGACGCGATCTATCTGCCGCGTCGGGTCCGGATGCGGGACCGCGGAAAGGAGCGCGCGGGTGTACGGATGCGTCGGGTTCTTGTAGAGGTCGATGCTGCTTGCGGTTTCGACGATCTTGCCGAGATACATAACCGCGACGCGATCCGAAATGTGCTCGACCACCGCGAGGTTGTGCGCGATGAAGAGGTACGAAAGTCCCATCTCCTGCTGCAATTCCTCGAGGAGGTTTATCACCTGCGCCTGGATGCTGACGTCGAGCGCGCTCACCGCCTCGTCGCAAACGATGAACGAAGGATTCAGCGCTATCGCCCGCGCGATGCCGACGCGCTGGCGCTGACCTCCGGAAAACTCGTGCGGGTAACGGTTGATGTAATCCGGCTGGAGGCCGACCTTCGAAAGCAGATCGCGAACGCGTGCTCGTCGCTCGTCGCCCTTCGCGATGCCGTGGACTGTGAACGCCTCGCCTATAATTCCTTCGACGGTCATCCTCGGGTTGAGCGAAGAATACGGGTCCTGGAAAATGATCTGCATCCGACGCCTTCGCTCGCGGAGTTCCGCGGGGGAAAGATCTTGCAGCTTTTCGCCTTCGAAGTAGACGTCCCCCGAAGTCGGCTCGATCAGACGGAGGATGCTTCTTCCCACCGTCGTCTTGCCGCAGCCGGACTCGCCGACGAGTCCGAGCGTTTCCCCGCGGTGGAGGTCGAAGCTGACGCCATCGACGGCTTTAACGTGGGCGACGACTTTCGAAAGCAATCCGCGCTTGACGGGGAAGTATACCTTCAGATCGTCGACCGAGAGAATCGGACGATCCGACTTTCGATCCGCGGCGGAATGTGCTCTTTCGAGCGTGGCTGCTGATGAGTGATCTGTCATGGTTTTCGATCCAGGGAGGCGTATGATAACAAGGCTTCTTTTTAGACGATCGGATTTTCAGCGCTCCGCTTTGACGAGGCCGCGGATTTCGTCCATATACGATTCGTCCTCCGTCATGTGACACGCGACGAGGTGCCCTTCGCCTATGTCCTTTTCTTCGGGTTCTTCCACCCGGCAGCGGTCGTGCGCGTAGTCGCAACGTGTGTTGAACTTGCAGCCGCTTGGGAACTCCGTCGGCTTAGGGACCATTCCCTTGATGGCGTAGAGCTTGTCGACCTTCACGCCGAGCTTAGGGATGCTGCGGAACAGCCCGAGGGTGTACGGATGCGTCGGGCTTCTATACAAAGTCTCCGCGTCGGCGTATTCGACAACCCTACCCGCGTACATCACCGCGACATGGTGACACATCTCCGCGACAACCGCGAGATCGTGGGTGATGAGCAGGATGCTCATTCCGATGTCCTTCTGCAGACCACGCATCAGGTCGAGAATCTGCGCCTGGATCGTGACGTCTAGCGCCGTCGTCGGTTCGTCCGCGATGAGAAGAGCCGGATTGCAACTAAGAGCCATCGCGATCATAACGCGCTGCTTCATACCGCCCGACATCTGGTGCGGGTAATCGTCGATACGGGAAACTGGGTCCGGAATGCCGACGAGCTTCAGCATCTCGATGGCTTTCTCCTTCGCGTTACGCCTTCCGAGTTTCTGGTGAAGCTGAATGCTCTCCATTATCTGATCGCCGACCGTGAAGACGGGGTTCAGGCTCGTCATCGGCTCCTGGAAGATCATACCGATTCGGTTGCCACGAATCTTTCGCATCTCGCCTTCCGGGAGCTTCACGAGGTCCTTGCCCTCGAACTTGATGCTTCCGTCGACGATCTTCCCGGGCGGCATCGGTATCAGTCGCATGATCGACATAGCGGTGACGGACTTGCCGCAGCCGGACTCTCCGACAAGGCCCAGCGTCTTGCCTCTGAGTACGCAATAGCTTACTCCGCCGACCGCCTTCACCTCGCCTTCCTCGGTGAAAAACGAGGTTTTGAGATTGTTGACGTCAAGGAGAACTTCGCCGGTTGTTTGTTCGGCCATTTTCGATCCGTGAATATCCCTATGTGTGATTTATTGAAGGTTGATAAAACTCTAACATAGACCGCTTCGAATTTTCAATCGCGAAATGGAAAAGTGTCGGCAGGAAATCTGGAGCGAATCCGTCTACTCGCGCAGCGGTTCAGTCCTTCACGATTTCGAGGATGAGCCACTTGCCCTCGCGTTCAACGAGACGAAACTCCCTGCCATAAGTGGCTAATGCGGACGGCGCATTTGAATGGAGGCGAATGATGACCTCGTTTTCCACGTCCGTTTCCTCAACGCGGAAATCGCTCAGTTTCAATTCCGCGACCTGAAGCTCGAGTCTCACGTTCCTAGGCGGGAGTGACCTGTTCAATTCGATTCTGCGTGCGGTTCTTTGCTGTGCGATGAGCTGCGGTCTCATTCCGCGCTGCCTCGCTTCCGGCAAACGGCTAAGCTGCGCATTCTCCTCGAACATCCTGTCCACCTCTCCATCGAAATCCATAGTGTCTGAAACTCCGATCTGGTCGTGTCTTGTACAGGAGAGAAAATAATAAACGACAGTCTTCGACGGATAATCGAATGTTTTCAGGTCTGCCTCATCTAGCTCGCCGTGGTCGCTGATGTCGAAATTTCGCCTTTGTCCTGTAGACGGCTCGCGATGAACGCCTGGCGCGGGGCGAGCCGTCGCATTATTTTCGTTGTTGTTTGCGGATGTGGAAGACGAGCCGGCGGAATCCGCGGGTACTGTGTCGCTCGGACCCGAAGACCCTGCCGTTGGAGGCGTAACGTCCGGGTCGTACACAAGGACAAGGCTATTCAGATGCTCGAAACGAAGCACTTTCCCGTCCGACACGTAAAATGTCGACTGAAGCGCGCAATTGTTGCCTTCGGCCGGTTCGCGTGGATCTCGAATTCTCAGCACCTCTATTTTGAATCCAGTCACCTCGGCCTCGGGAATCGCGATGTCGGCTTCGAGTCTGACCATCGTCCCGAAAACTTCGCTGCTTTCCGTGCTCTGATTTGCGAACTTATACTCGGTCCAGGGTCTGCCTTTCTCCGCGAGCAGCAGGGCAAGAAGATAATATTCCCCCATCACCATGCTTCCCGGAGCCACGGCGATATCCTCCACGAAATTCTGGCGATGAAGGTCGTCTCGAAACTGGAGACGATATCCCCGTTCCTGCAGCCATATGCTCGAACTATGGAACAAGACCCGTCCCGCCTGACGATGCAGATCTTGCTCGCTATAATTGACGAGTCGAAGTCCCGGCGTGACAGCGATATTTCTTACGTTGTTGAATTTCGCCGTTCCATCGTCTGTTTCCGAGACTATTTCGAGAGCATAGCACATTGCAAGCTCGCCATCCACGAGTCTTGACGACTTGCTGATTCTGTCGGATTCGCTGCCGATGTGTTTGCCGTCGTATATGATCCGGTAAGTCGCCTCACCTAAGGCGCTTTCGTCGATTTCCGTCAATCCCGCGAGAAAATCTCTCGAAGCGTCGTTGAAGCAGTCTTCGGCATTGACCGTTGGCGTCGAATTCTGCTCCTCTGTCGATCCGGAATCCGCCTGCCCGATTTGAACCTCAGGCAGTCGTTCCGGCGGCGGTCTCCCATCCGACAGAATCTGGACAACATCGGTGCCATCCTCCACCCGGACGACCTTACCGTCTTCGATATAGTAGACGTCGAGATCGCCTTCCTCCCCGCCATCTCCTATCGGCACAGGTTCCGAAGCCACCATCGTCGCGTGGTCGCTCGATCCAGGAACCTGCTGATCGCGCTTGATGCTGACAACGGACGCGCGCCGCCGAGCGCTGTCAGTCAACTGGATTCCGAACTTGTATTCCTTTCCTTCCTCGCCTTTCTTGTCTAGAAGCAGAGAAAGGATGTATAGAGCGTCGCCCGGCATTATTCCCAGCTCCATGTCAATGTCCGTATCGGAATTCTCTCCTGTGGGATCGCCTCTAATTTCGAGGCGGAAACGATCCCCCCTCGCCTGGATCGAACTCCTCCGTTGGACGGTCCGTTCGCGGGCGGTCATCTTGATTACCGATCTGTACGACACCAGTTTCAGGTTCGACGTCAGCGCCAACTCGAGGGTCGCCTCTGTCGAGACTTCCTCCAGTTTCCAATTCAACGACTGGCTTAATATGTAGCACGGAACGAGATCTGTGCCGGAAAGACGCATCGAGCGACTTATTTTCGAGCTTGCCGTGCCTATGAATCCGCCATCGATATAAACATTGACTTCATATTCGCCGAAGATGCTCTCGTCGATGGACGTGAGTCCGGAAAGAAATTGAATCGCCGCGGGATTACAGAATTCCTCTGTTTCCAAACGAAGCTCACAGACAAGTAAAATCGATAGGGAAAGGCCAATCCAAGTGAGATATTTCATTTTGCGTCCCTTTGTTACGTGAGATTCACAGAGTTTATTGGATTCCAGCGCAATTCGTCACGGCTAATTTATTGACATTCGCTGCCGGGGGTGCGCACGCGGATTTAGGCGGACGCCTTGTTTGATTCGACGTTCCTGACCTGTCAAGTTCGTCATCGTAGGGAAATAACCGGTAAAGCGCATCGCTCTATCGAGCGTATCCACGAAGCCACCTTGTTCAGAAATCATTATTCCTGGCGCCTTTGCTGCATAGCGTCTTTGCGCGAAATATTCTTCTTTCATCGTCTTCTCCGGATCGGCGCGGGATTCGCGCCAGATGTAATTGGCGGGTGTTCTTTTGCAGTTTATCGAAGTCATGGCGAAAGACTCGTTGTCGATCGTTCTCGAATTCTCATTAAATTCGTTTCTCGCAAAGCCGCCAAGGTGCAAAGCCGTAAAGCTGACGCTGCGATTGTCCAACTACTCGCCTCGCATCCAGCAAGGTGAGACATCCTCTGACGAACGCATGCGTATCATCTGACAATTCGACTACATGAAATTGTGTTCGCACCCTTGAAGAAATGCCGAAGGTAGTTGCCTGGGCAGCGATTCACCACAATAGATTCACGCCGGCAACTTCGGGCTTTGAGATTCGATCCGAGCGCGGGAAAATTCAGGTTTCAGAATGCGTTAGGACGCGTTCTGTAGTGGCGCCGTAAGGCGTTTCTTTGAACCACCGCTATCCCAAAACTACTACTTTAGCCACTTCTCTAGCCTGTCCCTAACCTGAGAGGTTGTAAGCAGATTTTCTTCCTCGACGTCCTTCAGACCTTTTTTGATCTTCTCCAATACGTACAAGTTATAATGGATGTCATCGTAAGTAACGTCTTCGGGAAGCTTATCCAGTAATTTGGCCACGTCTTTTTTTACGGTGCTCATTTGGGTCTTCCTCGGCTGCCCGCCTTGTTTCGATAATTTTATCTCAAAACAAAACCGATGTCTGCACGTTTTTCGAGCATCACCTCGGCATCACGAAAAGCACGCGCCATTTGATCCAGCCTTCTTCGATCAGCCCGACGTGGCGAGAGTCCGGGAAGATTTCGTTTTCCCTTTCGTCTATCAGAACAAGGTAGAAGCCGTCTGGAATTTTGTAGCCTGCTTGACCCGCCGAGGCGACGTTCGTTCCGCTCACCGCGAACCGAAGGCTCGTATCGAGCGCGTCGGTGAACTCGAAGTCTCGGAATGTCTGGAGTTTCGATTCGTCGCCGCCCGGCGCGACGCCTATCATGAATCCCGGATCGTTCAGGTCGATGTCAGGCCGCAATTCGACAAGCGACGAGACCACGTCTCCCGGAATTCCAACGACGCGGGCGAATCCGAACCTGTACTTCGTACTCGCAGGAGGCTCGAAGAAGATTACGTTCTCGCGATAGATCGTCGGCTGCGAATCGGTGACGATCCGCGTCCCCGGCGGCAGCGTGCTTATCACGGTCCAGTCGTCGGGAATCGTCTCGATCTTGAAGCGATAAACCGCGTATAGCAGGAAAAGCATCGATCCCGCGAGCACCGCCCGCCGCATCCACTTCTTTGTTTTTTGAACGTCAAGAGCCATCTGGGTATTAACGAGGACCTTCGGTTTCAGGTCGAGTTCGTTGTATTCTGGACGAACGCGGCCCGAAGCTCCGGCGGAGGCCATCCTGAATTAGCCGAACCGTTTCGGCATTTCCCGGTTCCAAATAAACATGATCTTGGAGGCTTGTATTGTCCCGATAAAAAATTAAAATCCGAAACTCTACTTAGCGGGTGTAGCTCAGTGGTAGAGCGCCGCGTTGCCAACGCGACGGTCGAGGGTTCAAATCCCTTCACCCGCTCGAAATATCCGGGTTGGTAATCGGCAACGATTTATGCTCGTTCGGCGATAGCGCAGCGAATGAGGAGAACGCCCGCGCGGTGCTCGGAGTGCGACTGTGAGCCCAGCGAGCTGTCGCGGGTAGCGTGTCCGTCCCGGCGGCAAGCGAGACGTGCCTGGCGCTTCCGGTTCGTAGTGACGCCGTAAGGTGTTTATATGCCCTTACGGGCACACTACGAGCGCCGCGTCTCATCATACTACACATCTTCGCCAGCGTTTATGACGCGCTCGCGCGGACGAGGATGTGCCGGTCACTTCCAGAGTGCCCGGCACATGAAGATTACTCGTGAGTGGCGATGAACCACGTCCCCGGCACTTACCTACTTCTTCGGAAGTCACCTTTTCGCTCTGAATTACTTCTCGGACGGCCAGGAAAGTGCCGGGGACGTTCCTGACGGATGTGGTTGACCGAATCGTTATGCCGCACTGAGCACTTCGTATAATTCTGA
>JANLHZ010000256.1 GCA_024653775.1 Planctomycetota bacterium | reverse complement strand
GAAACCTGCCCCCAAAATGTAGTAGAAACTTTTGAGCTACTCGGCCTCGAATCGCCGAATACCGACAAATTAGCGCTCTACCTGGTCAACTTGGGTTAAACAACTTGTTTACATGAAACTGCGTTCGCACCCCTTAGAACGCGTACAATAATAACTTACCGATCTCGCATCACATCTTCACACCATCTTCGTTTCGTAGCCGTTCCGTAAAGAGGGTCGTCCCGGCTTCGCCTCATAGTTTTCTTTTCGCGTTGTATTCGAGATGGGCGCAGTAGAGCACCGGCACGACGAAGTAAACGATCGCAGCGAAGATCATCCCGCCGAAGACAGGAAGCGCCATCGGGATCGCGACGTCCGCGCCGCGGGCGCTAGAGACCATCACTGGCGCGAGGGCTATGATCGTTGTCGTGCTCGTCATAACCGCGGGCCTGATCCTGCGGACGCCGGCTTCGAGCACGAGTTCCCGCGCTTCCCTGACCGATTCCGGCGCTTTCTTCTCGAAAAGCTGAGAGATGTAGGTAGACATAAGGACGCCGTCGTCGACGCACGTACCGAGCAGAGCGATGAAGCCCACCACGACAGCCACCGTCAGATACACCGGGCCGGCGGACGGAGCTTCCACGATCCCAAGCGCGAACAGTCCGTCCTGAACGAACGGCCAGAAATATATGAAAATCAGCGCGCCGCTTATCGACACGGGCACGGACCCGAAGAATATCATCAGCGGAATGAAAATGTTCCGGAACTGAAGGTAAACGAGAAAGATGATCGAAAGCAGGCATATCGGAATCAGGTACGCGAACCGCGCGTTCGCCTCCTGCTGATTCTTGTAGTTTCCGACCCACTTGAAATAGTAGCCCTCCGGGAAGTTCAGCGAGCGCTCGTTTTCCGTCGCGGTTTTCTCCTTCGCGATGGTATCGCGGATCAGCTTTTCGGCGTCCGCGACAACGCTGTCCTCGTCGCGATCCTTCGAGTTGAACATGACGTAGCTGACGAGTACTCCGTCGATGCTGCGAATCGAAGCCGGGCCGACGACCTGTTTAATATCCGCGACCAGGGCTATCGGAATGCTTGCGCCCGCGGAAGTCTGGACATAGAGCCTTCCGAGGTCATCGAAGCTGCTTCTGGCGGTTCTCTCGTAACGAAGTCTGATCGGGTAGCGTTCCAGACCTTCGAGGCTCATGGCAAGCGCCTTCCCGCCGACCGCGCTTTCGATCACGTTCTGGACGTCCATCACGGAGAGTCCGTACCGCGCGATGGCGTCGCGGTCGATCTCGAATTCGATGTAAGGCCTGGCGCCGATTCGAAGAGCGGTGACGTCCGTCGCGCCCGAAACGGTTTTTATCAGCTCCTCGATTTTCACAGCGACGCGTTGAAGCTCGTCGATGTCGGTTCCGTAAATCTCGCAGCCTATACTCGCGCGGAGACCCGACTGAAGCATCACGATGCGCGTCTCTATCGGTTGCAACCAGGAAGGCGTCACGCCTGGGACGCTCGCCGCGATGCGAAGCTCCTCCAGAATCTTCGCCTTGGTGTAACCTTCGCGCCACGCGCTACGCGGTTTCAGCGTGACGACGGTTTCGATCATCCCTACGGGCGCGGGGTCGAGCGCGCTCGTCGCCCTTCCTGCCTTACCTACAACGCGGAGCACCTCCGGCACCTTCGAAATTGCTTCGTTCTGCCTTGCCATCACGTCCACCGACTCTGACAGCGACGCCTGCGAGAGCAGCGAAGGCATCGTAAGCAGATCGCCTTCATCGAGACTCGGCATGAACTGCGTCCCGATGCCGGGGAACGCCTCCTGAAGCGCTTTAGTCGCGATGAATTTGTCCGTGCTGAAACCAAGGCTCTTAAGCGGGCTGAGAAGCGTCGCTCCGCCGAAGACGATCAGCACTCCCGATGCCACGATGATAAGAGGCAGAACGAGGAACAACTTTTTACGATCGAGGCAGAACGACAGCGACGGACGGTACATTCTTATGATGAACCTCGAAGCAATATTGTCCTCGATGTCGATAAGTTTTTCCGTCTGCGTCCAGAAGAAAGCGAAAAGCAGCAGCGCAAACAGAATCACGAACAGCGCCGCGCCTGAAATTCCGTCGAGAAGCTCCGGGAGCACGCTCCGCTTCAGCACTATGACGTACGCAAGCAGCGCCGCGAGGCCGATGAATCCGATCGCGCGAAAGAACGTCCGGATTCTTCGAGGGCTCTCCTGACTAGGCTCCCTTAAGAAGTAAACGCAGAGCACGGGGACCAGAGTCACGCTGACGACTCCCGCCGCGAACAGCGCGAGGGTCTTCGTCCACGCAAGCGGCGTGAAGAGCTTGTACGCGGACCCCGTCAGGAAGAAAACCGGGACAAAGCTGATGATGGTCGTTCCGAGCGCGGTGAATATGGCGGGCGCGACCTCCGCCGCGGCGTCTTTTATTACCTTTCTTCTGCTTTCCCCCTCGATCCTCGATCCTTGGTCCTTGATCCTCTCGCGCGTAAGCGCGGAGTAGATGTTCTCCGTCATTATGATTCCCATGTCGACGAGGGTGCCGATGGCGATTGCGATCCCCGCGAAGCTCATGATGTTCGCGGTGACATTGAAGTAGTGCATCCCGATGAAGCAGAGCAGCACCGCGTAAGGAAGCGTACTTGCGACGATCAGCGAACTTCGGAGGTGCAGAAGGAAGATTATTATCACGACTATCGTGATCAGCATCTCGTCCATTATCGCGCCCGACAGAGTATCGACAGTTTCGTATATGAGTTTGCTTCTTGCGTAGTAAGGCTTTATGTGAACGCCTTCCGGAAGCGTGGCGGAAATCCGCGCAATCTTGTCCTGCACTCCGTCAATGACTTCAATTGGATTCGCGCCGTAGCGCATAATGACGATCCCGCCGACGACCTCGCGATGCTCGTCTACGAGCGCGCCTCGACGGAATGCGGGTCCGAAGTGGACGTCCGCGATATTTTTCAGCAGCACTGGCGTGCCTGAATCCTCGCGTATCGCGATGGATTCGAGGTCTTCGAGCTTCTCGATGAACCCCGTGCCTCGAATGATGTATTCCATTCCCGAGTTTTCAAGGGTGCGCGCACCGACGTCGAGATTGCTCGCGCGCAATTTCATCTGGACCTGCGCGATCGTTATGCCGAGCGCTTTCATCGCGTCGGGATCGAGATCGACCTGCCACTCGCGAACGTATCCGCCTATGCTGGCGACCTCGCTGACTCCGTGGACGCTCTGGAGCGCGTACCGCACCGTGAAGTCCTGAATACTTCTGAGCGTGCCGTTATCGTACGGACCCTCGACGGTGTACCAGTAAATCTGCCCTAGCGCGGTCGCGTCGGGTCCAAGCACGGGTTTCGCGTCCGAGGGGAGGGTATCGCTTATCGACGAGAGTTTCTCTAGCGCGCGCGTCCGCGCCCAGTAGAAATCTACGCTGTCCTCGAAAATAACGTATATCTGCGAGAACCCGAATCCCGAAATCGACCGGATCTGCTTCACCATCGGAATCCCCTGCAAACCGACGCTGAGCGGATACGTGATCTGGTCCTGAACGTCCGTCGGACTCCTTCCGGGCCAGTTCGTGAACACGATGACCTGATTCTCCGAAATATCCGGCAGAGCGTCGATGGACGCTTCCATCAGCATCTTGTAGCCTAAGCCGCCGAGGACGAGCGCAAGGAAAAGCACGATCATCGGCGCGTCTATGCAGAATTCGATTATTTTTTTGAACATGGCAGTCTGTGGTCAGTGGTCAGGGCATTCGTAATTCGTAATTCGTAATTAGTAATTAGTAATTCGCAATTCAATGCTGGTGTTCCCCACCGCTTTGTCCCCCCTCCGGCTTCATAAGCGACGGAAGCCCCTGAAGCTCGGACTCGCTGTCGATAAGGAACGCGCCGTCCATGGCGATGACTTCGTCTTCCATAAGCCCGCCTGCCAGCGGATAGTATTCATCGCCATTCTCGTCTACGGACAAAGCGCCAATGGAAACGGTCGCCATAGCGAAGCTGATTTGCTTCATGGCGATAGCATCGAGGTCGCGTTCGCTTGAAACGACCTTGTAAACTACGTTGCGACTTCCGAGGCTGAGAACGCTTCCGCGAGGCACGGCTAGCACTTCCGGCGCGTCTTCGGCGCGTCCGCTGAACGCTCTTCCGCGAGAATTTATCGGAATTCGAATCCTCGCGTCCGCGAACATTCCGGGTCTTAGCAACGCGCCATCGTTTTCCACCGTGATTCGCGCGCGCGCCGTGCGGGTCCGTTCGTTCAACACGGGATCGATGAACTCGATCACGCCCGTGAAAGTACCCTCGGGGTATCCGTTCGCCCGGATGTCCGCGACCAGGCCGACGTCGATCAGGGTGAAGTCCGTCTCGTAGACGTCGATTTCAAGCCATAGCTTAGTAAGGTCCGCGACGTCGAAGAGCTTCTGCCCCGTCTTCACGTAATCGCCCTCGCGCACATATTTTTTTATCACCGTTCCCCCGATCGGAGACGTAATGGCAACGTGGGTCGAAGGCGCGCCGGAATCCCGGAGTCGCGCGATCTCTTCGCTGGAGACGCCGAGGAGTTCGAGCCTCCGCCTCGACGACTCCGCGAGCGAGCCTTCGCTTCGCGCCAGCGCGAGAAGATATTCCTGCTCGGCGGTGAAGATAGTCGGCGAATACAAGTTCGCGAGTTTGCCGGAGGCGCTGACGGAAGCTCCCTCGAAATCGAGCGCGAGATCGTCGATGCGGCCGTCGAACCACGCGGTGATGGTGCGATAACTTCGCTCGTCGTAGCTGAAAACCGACGTCGTGTCGATCACCCGCGAAAGCTTCCTAGGCGTAACCTGCGTCAGAGTCAGGCCGATCATGCTCTGAGCGCGAGGATCGAGGTTCACAAGATCGCCAATCTCCCGCGGCTCGAGTTCCATCCCGCAGACCGGGCAGGTCCCCGGCTTGTCCGACCTCGTACACAGCATCGGACACACGTACACGAGACCCTTTTCCGCGGCTTCCCTGCCCTCCCGCTCGGCGGATGGAAAGAGGAACTCGTCCGGCGGAAGCAGCGCAGCCAGCGCTCCAAGCACACAGCCCGTGAGTACGAGCGCGAGAGTTGTTTTTGTTTGCTTTTGCATTCTTACCTCTGGTTCCAGATAGATGAATCGGATCGGTCGGACCAACCAGACGGATCGGTCCGACCCGTCCGATCCTTTTTGTAAACCGTTACTTGTTCAGAAACTCCTCGATCTTCGCCTTGTTCTCCGCGGACACTCCCGTGTCTTCGAGCAGCTTCGACATATACGTTTCAGGATTCGCCTTCAGTCTGCGATCGCAGCCGGGGCAGCAAAAATAGATTCTGAAACCCTCGAAATCCGTGAATACGTTTTTGTTCACGTTTCCACCAAGCACCGGACACTTCGCGTTACCGAGATCGATAACTGGAGACGCCTCGGTTTCCTGGGTTTCCGCGGAAGCCTGGACTTCCTCGGTTACCTCGGAACCGTCCTCCTCTTCCCCCGCGCAGCAACCCATATCCATGGCGCCACCGCCCATCATCGAGCCGCCCATCATCGACTCGCCTTCGCCCATGGAGCAGCCCTCCATCGACTCGTGTTCGCCCATAGCGCAACCCTCCGTAGAGCCGCCCGCCATCGAACAGTTCGCCATCGACTCGCCTTCGCCCATCCGGGGACAGCCTGCCGCTGACGTCGAGTCCGATTTCACTACCTCGGAAGCGCTACCGCTTACCGACACGGAATTTCCTTCATCCCCTGAAGCGGGCAGACTACGCGCTGCGTCCGTGGATTCACACCCGGCTGCTACGCCGAACGCGAGCAGCGCGATCGTCACAAAAAAGCTCGATACTGAATTCGTCATTGCATTCTCCTGAAAAACTTTGCCCAATAAAAAAATAGTTCTTTCGAACTAATCCACCTTAAGAAAATCCTCTATGAGAGCCTGGTTATCCGCGCTCACGCTTTCGTCAGACAGCAGCGCGGTCAAATAGATTTCCGGCGAATCGAGAAACCTCTCCTCGCACGCCTCGCGACACAGATGGACTCTGAATCCACCGTAGTCGACGTAGAGCCTCGATCTTGCGGCGTTTTTTCGCACCGGGCACACGTCGTTTTCGAGATCGATTACGTCTTCATCGCACTCGAGCCGACGATCGAGATCGTCGTGAAGAGATTCATGCTCTTCTATCGCATAGTACCCGAATAGAGCCGGTATCAGACAGCAGCCTCCCTGCGTGAGTGAAGCCGCGAAAATTGAAAAAATGAGCAGAATTCTAATACGCATTTTCGAATCCTCCTTTACAAGTGACCCGTGCGACAGCGGACTCTGGTAGCGATCCCGCATCGCTCGCGCTACGCCAGGCGGCGACGCGAGATCGTCCCGAATGATGGTGTCCGCCCGAGCCGCACCCACTGGCGGAAGCCCCGAAATTGATGGAAATCATCAATGCGATAAATATCGCGGTAGACGAAAGCAGTCTTTTCACATTCACCATAGCTAATCCTCCTTTGTTGCTAAAAAACACGTCGTTCGAACTCAATTCGCTTCGAGATAGTCGTTCAATTTCTCCCGAACCTCCGGGGTCAGGCCTTCGTCGTCCATCAGCGCCAGAAGGTGCTCATCCGGCGTCGCAAGAAATTCCTCGTCGCAGCCCGGACAGCAGAAATGCACGCGAAATCCTTCGTAATCCACATACACGTCGGCTTTCGTTTTGCCTTTCTGGATCGGGCAATACATGTTCCGGAGGTCGATGATTTCGCCAGATGCTTCCGCTAAAGCAGGTTCAGCCGTTGCCCGCATCTCGTGAGCTTCGTGATTTTCCATGGAAGACATATCGTGTTCATCCAAGTCCTCCGTCTCAGGCATATCGCGCCCCTCATGACCGGACGCCTCATGGGAACCGTGGTCCATTCCCTCGTGATTCATTTCCTCGCCTTCGCCGTCGTCGCTTGTCGCGTCGCTCTGGTGACAGCGCACGCCGAGTACGAGCGAAAACATTGCGAGGAAAGCGAGTAAGAGCGTTCTTGCGTTTTTCATTTGTTGTCCTTTCTGATTCGTGGCACGGACATCTTGTCCGTGGCTCCACGGCCGGGACGGCCGTGCCACCGATCTAAATTCCTAAAAGGGCCTGTAACCTGTAAAAATCTGTGTGAAAGTCCTTCTTCGCCTTCGCGAGTGAAAGACGGGCCTGCAGGAGCGCGCGCTCCGCAAGCAGCAAGTCGATGAATTGCGCGCCGCTCGTAGTCCAGGAGCTTTCGAGCAGATCGCGGGTCTGCTCCGCGTTCGGAACGACGGAGTTTTCGTAAAGCTCAACACGCCTTCTTGCGTCGCTGACCGACGCGAAAAGCATCGAGAGCTTCGCGCCGACGTCGAGAACAGTCTGCGACAGCGAAGCGCGCTTCGACTCCATCATCGACCGCGCCTCCGAAGTACGCCCTTCGTTCTGCCAGAAATAAAGCGGAAGGTTCATCTGTACGCCCAGGCTCAACACGTCTCTGCCCTTGTCTATAGCGCCCATTACGCGATCGTGCTCGCCTATTACGCTGTAGCCTAGGCTGAAGGTAACGTCCGGATAGTACGACGACTCCGCGAGGTCAAGCCCTGCCTCAGCCGCCTTGACCTGCACCTCCGCCATCCTTACCGTCGGCGCCACGGAAACTTTATCCGCAAGCTCGCTCTCGGAAGGAAGTGCCTCCGGAAGCTCCGGCAGATCGACGCTCAGCGTGAGCTTATCGACACCTGTAAGGGACGAGAGCCGCGCGAGAAGCGCGCGCTGACGATCTTCGATGGCGCGAAGAGAAACGTCAAGCGTGTCGATCTCGCTTTCGATCCGAAGAACGTCCGCAAGATTCGACGAGCCGGTTTCCATCCTGCGCGTAGCGACTTCACGCATGTCGCGAAGTAGCCCGATCGCAAGCGACGTGAAATCCCTGGAAGCATCCTCGTAGCAGTACGCGAGATATGCCTCCGCGACGTCCGCGACAAAGCCGTTCCGCTCGACTTCGAAGCGTTCGCACAGCGCCTCTACCATTAGCGACTGTTCTTCGCCGATCGCTTCGAGCTCGGAAGTCCACGGCACTTTCTGGCTGAACATGAACATGTGAAGTATCGGGCCGTTCCTGGTCTCCACGGGGAAGACGTCGTAGGTGTAACCGATCATCGGTTCGGGGATCGCACCCTTATACGCGAGCGCCGCGTTCAGGGCCTGTATCTCCTCGTACAGCGATCTGAGACGATTGCTGCGCGAAAGCCCCGCGTTGACGAGGTCGTCAAGCGTCGCGTTTTCGATGAGCGCGGGCTGGTCGCTCGAGTCCGAGATACTGCCGCGATTCTCGCCAAACCTCGCAATGGATTCGAGCGCATCGGAATGACGGCTCGACATGCATCCCGCGAACGTCACGCAAACGAAAAGTAACCACAGACGGTCCATTCGATCTCCTTGCTGAAAATATTCATCGGGCGTCTCGACGCATAGACAGCGCCCGCTATCGCTATGGGGATGATTGAATCCCCACAAAGTGCGTGAGTGGCGCCGCTCTTACGGAGGCAGACCGTGATTATATCAGCAGGATCACGCTGCGGAGACGCATTATCTCCCCGGTCGGCTTTATGACTTCCACGGGGATCGCGCGCTCCGGGCGTAAAGCTGCGTTCGAAAGCTCCGCGCTGAAAACAGCGGGAGCAAAATTTTCGAGCGACAGACCGCGCTGGATGGATTTCTCAATTTCGTGTGGAGTGTTCGATGTGACGAAGGGACTGATTTCGCGGTGATTCCGGCACTCGCAGAAATGGTCGAACGACCGCTCGCCGGACTTCGCGCCGAGTTCCGGAGCTTCAGATTTCCCGCCACTGCAACACGAGCTTTTCGTTGCAGCGCTCAGTTCCGCGGCAACCTTTATCTCGGCGACGATTATAACTTCGCAATCGTCGGCGCAGCCGCCCTTACAGAGGCAGGCGAGCGTCAACGCGTTCTGCGACAGAACGAGGATCAGCATCAATATCGTGGCGAACGATTTCATCGCGCTTATCGGTCTTTCGTCTCTTCAACACCCGCGGCCCGGTAAAGCATGGGCTGCACCGAAAGAATTCTACCATAGCCTTTTGCGTCCTGCGCGGTCCATCCAGAAAATTCTTCGCCGTATTTTGCGACGTCCTCGCGAACCAGCGAATGCGGGCTGCGAACGCCGACGACGTCGATGTTGCCCGCGTAGAGATTGACCCGCGCCG
Organism: Planctomycetota bacterium; assembly: GCA_024653775.1. Taxonomy (GTDB): domain Bacteria; phylum Planctomycetota; class UBA8742; order JACQVU01; family JANLHZ01; genus JANLHZ01. The sequence continues at coordinate 9,250 of JANLHZ010000256.1, read as the reverse complement.
CGCCGGTAACTCGCCGCTGCGTCGAGTCGATGAAGGCTTCGAGGTCGCGCATCACGGGATCGAAGTACTGCCCCTCGTGAAGAAGCTGGCCGTAGAAGTCCGCCTGCACCTTTTTCCAGTAGAGTTGCCAGCGGGTCAGCACGAGCTTTTCGAGTTCGCGGTGCGCCCTGATCAGAATCAGCGGCGCGGGCGCTTCGAACGCGATCCTGCCCTTGATCCCGAGAATCGTGTCTCCGAGGTGGATGCCGCGACCGACGCCGTTTTCGCCGCCCTGCTTGTTCAGCAGTTCGATAATCTCGATCCCGCCGAGTTTCCTTCCGTCGACGCGGACGGGAAGGCCGCGCTCGAACTCGATCTCGATCTGCGCGACGTCCCCCGTGCATTCCCGCGGATTCCGCACGATGCCGTACGCCTCCTCGGGCGGCTGGTTCCACGGATTATGAGTCGCGCCTCCTCCAGCGGTGGTGCCCCACAGACTCTCGTTGTAGCTGATCGTCTGCGTCTTCACTTCCACGGGGATTCCCGCGTCGCGAAGAATTCTCGCCTCCTCCTCCCGTTTTATCCCGAGGTCCCTGATCGGAGTCAGCACCTCCAGCCCCGGCGCGACGATGCGAATCGAGGTGTCGAAACGAATCTGATCGTTCCCGGCGCCGGTCGATCCGTGGCAGACGGAATCGAAGCCGCGTTCGAGCGCGTACTCCGCAACCATCTCCGCCTGCGCGACTCGCTCCGCCGCGACGCATAGCGGGTAGACCTCGCCTCGCAGGACGTTGCCCTTGATAATGTACGCCACGAACCCGTCGTACACCCGCTTCCGGCCGTCGATGGTTTTGTGCGAGGTCGCGCCGCACTCGAACGCGCGCCTCTCGATCTTCGCGATCTGATCCGCGCTGAACCCTCCCGTGTCGATAGTGCACGTGTGGACCTCGTGCCCCTCATTTTTAAGATGGAGGACGCAGAAGCTCGTATCGAGTCCGCCACTGAACGCAACCGCAACTTTTTTCGCCATGATACCACCGTATTCGATCTCAATTTCGGTATTCGACGCAATTTGACACCCTGGACTTCCAGGATCAAAACATGAAAGTGTAATTATCCTTACTGAACCCCGTGTTATTAATGGTTACAGGAATCTTTTTTGTCCACGAATCTTGATAGAATCTCCTTTATTTTCTAAACACTATGCGCAAGTAATTATTCGCATGGCTCAAAACCCTAGGGGACAATCCATGGAAACAGTGGAACTAAAGGTCGCACTGCTCGGCAGGGTTCCTCTGTTTGCAAATTTGAGCCGCAAGGAGCTCGAAACACTCGCCGGGATTTGCATTACGAAGTTCTATGAAGCCGGGGACTGTATATTCAAGCAGGACGAAGTCGGCGAGCTTCTTTATATCATCGTGAAGGGACTCGTGCGAATCGAGCACAAGTCCCATTACCGGAAACGCAAGGTGCTCGCGCTTCTCGCGGAGGAGGACTGCTTCGGCGAAATGGCGCTGATCGATCACGAATCGAGGAGCGCCACCGCGATGGCGATGAACAACATCGAGCTGCTCCTTATCAAGAAGGAAGACTTCGAAAGGATCGCGTTCGACTCTCCCGCGATTCTTATGAACATCATCAAGCTGCTTTCGGGCAGACTTCGCCAGGCGAACCGCGAGATCGACGACTTGACGTTCAAGAGCGTGCAGGGAAGGATCGCCAGTCAGCTTTTCAAACTCGCCGAGAAGTTCGGGAATATCGAAGAGGACGAGTCGGTTACGATCAACCTGAAACTCACTCACCAGGAGATCGCGGATCTCGTGGGAACCAACCGCGAATCCATCTCCAAGGCGATAAGCGCCTTCCGCAAGGAGGCAAGCGTGGACATAGACCCGCAAGGAAGGTATAGAATTTTAAATAAGGAATTGCTCCGAACCTGGATGAAATAGCCCGATGAAGCGCGTACCCACGAGCCTGCTTTCGCCTAGTCCCGCACTCCCGGGCGCGATTTTTCATATAAGCGGGAAGCGTCTGTTCCAGGAGGGCGAACCCTTCCATCCGGAGTACGTCCAGTTGCTGATGGGACTTGAAGTCACGTCCGTGATGGTATTCGAATCGAGCGAAAACGCGGACGCGTTCATACGCGAAGCCGCGTTCGAAAGCCTTCCGCTCGATAAAATGAAGGCCTCGCACCAGATCGGACTTCCCGTGTACACCGAGGACGGAAGGCTCCTCGTCCAGCAGGGAACGTGGTTCAATTCCCTCGTGCGAAGAACCCTCGAGAAATACAACATTCACGAGGTTATGGTCCTTCGGGAGGATTCCTTTGCACAGGACTACAAGAAATTCCTCGAGGAGAAACGCGCGATCGCGCAGAAGGTTCGCGCCCGCGCGATCGGAAGACTCTCCATAAAAAACGTCAAGGAACTGCTGCGAAAAGACCTCGACCTCGTCAGGGAAGCCCAGCGCGAATCCGCGTCGGGAACCTTCGGAGACGAACCCGCGGGAGAGCCGCTTTCAAGGCTTATCGATACCCGTCCACACGAGACGCCGAGGCAGGAACTCGAAAAGGCGGAATACGTCGAGACGTTCCGCTTCGCGCTCGAGCGGATGACCGAGTTCTACGATAAACTCCGCGCCGGGGGGGAGGCCGACTCGAAGGACATCGAAGATATTTCCAACGACGTCGTCGTGATGCTCGTCAAGGACAAGGACCTGCTGCTGAACCTCGTGAACTCGAAGGTCTTCGGCGCGGACCTCGCGGTGCACGTCGTCAAAACCGCCATCGTCGCGATAAACGTCGCCGCGGCGCTCGGGTACAGCAGCGCCCAGGTGATGGAAATCTGCATCGGCGCCCTGCTATCCGATATCGGCATGGTGAAGGTCCCGAAAGACGTCCTCGAAAAACACGACAAACTCAGCAACGACGACCGAAAAGTCGTGAGCGTTCATCCGACGGAAGGCGTTAAGCTCCTCAAGAACATTTCGTCGCTGCCTAAGTCGGTGCTGTTCAGCGTCTACCAGGCCCACGAACGCTGCGACGGATCGGGCTACCCGCTCGGACATTCGCCAGACAAGATTCACATGTTCGCCAAAATCATCGGCGCGGCGGACACCTACAGCGCGATGACAAGCCCAAGACCTTACCGCGGCGCGAAGCTTCCGTACGAGGCGGTGGAAGAACTCGTAAGGCTTGTAAGCATGAAGAGGTTCGATAATAAGGTCGTCCGCGCGATGCTGATCTATTTCTCGCTGTTCCCGGTCGGAAGCTGGGTCGAACTATCGACCGGCTTCATAGGTCGCGTCGTCGCGGCGGACCCGAAGAACTTCGCGCGTCCGATGGTGCTCCCGATCTTCAAAAGCCGCGGCAAACTCCAAAAACTCCAGAACCAGCAGATCGTCGAACTTTCGAAACGCAGCGACATCAGCATCCTGAAAGCCATCGACTCCGTCGGCCTCCCCGAAATCGAACTCATGACAGGATTCTGATTGGGGACATTCAACGCAACCCTGAATTTGAAGTAAAGTCTTTCTCGTCTTTCGAAAAAAATGTCCCATCTGTAGAGTAAAATAAGAAAGGGAACGATATCTCAATGGTGAAGCAAAAGCGTCGAAACACAGTGGACAATGAGTATGCTGTGATCGAGTTATCTTGATCTTGTATCTTATAATCGACAACTGGTGACGCAACGGAGTAGAATTTCAGAATGGGTAAACTTCAGACGATTAGATTGAAAGACCAAGAAGGATACGGAAAAAAAATGCCCCCCGGCTATTTAGGTTCAATTCTAGACCGAATTGGACCGCTTGTGAGTGGAGCGGTACTAATGGCTTTTGAGGGCAGGAGCGCTTCAAGAGGTCGCAAACAAAAGTGGTTCGAAGCTGCGACGGATATCAGGTTTGTTGGAGTTGATTCAGATGGTACTGACAGCCTTCTTCGTTTTGAAAATCCTTGCTTTGGGGAGGCGGCACGAGATCTATATCGTCAAAAAGAACTGTGGGTAACAAAACCGCCTGAGATATACACGGCTTTTGACGTCTTTGATGATCTTCTCGCCGATCTGTCAGCCAAAAACGAGGAAAGTGACCGTTATGACAACAAACTGCTTGAACGAGTCAGCAAGTTCGAAAAACCGATTAAGGCCGGTCTTGAGGTTTTGAGTTTTGAAAATGGTCAGAGAAATCAAAACAGGGCTGTATTGAATCAGGCGATTGTGGACGTCTCTCGCAGACTCAGCAACCAAACCCCGCAACCCAGTCGGGTTCGTGTTCTCGGACGCCTTGATATGGTCAGGTATAGTACGCTTAGTTTCGGGCTCATACTGGAAAATGGACACGAAATCAGGGGCGTACTAGTCAATGAGAATTCACTGGATAAACTTAAGCCTTTAATGAACAAGCAAATTCTGGTGGAAGGAAAAGGTGTTTTCCGTCCATCCGGTAGACTTCTGAGAGTGGATGTCGAAGCATTTCGGGACGGAACCGGTGAAAACTCGATTTGGTCACAAGAGCCAACTCCGATCGAGCAGGCTTCGCAAAAAAAAGACACCCACAAAACCCAGACTTCAATGTCCGGCGTCAGCGCATTTTTCGGTACATGGCCAGGAGACGAGAGTGAAGAGGACCTTCTAAGCGCGGTCAGGGAGCTTGATTGATGCAGGCACCGATGTATTTGCTTGACACAGGCATCCTGCTACTGCTTGTTCGTGGCGGTCCTTTGGGTAAGCACATCGATGCGACCTATCGCCTGACGAGCGCACCCTTTCGACCGCTCGTTTGCGTCGTTACCCACGCCGAGATTTGGGCTCTTGCAGATCGGCACGAATGGGGAAAAAAGAAACGCGAGTGCCTTAAACAAATGCTTGACAATCTAGTAAGAGTCGACATCGAGAAACAAACTGTGCTCGACGCCTACGTAGAAATTGACTCGGCTTGCTACAAGCACCCTAAAGGGCATAAAAACATGGGTAAAAACGATATGTGGATTGCAGCAGTTGCAAAGGTGACCGGCGCAACATTGTTAACGATCGACAATGACTTTGACCATTTATCGCCAAAGTTGATTAATGTCGTTTATATCGATCAGAAAAAGACATTGGAGATGTTAAAAGAGCGGAAGAAAGCACCGACTAATGAGTAACAACACGCAATAGATCTTCAAGAAAATGTGCAACGACCGCAATATCCTGAGCCATAATTGAGTCCTGACGACTGCTTACTGCTCCCGCATCACGTTATTCGCGATGACGAGGCGCTGGATTTCGCTGGTGCCTTCGTATATCTCGGTGATCTTGGCGTCGCGGAAGTAGCGCTCCACCGGGAAGTCCTTGATGTAGCCGTTGCCGCCGTGGAGCTGGACCGCCTGGGTCGCGCAGCGCATCGCGCTTTCCGACGCGTAGAGCTTCGCCCAGCTCGCCTCCTTGTCGACGCGCTCGCCTTTATCCTTCTTGTGCGCCGCTTCGAGCACGAGCAGCCTCGCGGTATGCGCGCAGCCCCACATCTCGACGATCTTGTCCTGGATGCGCTGGAAGCTCGATATCGGCTGACCGAACTGCTGCCTTTCCGCGGCGTACTTGCGGCTGGCGTCGAGGCAGCTCATTATGATCCCGGTCGCCTGCGCGGCGATGCCGATGCGACCGCCTTCGAGGGTCGCGAGCGCGATTCGTCCGCCCTGCCCCGGCTCGCCGACGACGTTCGCCTTCGAAACGCGGCAGTCCTCGAACGTAATCGCGGCGGTGCTGCTCGCGACGATGCCGAGCTTGTCCTCCTCCTTCGAGACGGTGAAACCCTTCGCGTCCGACTCGACGACGAACGCTGTGATCCCGTCCGAGGTCTTCTTGCCCTTGCCGTCACCCCAGAGTTCCATGTCCCGCGCGTAGACGAGCGCGAGCACTTTCCTTCCCGGATTGTGCAGGTGCAGGCCGCCGTTGGTGGCGAAAATCTTTTCGCCGTTCAGGATATAATCATCGCCGTCGCGCTTTGCCTTGACGCCGCCGGAAATTCCGATGCTCATGGCGTCGCTTCCGGACCCCGGCTCCGTGAGGCAGTAGGTCCCAAGGAGATCGCCTTTCGCGAGCTTCGGGCCGTAGCGACCGCAGAGTTCGTCGCTTCCGAAGCGAAACAGCGGATGGCACAGAAGGCTTGCGTGCGCGAGGAAGGTGACGCTCGTTGACGCGTCGAACCGCGCGAGCGCCATCCCGACGAGGCTGATCTCGGTGTATCCGAGGCCGCTGCCGCCGAATTTTTCGGGTACGTGGACGCCGAAGAGTTCAAGCCCGGCCATCTTGTCGATGAGCGCGGGGTCGATTCGGTGCGCTTTCTCCATTTCCTGCGCGATCGGAGCGACTTCGTTCCGTCCGAAGTCGGTGGTCATATCGTAGAGCATCTGCTGCTCGTCGGTAAGGTTAAACTCCATGCCTTCCTCCTGCGTGTGCTTTTTAGAAACTATCGCAAGCAGAAGTTTCCGACTTTTCGGAGCCTTCGAACGAGACATCCGAAGACTTTTGCGCAGACGAGACGTCTGCACTCCCAGCGCCTGAGATAGTTTCTTAGATGTTGCTCGTCAATATACTACCGCAGCGCGTTCGCCTTCATGGTTTATTACTATTTTGTAATTCGTAAATTTATCGTAACAACTTTTCGTCCGGGGTGGGGTTTATAAGGTAACATTAACGAAGCTCAATACACTCCGACCCATATCAATGCGCACCGTTACGACCAAGAAAAGCATCCGGCAGAAGTCGGACAATCAGAAACTCGAATTCGTCGCCGAGCGGTCGAGCATAAACCTTATCGAAATCGATTCCCGCAAGAAGATCACGTACATAAACCCGCAGGCCTCGACTCTCTTCGGCGTGACGGTCGACGAACTCATCGGGAAGTCGATCTACGATTACCTCGGCGCACACGATCGCCCGAGCCTGGATTTCAGACTCCGTGAGCAGGAGCGCGGCATAAAGTTCGGACCTCATCGGTATCAGGTCCGCCTCGTCCACGGCGAATACCGGACCGTCACCGGAAACGAGTTCGCCGTGTTCGACAAGGACAAGTGCGCGGGTTATCTGCTCACGTTCGACGAGATCACGGAGGAGGACTTCAGAGGCAAGGAAAGCAACCTCGTAACGTATGTGAACCACGTGCTCGTGACGTCGGGTTCGTTCGAGGAGAGCTTCAGGCAGATAATGAAACGCCTGCTGCAGTTCTTCAATTTCTATCGCGCGGTGCTCTTCACGGTCTCGCCGGGCAAAAAGACGCTGAAGGTCCACTCGACCATCGGCTTCAACGACGTCGATATGATCCGCGCCGGCGAATCGATCGATCTTGCGGAGGATGCGTCCCTCGAAGCCGCGACGCTGGCGCAGGGACTGATCGAGGAAATCGAATTTCAGGGCGACGAACGAAACTTCCTCGAAAAGTACGTAAAGGTCAACCTCATTCAGAGCCGGATGCTGCTTCCGCTCGAACAGGGAGGGAACGTTCTCGGCGTGCTCGCGTTCTTCACGCGGGAACGAAACGCGTTCACCGAGGAATACTACCGTCTCGTGAGGTCGGTTTCGATCCAGCTTACGAACGCGCTCCGAACGGAGATCGCGACCACGAACCTGCGTGAAAGCGAACACAAGTATCGCGATCTCTTCAAGAGCTTCGAGGGACTATTCAGCCAGTCGCCGCAGCCGTCCGCTCTGTATGCTCCCGACGGCACGCTGATGGACATCAACCTCGCGGCGACGGAACTTCTTCGAATTCCAGAGAAGGAGCCGATCGTAGGCAGCTTCAACGTTCTGAAGAACAGATTCGTGTGCGACGTCCTCGGCCAGCGTGAATACGTCAACCGCGCGTTCCTCCAGGGCGAAACCGTTTCGATCCCGATCGCGGAAGTCGATCTACAGGCCCTGAACAAGTTCTACAGCCCGTCAAGCCCCGAGGAGGAGGGTATCTTCCACATCGCGGGGCAGCTATTTCCTGTGAAGGACGACGACGGGAACATTCTGCAGATCGTCTGGATCCTCCACGATTACACCGAGCGAATCAGACTCCAGCAGCAACTCTTCCACGCGCAAAAGCACGAGACCATCGCGACTCTCGTTTCCGGAGTCACCCACGAACTGAACAACCTCCTCGGTCCCATCCTGGGCTTCGCGCAGATATTGAGCCTCGAGAACCTCTCCGACGAAGACCGCCAAAGCGTCGGCGTGATCGAGACCGCAACGAGAAGCGCAAAACAGATTCTGTCGAGTCTCCGCGCGTACGTCCGCCCCGTGACTCTCGAAACCGAGAACCTCGACGCCCAGGAGCTTATCGAAGAGATTCTGAAACTGATGAACGCGCAGTTCAGGCAGAAGGGAATCACGATCGAAAAGAACTTCGCGATGGGGGTCCCGAAAATCAAGGCGAACCGCACTCAGCTTTCGCAGGTCTTTATCAATATTCTGAAAAACGCGTCGGACGCGTTCGAGGTTTCGGGCGACACGCTCAGGATCGCTACGAAGTACGACTACGAAGCCCTCGAAATTTCGTTCACCGACAACGGCCCAGGATTCCCGAAAAATAGCCTGCTTCGGATTTTCGACCCGTTCTTCACCACGAAACCTGGCGGCAAAGGACTCGGTCTCGGACTTTCCACCTGCCTCGGAATAATCCAGGAACACAAAGGCACCATCGAAGCCTACAACGCCCCCGGAGGCGGCGCTCAGTTCATAATCCGGCTTCCCGCGTCGGACCGTCAACTCACGCCGAAGGAAATGCCCTCGACGCGAATCGTGCGCAGCTTCCAGAGCCGGGTGAAGATTCTCGTCATCGACGACGAAACACGGCTGCTCGACGTCACGTCGCGAATGCTCACCCGCGCAGGCGCGGAGGTCGTGACGCTATCCGACCCTTCGAAATCCGTCCAGACGATTCTCGACGAAAATCCGGACCTCGTGATCACGGACATCCGGATGCCCCAGTTCGACGGCTTCACTCTTTGGGATTTTATCAAAAACGAAAAGCCTGAACTTCTGCGGAAAATTCTGTTCATCACAGGCGATACAGGCGATGAACGCACGATGCGCTTCCTGAACCATCCCTACAAACCGCATCTGCTGAAGCCTTACAGTTACGAGGATCTGCTGCTTTCCTGCCAGCGTCTTCTGAACGCGAGAGTGAAAAGCAGTTCTTCGCAGTATGATATTTAGAAACTATCTCAAGTCAACTTGAGTCATTACTGACTCTTGGAAGGAGTCCTTGAACTCCGGATGTGAATAACTGTATGCGATACGTATAAGCAAGC
>JANLHZ010000244.1 GCA_024653775.1 Planctomycetota bacterium | reverse complement strand
ATCGAGAGGCCCGCGGCCACCAAGATCACGGCGCCGATAATCAGCAAAATGTTGCGAAAAGTCGTATTCATAGCGATTGGCTGAGGTTAACGGAATTATTCACCCTTGACAAGACGATCAGCGTCTGGAACGTGGTGTATCATATGGGCATGAAAACCTCGCCGATCGACATTTCCAACCATGAGATTCTTTCTGAAATACAGAAGCTGTCTTCGAAGTTCGACGGACTGGATACGAAGTTCGACGGGCTTGATGTGAAAGTCGACGGGCTTGATGTGAAAGTCGACGGGCTTGATGTGAAAGTCGACGGGCTTGATGCGAAGGTAGGTGGGCTTGAAGTAAAGGTCGGAGGACTCGATACGAAAGTCGATGGGCTTGAAGTAAAGGTCGGAGGACTCGATACGAAAGTCGATGGTCTCGATGGGAAGGTCGACGGTCTTACGGGTCAGGTAGATGTATTGACTGGTCAGGTTGGCGGGTTATCCGATCGGGTAGGATCGCTTGAGACCGGACAGGCGGAGATTTTGGAAACGATTCAAGGGTTGGCCGAGCACATGGATGAAGAATTTTCGAATGTCCGTCGCGAAATGGTCACGAAAGACGAGCTTCAAAGCGAGATGGGTAAGCTGCAAACCAAGATGGTCACCAAAGACTATTTAGACGACAAGCTTTCCGATCACCATTCCGCGATTATTTTGCATACACAGCGCGAGATCGCGAATGCCTTAGGTTAGGAGAAGCTTTCCCAACGAAAAACCGCCGGGACGTCCGGCGGTTTTTCTTCGCTTTTTTACGCCTTCACGACTTCTTTCTCCTTCTCCTTGCGGAGCGAGAGGCCGAGGCGATGGTTTTCCGGATCGATCGAGATGATGCGGAACTCGAATTCGTCGCCGACGCGCGCCACCTCGTTCACGTCCTTGACCGGTTTCGCGGCCAGTTCGCTGATGTGGGCGAGACCGTGGATGTCCGGATCGAGCTCGACGAACAATCCGAACGGATTGATCTTGAGCACGCGGCCCTTGACCCACTGGTTCAACTCGTATTTCTTCGCGACGCTCTTCCACGGATCGTCGACGAGCTTTTTCATCGACAGGAAGATTTTTGAACCTTCGATGTTGATGATCTCCGCGCGGACGTTGTCGCCGACTTTGAGCACGTCGCTCGGATGGTCGATGCGCTGCCACGCGATTTCGGAGATGTGCACGAGGCCTTCCAAGTTCGCGTCGAAGCGCACGAACGCGCCGAAATCGGTGACGGCCGTGACGTCGCCCTGTACCTGGTCGCCGACCTTGTACTTGGCGAGGACGGATTCCTGCTTAGTTTCCCACACGGCCTTTTCCGACACGACGACCTTTTCTTCCTCTTCGTTCACGTCGAGCAATTTCACGTCGAGCGTCTGGCCGACGAGCTGTTTCAGCTTCTCCTGGATCTTGCTCTTTTCGCCGCCCGCGACGCGCGGGTAATTGGCGGGGGAGAGTTGCGACACCGGGATGAACGCCGGAACGTTTTCCACGCGCGTGACGAGACCGCCCTTGTTTGCGTCGAGGATTTTGACCTGGATGACGCCGTTCTCTTTGACCAGCTCGCGGATCTTTTCCCACGAGCGGCGCCGCCCGGCGCCTTTGAGCGAAAGCTCGAGCTCACCGAACTCGTTGTCGAGCTCGATGACGGACGCTTCGACCTCGTCGCCGATGCGCAGGTCCAAATGCTTGTCCATTTCCGGACCGCGGATCAACCCGACGGCCAACCCGCCGAGGTCCACGCGGATTTCATTACGGCCGACGGAGATGACCTTGCCGATCACGACCTCGCCGACGCTCGGGAAGTGCGGAGAGGCGCCGGCTTCGAGCAGCTT
>JANLHZ010000232.1 GCA_024653775.1 Planctomycetota bacterium | reverse complement strand
GCGTTTATTCGATCCACCACACCGCGAAAATATGCTCTCACGAGCACACTACGAACAGAATCCCGCTATAGACTGCGATCTACCCCGTGAACACTTACCTGAAAAGCGATAAAGAAACTCGAAATCTATCATGACCGGCGGATAAGCGATAAATTATAAAATAAGCAATCAATTTATCCTTTATCTGCGTTTCACACTGATACTCGCATAGTGTCGAGAGTTTTCCAGACGCCGGCGTCGTGGAAGTCTGAAGGGGGCGTCAGTTCAATTTGGAGGTTATCGACCGAGTAACCGTTCACGGGGTAGTTCGCGTTCGTAGTGGCCTGTAAGGCGTTTCTTTGATCCACCACACCGCGAAAATATGCTCTCACGAGCACACTACGAACAGAATCCCGCTATAGACTGCGATCTACCCCGTGAACACTTAAAACCCCGCGCAACCGCTCGCGGCGTTAGCCGGCAAGCGCGCTTGCGACGCGCTCCTTCACCAGGGCGCTTTCGTCGTTTGCGAGCCGACGCAGGATCGCTTTCACTTCGTCGGACGATCCGAACTTCGAAAGCGCCGAGACGACCGCGACCTTCACTATGTAGCTTCTGTCGTTTGCGAGTCCGTCGAGAATCGCGAGACACTCCGGGGTGCGAAGCTCGCCTAAAACCCGCGCGGCCCGCCAGTTGAAAAGAAGCGCGTCCTCCCGCGCCGGAGTCCCCGGCTCCGCGTTCTTGTGGCGCTCGACCACCTCCGCGATCGTCGGCACGAGTTCCGCGATCTTCTTGCGCTCGACTTTCCCAAGAGTCCAGAGCGCGAGCGTGATCGAATCCGACTTCAGATCGTTCCCGATGGACGTTGTCGATCCGCTTTCGTCCGTCAGATTCCGGAACACCGTCCCGGCCTTGTTCCGAACGATGTCCACGCGATCCTGCAGCGCTGGCCGGATGCGTTCCGCGGACTCCGGATTCCCTATCTTCTCTATGCTGTCGAGCGCGGCGACCCTGATCGACCACTCGCTGTCCGTCAGCGCGCGATACAGATGCGCAAGCGCTGCGTCGTTCAACGTCTTCCCGAGACCCTCCGCGGCGCTCTGGCGCGTCCCGCGGTACGGATCTTCCAGCATCTTTGCGAGGGATTCGATGCTCCTCGGATCGCGAATATAGCCGATGCCGGAAACCGCGATTGTCCGCACGGCCTGATTCTCGTCCGAAAGCGCCGACTGGAGGAATTCGAAGGCCTTCTCGTGCCTGAATCTACCGAGGGACCAGTTGATCATCCAGCGAGCGTACCAGCTATCGGAACTGCGGGCTTTGTCGAGCGATTCGAGGATGGAGGCCTGATCCGCGTATCCGATTCTGCCCTTGTCGCCAGCGATCAGTCCGAGCGCCTCCGCGGCGTTCGCGGTGACGACGGGATTTCCGCTTTCGAGCGCGGTCTTCAGATGTGGGACCGATGCGCCGCCGCGTTCATGGAACGCCGCGATCGCCCGGTCCTGCTCGTGGTGGAATTCGCTTCCGAGCATCCGGGAAAGTTCGCTGAACTGAGATGAACTCGTCTCCTCCGCGATGGCGCTTCCGCAAAGAGCGACGAACACAAGTGCCGACATTACATATTTCATTAGAGGTCCTGATTCTTGATTCTTGATTTTCAGTTGGTCGCCAATTCCCTCGAAGTCTGCGCCTTGAGCGTCAGCACCTTCGCGAGCTGTATGTACGGCTCGATCGCTTCGAACACCGCAAGCAACTTCTCGCAGCCTGCGACGTCGCCCTGAGAGCTGAGCTGCTTCATATTCACGATAGTTTTGAGAAGTTCCTCCTGCACCGGATGCCAGGCAGGAGCGAGTTTGTCTTCCATATCCTTCGCGTGGAGCTTCAGAAGGATCGCAAGCTTCGACGCTGTGATGTAGCCTCGCTTCAGAAGCACTTCGCCTAAACTCCCCCCCGCGGCGCTTCCGACGAGAGGCCTGCACTCGTCGATCTTCGACTTCGATATTCCGGAGTTCAGCAGGAACAGCTCGAAAAGCTCATCTTCAAAATGCATTGGCGTCTCCCTTAGTGGTGATAATTGAAATTATCGCATTCGAGGCGAAGTCGCAATCACAAAAGATTCGAAAGTCAGCCCGCTCCGAATAGTGTTCGGCTCGATTGGCACTGAACACTATCGGTTCGTCCCAGAAAACCCAGCGAAGGGTTTCACTCGACGCTCACGTCAAAATTGGAGCGCAGACATTTATGCCCGCAGAACTATATGTTCTATAATAAAAGGTTAATAAATGTAATTCATTATGAATTACATTTATAGCGCTTAAATAATATTACAACTTCATCTATAAACGGAACTATTTTCTGTTATTTTCATCAGGTACAGAGTAACAAGAATATAGTCCGAACACAAACATCTTTTCATCAACTGTTTATCGTGCTGATCACTGTGAACTTCCTACCTGTCGGGCGTCATTATCTTCGGGACATGATGGCACTTTGATGTAATCACGTCAGAATTGGTAGGCAATCCCGAACAAAACGCAAGCGACAAAATTCACCGCAAGAGGCGCGCCGAACACTATTGGCCAGCGCCGGAAATATCGAGTAGTTCCTTCGTTACCTCCGTGTATCCGCCAAAGTCGCCTATGCGGGAGTATAACGAGCGCATTGCGAGGAGCGTTTCGAACTGTCCAGGATATATCGAGCGGACGACCTCGTAGTGCGCGAGCGCCTGGCCGAGACGCTGTTCGCGTTCGTCGATCTGCCCGAGGTAGAAATTCGCCCTCGCAGCGAAGAGCCTTTCCTGTTCGCGCTTCTCCGGATCGCGCAATGATAGGAACGCGCGGTCCGTCGCAAGCGGCGAAAGCATCGCGCGGGCGTGGTCTCGCTGCGACGCGCGGATCATCAGCATCGCGTGCGCGAAACGAAGCCGTGGATCGTTCCCGCGTTCCCGTCTCGCCTTGATCAGCAGATCGTCGATTATCGAAGCGTGCGCCACGATATACGAGTTGTGCAGCACTTGACGGCTCAGCGGCGAGCGCTCCTTCACGAATTTCGAAAGCTCCGCGTTAACGACTGCAAGATGATCCGCAAACTCGAGCCGCGGATCGTCGTCCAGTCTCGTCGGGTCGCGTCCGGTCCCGAGTATCGACTCCGCCATCAGGTTGAACGTCTCGAGCTTGTCCAGCGCATGCTGGCTTGTCTTCGGGAAAAGGTCGATCGGGATGAGGATTTCCGCGAAGGGCTTTTCGAACTCGAGCGCGCGCACCGCGTAATCCAGCGCCGCGTCGTCGTTACCGTCCGCGAATTCCATGATCATCATGTTGAGCGCGCTTATCGAATCTCCCGGGTCGAGGAGCTGGGCGAGCGCGAACTCCTCTTTCGCTAGCCGGAGATGCTTGTCGTCGTCGTTCTGCTTGTCGAGACGAAGGTGCGCGGAACCCATGACGTTCAGCGCGACTGTGTCAACGGGCGCGAAGTGTCTGTACTCGGAAAGCTCGGAAAGCGCCTCGTTCTCTCGTCCCGCCATCGACATTGCGATCATCGCGCGGAGGAATCTCGCGCGATAGTTGTACGGATTCGCGAGCAACTCGTCCGAGAGATGGAACATCGCGTTTGTCTTCCGCGCCTCGCTCGACTGCGCCGCGCCGATCGCCTGATCGACGAGCGCGAGGTTGTAGTTCAGCCCCGGATAGTAAGGCTGCTGCCTGCGGTACATATCGAAGTGCGCGTCCGCCGCCTGAAGCCTCGCGACGCGAAGCGCCAAGTCCTCGGTCATCGTTGCGTGGTGATAAAGCATCGTCGCGAGTCTGTACCTGAAATCGATCCGCTCGGGGCAAAGGTCGACCGCGGTCTCGAAATGCCGGAACGCCTTGTCCACCCTGCCTCCGTTGAAGTCGATCACGCCGAAAAGGAATTCGTTCTGCGAAAAGTGCGCCTTCGCGGTGAAATAAAGCGGCGTAAGCAGAAGCACCGAAAGAACAGTCGAGGTTACAAGCTGGCCGTAGTACCCGAGGCGGAGGTCCAGAGGCTTCTCACCGCGCTGGTCCGCGCGCAGTCTCGCGACGATCCCCGCGACCGCGAAAAACAAGAACGGCGTCGATGCGTATCTGAAATTGATGCTGACGCAGCCGTCGAGAAGGGCCGCGCCGAGCGCGAGCGTCATTGCGAGATAGACGATCTTGCGCGAGCGGTCCGTCTCCGAGAACGCGAGCGAGAACCCGGAATAGAGGATCGTCACGACGAGATAGACGAAAAGCGTGAACCCGAGAATCCCGGTCTCCGCGAACACCTGGATGAACTCGTTGTGCGCGTGGTCGAGATAGTTTCTCCGGAGCAGCGAAACCTCGCTCATCTCCATCGACTGATAGTCCGGGAACAGTGCGCCGAAGCTGCCGAGGCCGCCGCCCCAGATGAAATTGTGGTGGCGCTGGCGCTGTTTCAGGATTCCGCCTAGCTCGCCGCCATTCAGGCTTGTGCGAGTTAGCATCAGGTCCTCCCTGTCGTCCCAGATCAGCCTGAGCGCGCCCTCCCACGAAAGCCTGCGAATGCGGATCGTGTTGTCGAGGGCCTGGTTGCGCACCGCGAACATTCGCTTGAACTCGGA
Source organism: Planctomycetota bacterium (assembly GCA_024653775.1). Taxonomy (GTDB): domain Bacteria; phylum Planctomycetota; class UBA8742; order JACQVU01; family JANLHZ01; genus JANLHZ01. The sequence goes on along the minus strand of JANLHZ010000232.1, from coordinate 16,629 downwards.
TTCCGGAATAGAGCCGCGGAGCGTGTATCCGAGCGCCGCGAACACGATAAGCAGCCCGAGACCGACGTATACGAACGGCTTCCGGCTGATCCGCTCGCCTTCGCCGCGTTTCCTGAACAGACTCAGAATCGCAAACAGCACGCCGAGTCCGAACGCGAATGCGACCGCCGCGACTCCGCCTCGCGCGAAGGTGAGGAACAGCGCGTACACCGCGACCGAGATCAGCGCCATCAGAAAAAGTATCATCTTGACGCTGCCCGCGCGCTGCTCCTCGATGTCTTTTCGCATCATAACGTAGATCGTCGCAAACGCGAAAAGCAGGATCGTGCCTATGGCGCTCGTCGCTATCGTGACCCCGTCCTGGTTCAGGATGAGCGGCACTCCGCCGAGGCAGAGTCCGAAGAACGCGCCAACGAGCAATACGAGCAGATTTTCGAGAGTGACGAGCTTTTTCGCTCCGATTACCACGCTTTCTTTCCAGCGGAGCGCGAGCACGTTCGAAAGCAGCAGCGCGCCTGCGAGTATTATCGGGAACACGAGGAATCCCGCGAATATCGTCGGATGTCCGAAGAGTCCTTCCGCGCGGGTTGGTATGAGGTCGTCCTTGTGGCTCGTGTCGGACAGATATTTCAGAATGCCGATGCCTGCGGAAAGGAACGCCGCGAAGAGAATGGAATAGAGGTATCTGAAAAGATGGTTCACGGGGAACCTCTGGCTGATTACGAACGACAGCGCGAGCAGACTTAGCTGCCTTCGAAGCTCGAATGCTCCGACCGCGTCGAACGGCGTGAAGTAATACTCCGCGCAGATCCACGCTCCGTAAAGCAGCAGCGCGAGGTTCAGCGGACTCCGGTGAATCCGGATTCGCTGCTCGAAGAATGCGTTTATCGACCACAGGATGAAAAGCAGCACCGTCCCGATCTCGAGTACGCTCTCCTTCACGTGGACGCTTTCGAACGTCAGCAGCGGAGAGACGAACGGTATGGTCCGGAACGACGAATGCGAGTACCCGAAGATCACAAGCAGCGTAATCGCGTACACCGAGCAGATTTCGACCCGTCTCATTATCCTCTTTGACCTCGGCTCGGTTTCCATTTCGAAATTCTACAGCAGCTCACGCACACATTCGAGGAGCTTTTTCCGCGGGAGGTTCGTATCGATTTTCGCGCTGTCCTTCGGGGGCTTGTCGAAACGCTTTTCCATCTCGATGTAGACTTCGAAACCCGCGTCGGAAGGATCGTTCCTGCGCTTTTCGAGGCGGTCTCGGACGACGACGCGGTCGCAGTCGCAAACCGCGAATTCGAACGGCACATGAAGCTCCTTCGCGAGCTTCGAAAACTTCGCCCGCTCTTTCCTGCGACAGAAACTGGCGTCGACGACGACTTTCTCGCCCTTGAGGAGAGAATCCCTCGCGTAGCCGAGAAGCGCTTCGTACGTTCGCGCGGAAAAATCGTCCGTGTAGATGCCTTCGCGGAATTCGCTCTTGGCGCGCTTCTTCGCGGGAATCCCCGCGAGCTTCTTGCGCGTTTCGTCGGACGAGAACCGAACGAATCCGAAATTCTTCTCGAGGAGCTTCGATACAGTGCTCTTTCCCGTCCCCGGCAGTCCTCCGACGAGCAGGAGTTTCTGGCGTTCGCCTTCCTCTTCGAGTGCCTGTAGCGCGCACAGAAAATGCGCGGTCGCCTTCCGCCGGGCAACGTTGCGCGCGCTTCCCGTCACTTCCGTTTCCTGCGCCTCGAGGCTTCTGACCTTGCCCCGGACGATGTGCTTGTGCGAGTAATAAATCGCGAGCGACTTGTACGCGCGCCAGTCCTCGCATTCGATCGCGTACTTTTCGACGAGGTGCCGCGCGAGGTCGGTCCGTCCGTAGAACGCGAGTTCCATCAGCAGGAAGCTTACGTCTGAAATCTGGTCGATATACCGGAACTGCTCGTTAAATTCGATGCAGTCGATGATCGTGATCTTCTTCGTCTTCGGATCGAGATATACGTGGTCCAGTCGGAGATCGCCGTGGGCGCTGCGGATTCGATGCGCTTTCTGACGCTCTAAGAGAAGCGCGGTCGCGTCCGAAAGTTTTGCATCCAGCTTCAACGCGAGTTTTTCGTAAAGCTCCTTCGTTATCGTCATTCCGATCAGACGTCTGCACTCCCGGAGATTCGCTTTCATATTCTTCTTCACCGCCGCGGGGGAGCCGAAGGACGAAATGTATTCGGACGTCTCCGCGCCCTTATAGAACTCACCGAGCCTCTCCGCGAGAAGGTCCAGATGATCCGCGGTAAGATCCTTTCGCTCGAGCATGGAATGGAAGTTCCATTCGTCCGGGAGACGCTTCATTTTCACCGCGTACTCGATGGTTTCGCCCTTGACCTTTCTGAAAGTAGGCCCGCTTCTGCCTAGAGTCACCGGCACCGCGTCCAGATACACGTCTGGAGCGAGTCTGCGGTTCAGCCTGACTTCTTCCTCGCAGAAATGCTTTCGCTTTTCGAGCGTGCTGAAATCGAGGAACCCGAAATTCACAGGCTTCTTGATCTTGTAAACGAAACCTCCCGCGAGAAAAACAACGGAAATGTGGGTCTGCACGACCTTGACCCCCTCCGCGGCCTGCGGGTAGACTTCCGGGCGGGACAAATCCGCGATCAATCTTTCGATTTCCATTCCAGGATTCTAAACCAGCGAAACCCCCGAGTCGAAAGGCAATACTGTTCGGCACGATAAGCGCTGGACGCATCGAGCCACCTGAGAGGAACCATCCCGATCTTCGAAAATGATCGAAACAACACGTTCAGACGAGCTGTCCAACTGATTTTGCGGACAAGGTCGTTTGAAGACTTTTCCAGGCGAGGATATCATTGGGTTCAAAGACGTGAGGGATTGTTTCCTGGAACCTCAAATCGCCGCACGAATCAACAAGTGAGTAAAACGACAAAATACGAACATTAATCCATTAAAAAATACATAATAAACTTTAAATACAATAGTAATAATCAAATTTTGAAATTAATTTGATAGATAGCTATTAATATAATCTACTTTTTGTACGTCTAACCACCTTTGAGCGCTTGATCCATGACGTCTGAAAATTCAACTGCCCCATCCAGTGTAGATCGACGCGATTAATAGTGTCTGTACGGTGCCGAACACTATTGAGTCGAAAGGATAGAATTCTTCCTGTCGGGCTTTGGATTGACGTATCGCTCGGATCGGGATAATCTTAACCTGACAATAATCTACAATTAATCGAAAGCGAAAATAATGATCGACGATACGCTACTTTTCGGCCAGATCGCGATTTCCGAGGCGATTATCGACGACGATCAGCTCCGCCGCGCGCTCGAAGCACAGGCGAAAGCCCACGCAGCGGGGGATCGCAGACTGATCGGCGAAACCCTCGTCGGCGAGGGCGCGATGAATCGCGAAAGCGTACGCCGCGTCCTCAAGGTCCAGAGTTTCCTGAAAAGCCGCGTGGAAGGCGAAAAGTTTCTCGGAGTTTGCGCCAGCGAGGGAATGATTTCGGAGGACAACAGCTACACGGTCTTTCGATGCCACGAAATGCTCTTCCGCGAGTTTGGAGAGCTTCGCAGAGTGAGCGATCTCCTCGTTGAAATGAAGTTTCTTTCGATCCCGCAGACCGCGTCGGTGTACGAAAAGCTTGGCGGACTCGCTAAGCGTCCGCAGTGGCACGACACCGTCCCGATCGATCCGTCCTGTCTTCCCGCGGTTCTGCTTCCGGAGGACGAGACGATCGTGATCGATTCCAGCGCGCAGCTTCGCAGCCTCGCGAAATCCGGGTCGTCGGCGAGGACGCTTAATGTTCAGGACCTCGCGCGCGGGCCGGTGCTTTTCGAATCGACTGAAACGAAGGCTGCCAAGCGAAGTCCGGCGCTCAGCCTCGCGATTGTCGCAATCCTCGTTTTCGCGCTCGCGTACTCGGTCTATCACACGATAAACATCTCAGGAAAGCACGAGGCGGAAGTTGCGTCTCTAAGCGGAACCATCGACGAACTTCGCTCGCGACTCGATTCCGGCGATGTCGTCGACGCGGAAAACCCGAAGGCTGCGGAGGAACCCGCCCGCGCGGAGGATCGCGAGGATCCGCTTCAGACGCAATCCGAAGTCGAAGAAGAAGCGATCTGGACCGATACCGCGGATTACAGCCTGGCGATGACCGGAATCGACGTCCGGAGGCCGGAGGAGCGCGATTCCGCGCAAGAGGCAATCGCGGAGGCGCTGCCGGAAGCTCGAGTCAGAATGGCACCGCCTCAGCTCCAGCCGGAGAACGAATGGGAGGATTATCAGCGCCGTCGCTCAGCGCCGTCCGATTTCGACAACAGAGGGCTTGTGCTCCTCGACCGCAGCGTTTCGACTCCCGAGGACCGCGGCAGACGGTTCGTCCTTGCGGATACGCGATACCTTCCTTCGATGGAAAGACCGTTCGAGTACGAGTCCACGGTGGAGGTGGCAGTCGCGTACGATCTCGCGCCTGCGATCGCGAGTCCGGAACTGCAAAGCTGGATCAGGTATTACGACTCGTCGGCGAGCTACAGTTCGCAGATTCGCAGCCTCAGGTTCATGATCACCCTCGCGATCGAAGAAGTTCCCGAAAACGCGGTTCCCTGCCTTACCCTCTGGCACGGCGGCTCGAAGTTCGCGAAGATTCTGCTATCTGAATTCGCGAGACGGTATAGTGGCGAGGTCCGCGGCCTCGTCGAGCATTTCAGCGTCGATCGCATCCAGGGCGAAATTCAGTGCCTTATCAGCGATCACGACCTGTAAGAAACTATCGGAGGCTCTGGGAGTGAAGACGTCTCATCTGCGCATCCGAGAGCTTGCAGCCCAATTTTTCGATGGTACGAATCAAGTCTCTTCGTTTCACTTGATCTCAAGCTCTGCGACCCTTCTGACGCAGGGAATATTTCCCGCATCGAACTCCGCGAAAATATCCCGCAGGTTCTCTTCGAGATCTTCGGCCGACTCCCCCTGAGTCCAGTAATCCGGATACTCCTCAAGGTAGCCGATCCACATGTCTTCATCTTCCCAGTAGACGTATTTCATTCCATTTCTCTACATCGTAGCACCGTTGAAAGATACCACGATTTCAAATTTCGCGCAACATCCTGTCGGCGTATAGCCTCATGCGATACGCCCGCGGTCCCAGGTCAATTTCTCCCCGCAGTTGCGCCGTAGTTCGCGCCGAGGTAATCTCGTGGGATGGAAACTGCGCCGTATAGACCGAAGAACAGGATCAGGTTCGTCACCGCGGCGAGTCTGGTAGGCGGGCACGACGCGGCTCCATTCTCGGAAATGCAACCGCAGGCAAAAGACATCATAGAATTACTTCTTCCTGATCCGTACCTTGCCCGGATGGATGATTATAAGGCTCCCCTCGACCTCATCCGACGAAAGGACATCAAGCGCGGCTATTACTTCCCGATTAATTAAATTCGCGCTGATGTTGTTCGGGAAATGAACAATGACGATGCCTCGGTTTTTTCCTATCGGAAAATTCAGGATGTTTCCGAACCCAAGATCGCCCGTTACGAGAACCGCGTTCTCAGCCTGAGCGAAGTCGTATACTTCACTATCGCTCTTGCCCCGAAGTCCATGGTCCCGGACGTCAAGAGTTTCGTGACCAGCGGCCCGAAGTTCTTTCGAAAGCGAGCGCGACATATCCTCGTCGATGACGAATTTCATTTGAGAACCGTCACGCGTATTTCTTCGTCGCCGATCAGATCGGCCGCGTATTTTAAAGCTGAGAGGATGTCTCTTAGTTCAAGATCGTACTCCTCCATGACTTCTTCGTAGGACATCCCACCAGCGAGCTTGCCGACGATGATGTCCACGGGTACGCGAGTTCCCTTGATGACCGGCTTCCCGAACTTCACGTTTTCATTTATCTCGATACCGGGTGCGATTTCCATAACGGGATTATACCACGAAAGCGCTTAGAAACAACTACCACGGCCCCATCTCAAATTCGCCTCGGAGTTGCGTCGTAGTCCGCGCCGGGGTAATCTCGTGGGATGGAAACTACGCAGTATAAACCGAAGAACAGGATCAGGTTCGTCACCGCCGCGAGCTTGTTCGACGGGCACGACGCGGCGATCAACATCATGCGCCGGATTTTGCAGCGCACGGGCACGGAGGTGATCCACCTCGGACATAACCGCAGCGCGCGCGAGATAGTGCAGGCAGCGCTCGAGGAAGACGCGGGCGGCATCGCGATATCGAGCTATCAGGGCGGGCACGTCCTGTACTTCAAGTACATCGTCGATATGCTGAGGGAAGAAGGCGCGGAAGACATCCTCGTCTTCGGCGGCGGCGGCGGCGTGATCGTCCCCGATGAAATCGAGGAGCTACAGAACTACGGCGTCCGGCGCATCTACTCGCCCGCCGACGGTCGCACGCTGGGCCTTCAGGGCATCATTAACGATATGGTGCGCAGCGTCGATGAGTTAAGAGTGAAGAGTGAAGAGTTAAGAGTTAAAAATAGTTCCCTCACCCCTGACCCTTCTTCCGGTGGGAGAGGTGGAATTCACCCTCTAGCGCTCGCGCGGGTTCTGACGCGGGTCGAGCAGCTTGCGGAGGAGGGGAAGTCGAGGGAGGAGATTCTTGAAAGTGGCACGGGCATCCTGCCCGTGAACACGCGCGAGACGCGCGTGCCACCGCCTGTCGTGCTCGGAATCACCGGGACGGGCGGCGCGGGCAAGTCGAGCCTTACCGACGAGCTGCTTCGCAGATTGCAGGACGATTTTCCGAACCTGCGCATTGCGATAATTGCCGTCGATCCGTCGAGCAGAAAACACGGCGGCGCGCTCCTCGGCGATCGCATCCGGATGAATTTCATCGAGTCGGACAACATCTACATGCGCAGTTTCGCGACGCGCGGGAGTTCGTCGGAGTTAAGCGCAGCGGTGCCCGCGTCGATCGACGTGCTGAAAAGCGCGGGCTACGAACTGATTATCGTCGAGACCTCCGGCATCGGGCAGGCTCAGGGCGCGGTCAGCGACATCGCGGACCTCAGTCTGTACGTGATGACGAGCGAATTCGGCGCGGCGACGCAGCTCGAGAAAATCGAGATGCTCGACTTTGCCGACGTGATCGCGATCAACAAGTTCGAGCGCCGGGGCAGCGAGGACGCGCTGCGCGACGTGCGCAAGCAGTTTCGCAGGAACCGGAATCTGTTCGACCAGAGCGTGATAGACGACGAACTCCCGGTCTTCGGCACCATCGCGAGCCAGTTCGGCGACCGCGGCGTGAACTGCCTCTATACGCGGCTGCTCGCGCTGATTGGCGAGAAGTCCGGGCGCGAATTCGCGAGCGAGCACTACAATCAGCCGGGGTTCGTGAAGCCCGACGTGCGGATGATCGTGCCGCCTGACAGGACGCGGGCGCTTGCGGAGATTGCAAAGGCGTGCCGGGATTACCGCGCTGAAACGGACGAGCAGATCGAAATCGCGAGCGACATTTACGGTCTGACGATCACGCTGAACCTCATCGAGAAGGAGGAAGGCTGTCCGCCCTGCCGGCTAGCGCTTTATCCCGCGGAGAAGCTCGAAATCGCGGACGAGGGGATCGCGAAACTCCGTCGGCTCTGGAACGAGAAGATCGAATCGCTCGATCCGGAGCTTCGAAAGACGATCACGGGTCTTCCGGAGTTCGTACAGGCGTACAAGGCGCAGAAGAACAGCTACGAAGTCCGTGGAAAAAAAATCGAGGCCCTGAACTATAGCAAGTCTCTTTCCGGGAGCGACATCCCGAAGATCGCGATTCCGGATACGTGGGACTTTGGCGAGCTTGTGCGGTATTTCAGACTCGAGAACGTGCCGGGCGAGTTCCCGTACACGCAGGGGGTGTTTCCGTACAAGAGGCAGCAGGAGGACCCGACGCGGATGTTCGCAGGCGAGGGACCGCCGCTTCGGACGAACAGAAGGTTCCACTACGTGAGCGAAGGACTTCCCGCCGCGCGGCTGTCGACCGCGTTCGACAGCGTCACGCTCTACGGCGCGGACCCGGACCCGCGTCCCGACATCTTCGGCAAGGTCGGCGAGTCGGGCGTCAGCGTCTGCACTTTGGACGACATGGAAAAGCTCTACAGCGGATTCGACCTGTGCGACCCGCTCACGAGCGTTTCGATGACCATCAACGGTCCCGCGCCGATAATTCTTGCGATGTATTTTAACGCCGCGGTGCGTCAGCAGGTGCGGAAGTTCCTGCGCGAGGAAGGAAGGCTCAAGATCGCAGTGGGGCAGGAGTTCTACCCGGAGCTACTTTGGCCGACGCTCGATAAGATTCACGCGCGCGCTAAAGGGTGGCACGGGCATCCTGCCCGTGGGGATCACGGTCGGGACGACCGTGCCACTGTCCATGCCACCGGCGTTCCAAAGACATTCGAGGAAACCCGCGCACTGCTGAATGAAGGCGAGTACGAGCGCATCGAGGCGAAAACGTTGGCTGTCGTACGCGGAACGGTACAGGCGGACATCCTCAAGGAGGATCAGGCGCAGAACACCTGCATTTTCAGCACCGAGTTCGCGCTCAAGATGATGGGCGACGTGCAGGAGTTCTTCATCGAAAATAACGTCCGAAACTACTACTCGGTTTCCATCAGCGGATATCACATCGCCGAGGCCGGCGCGAATCCGATTTCGCAGCTCGCGTTCACCCTCGCGAACGGATTCACATACATCGAGTACTACCTTCGCCGCGGGATGAGTATCGACGACTTCGCGCCGAATCTGAGCTTCTTCTTCTCGAACGGGCTCGACCCTGAGTACACCGTCATCGGCAGAGTCGCGCGGAGGATTTTCGCAGTCGCGATGAAGTACCTCTACGAAGGGAGCGAGCGCAGCCAGAAACTGAAGTACCACATTCAGACCTCGGGCCGTTCGCTGCACGCGCAGGAAATCGATTTCAACGACATCCGCACGACCTTGCAGGCGCTGATCGCGCTCGCCGACAACGCGCAGAGTCTGCACACGAACGCTTACGACGAGGCGATCACCACCCCGACGGAGGACAGCGTCCGAAGAGCGCTCGCGATCCAGATGATCACGTCGCGCGAATTCGGGATGATGCTCAGCGAGAACGCGTTCCAGGGATCGTACTTCCTAACCTACCTGACCGACATCGTGGAGAAATCCGTGCTCGAGGAGTTCGATCGCCTCGCCGACCGCGGCGGCGTACTCGGCGCGATGGAGACGCAGTACCAGAGGTCGAAAATCCAGGAGGAGTCGCTTTATTACGAGCAGCGCAAGGAGTCCGGCGAGCTACCGATAATAGGAGTGAACACGTTCATCGATCCGAAAAAGGACGGCAAGATGGATTGTGCGCCCGAGCTGATCCGCGCGAGCACAGAGGAGAAACAGGGGCAGATCGATAATCTAAGCGCGTTCAAGAAGCGCCACGCGAATGAGTCCGGCAAAGCCAAAGCCGCGCTGAAAAAAGTCGCGCTTTCCGGTGAGAACATCTTCGCGGAACTTATGGAAACCGTGCAGTCGTGCTCCCTCGGCGAGATTTCGGACGTACTCTACTTCGCCGGGGGGAAATACAGACGGTCGATGTGAGATGGAAAATTATATCGACCTATATCGAAGCAATATCTTCAGCGCTTTCGAGGCGATAACTTGGACGACCAGTACCAACACGAACGAGATGGAACTTGGCGGTGACAGGTTTAGAAAAGTATTCACTGTTCAGAATCCCGGGATTCGAAAAGTGTTTTCCTATTTTCCCTTTAATGATTTCGTCATTGTCGGACCGCTTGAAATCGAAATCCAGACTGACTACACGCGCTCCTTGAAATTCACCCCGGATCGTCTCTTCTGTTTCAAAGATGTTATCCGACCCAAGCCTTTCAGAAACGACTTTGATCTGTTCTACGCTGTCGAACCTTAGCGGTTTGTCCTTAAATTCCATCGCGAACCAGGCATCTTGCCCGGCAATCACGCTCAGAAACGCGGCAACTTTTTTTGCGGCTCTCGGATGAATTTCATCGACTAAATTTGTCAGTTCATCGTCAGAACCTTCAATAGACTTCTGAAGTAAATTCTGAATCTGTTCTATCGCTCGTTCCGTCGAGGTTTGTTCGGGAAATAGATCAAGTTGTGGGTCATCATTTTCAGGAGTTTCAAACACCAGCCCAAATGAGCCAACTGCGGTTCCAGTCAAAACGAGGTTGTTTCTTCGCTTCTCCGGAAATGGACCTGTTTCCTTAAAACCATCGAGAAATGCCGCTGCTACGGCGACTACGGCATCGTTAAAAGCGTTTGTCGCTTTCGCGGCAAAGTCCGCGGACATGCCATGGCTTCCGAAAACTGGCTTCCCTCTGAAATACAGTTTAGCTCTGTGTGTCAATCTATCCTTTCGGACCCCTTCGATCTCTTTCCGTACCTTTCTAAGGCGTGACTCGAGGCTCTTGCGGTCAATTACATCCTCGGGTGGAATTTCAGCAAGCAAAGATTCCAATTCAGTGATTTCGGAAGATAGAAAAGCATATTCATCGGTGTTCATTTCGTTCCTCCTTCCTTTTTCTTCGATTCCAACAGTTCCAAAGCCTTCTTGTCTTCTTCTGAACTCAGATCGATTTCTAAGAACCCCTTCCACAGTCCGTCTCGTCTGTGCGACCACATACTGTACCAATACGAAACTCTTCTGACATAGACTGATGAAATCGGCTTGCCTAGAACCTGAAAATAAGCATCAACTCGATACTTTTCTTTCGTCTTATCGGAATCGTATAGATCGCCCAAGATTTTATCGAGATCATATTGATCGACTCCATCAGGCAGGTCGTAAAATGTCACCACATCCACATCGTTCGGGTCGCGGGACTCTAGATTCTCTACTTGCTCCACAAAACTGCCGTCGATCCATTGGAAACCACTTGTTATCTTCGCTTCATAGAGAGCCTTTCTGTAGTCAAGCAATCCTTGCAATATTAAAAGTCGCTCCGACGTATTTCCGAAGCGGTCAACTAGTTGGTAAGTTGAAACGCGATATGGCGATCTATTGACGGTCTCCCCAGGGAATCCGGGTCTGATAGGCGGTAACACGCCTGCGGCATTCCAGTTTGGTATCATTCAGCGCAGCCTCTAATAACGGCGTCGACGATAATCGACACATCTCATTACCCGAAACGATTATACACCGTCTAGGAGACAGTTATGAAGTCGGTATACAGATAAGCCCGATTAAATCGAATAGAACGCTGAAGAAGGTCGCGCTCGCGGGCGGGCACTTCTACGCGGAGCTGATGGAGACTGTGCAGACCTGCTCCCTTGGCGAAATCTCGGACGTGCTCTACTTCGCGGGGGGGAAGTACAGACGCTCGATGTGAGCCGTGAATGCGGATGTTATCCTTCGCGCGCAAAACCCTGACAATCCGCCACGAAACACGAACCCTAAAAAATATCGCGCGAATTTTTATGGATCGTCGCGCACGATATAATCCACATGTAACTTAGAAGCTATCTCAAGCAGGCGAAACCGACACTTCGGAGCCGTCAAACGAGACGTTTGACGGCTTGTGCGGACGAGGACGTCCGCGGTCCGAGGAGCCCACGATAGTTTCTTAAGACATTGACCTCTCACCGTTTGATGGATTCTCGCGATGCAAAAAATAAATCTCTTCATTCTCGCTCTATGCTGGTCGCAGGCGATTTTCGGGTGCGGCACAACTCCGAAAACCGAGGTTATCGACATCAATCCAAGCCCGGAGGACGAGCCGTTTTTCGAGTCGGACGAAGAGAACGAGCCGACGCCAACTGCTGCGAGCGCCTCGGCAACCGAGGAAGGCGATCCGGAGTTTCTTGTGCTCGTGCCCGACCCGGAAGTCTACGATTATTACCGCGCAGCTAGCGAGCGGTGGGATCGCGGCGAAAAGGCGCTCAACAACGCGATCACGATCCGCGACGTGATGCGGCAGGACGCGTCGATCTGGCACGAGGAGATTAGTCGCGCCCACGAGCACGCTGCGTACGCGAGAATGTACATCGCGCTTGAGTACCAGCGCCGCGTGCGGGAAGGCGGAAACCTCGAGCAGGCGCGGGAACTCTACAACATGATAATACACCTGACGAACGAGATTATGAGGTACAAGGACGAGATAAAGTTCCCTAACACGACTGCTTTTTCGATTCCGGACGAAGACCCGTCGCTTGGAGTCAGCGCGCCCGCGCCGGTGCCCGCGGCTGCGGAGCCTTCCCGGCAGAATGCCTCGGACAGTGCCGTGACGTCCACCGATGACCTCAGCCTCTCTGACCTCAGGAACGCGCAGATTGATCGCCTGAGTGAACTTCTCGAGGACAGCGGAGACGTCCAGACCGCGAAGGAACTTATCTGGATGCTCGTGCTCCAGAACCGCGGGGAGGAGGCGCTCACGCTTCTAAACCAGCATCTGCCGCCTGGAAGGGACGACTGGTGGCGGAACTCGATCCTCGTGCACATTTCCCGCGGACTCGGGCAGAACGCGGACGCGCTCAACTATTCCCGCTGGCTGAAGGACGAACTTCTGAAGGACGTTCCGGTGAGACTCGACAACTTCTGCCCGGCGCTCAGCATCTCTGGACTCGGGCAGTATACGCAGGTCGATGAGCGACGGTACAGACGAGGCGAACGCATCGATTTCTACGTCGAGGTCAGCTACGTCGCGGCGATCACGACTCCGGGAAATCCGTCGCCTATGATTAACATCGAAATCGACCTCGATATTTTCGGCGAAGAAGGCGCGCGCGCGTCGTGGCTGTCCGCGGCGAAAGAACTCACCGCGAACTCGACCCGCAGGCCTTTTCGGTATCCAAAGCGCGAGTCGAATCCGGAAATCGGTCCGACGTTCCACCTTGCGTTTCCGCTCGACGTCCCGCAGAACGCCCAGCCCGGGAAGTACGAGATCGAGCTGATATTCCGCGATCTGAATCGCAGCAACATCCCCGCCGCAAGGAGTCGGACGTGGTTCGAAGTCAGGTAGCGGAGCAATAATGCTAGGGACAAATCCCGCGCCCGTTGATATAATGCAACCGTCCACGGGGTTTCCCTGGGAGTGCAGGCGTCTCGCCTGCGCGTGGCGTCTAGGTCTCTCGTTAGCGATGCGTATCCATCAGGCGAGGACGCCTGATGGATTTTGCGGACGAGGACGTCCGCGATCCCACCCCTGTGAACGGTTACGATATAATTATCCAAGGCGAAACCTTCTTTTCTTATGACGGAATCTGAAAAGGTACCAGAGATCACCGATTCCGAAGCCGTGGCGCGCTGCCTCGGCGGCGACGTCGACGCATTCGGCGTGCTAGTGGAGCGCTACCAGAAGCGCACGCTCTGGATCACGTATCAGATGGTGCAGGACTGGGACGAGGCGAGCGACCTGACGCAGGAGACCTTTACCCGCGCGTTCAAGAGCCTTTCGAATTTCGACATCGAGAAGAGCTTCTATACCTGGGTTTCGCGCATCGCGGTGAACACGAGTATCGACTTCATAAGAAAGCGCGATAGGATGCGCATCGTTCCGGACGAGACGCTCGTTCTGTTTCCGTCCTCGGACGATGTGCCGGAGAGTTACGTCAGTCAGGGCGAACGCAAGCGAAACGTATACAAGATATTGGATACGCTTCCAGACAAATACCGCACAATCCTGGTTCTGAAAGATATCGAAGGCATTCCCGGCAAGGAGATCGCCGAGATTCTGGAGATCGACTATCAGACGGTGCGCTGGCGGATTCACCACGCGCGCAAGCTGTTCAAGGAGCAGTGGGAACGAACGGTCGAGAAGTCGTCGTCGGATTCGGAATGACCACGAACCGCGCTTAACCAAGTTAACATTATATTCGTGCCGTCTACGAATTTAATGTACGATTATCAATGCCGATCAAAATAACACGAATAATTCGTAGACGGTACGAATATAATGTATAATTTGCCGCTGGATCACTTTCCGAATACGTCCTTGTCGAGCACGAAGTTGTTCAGGAACTCCATTATCTTCGCCTGGGCGGCGATACGGTTCGTGCGTTTCGTCAGCGAATGCCCTTCGTCGTCGAAAACGAGTAGTTCGACGATTCCGCCTATGTCGCGGACGCGGGTCGCGATCTGTTCCGCCTCGATCAGCGGCACCCTCGGGTCGTTTCTTCCGTGGATGACGAGCAGCGGGCAGTTTATGTTGTGCGCCTTGTGGATCGGACTGATGCTGTCGAGAAAATCCCCGAACTCTTCGACACTTCCGTATTCGCCCTCTCGGATGCGCCTTCGCCACGTCGTCGTGTTTTCGAGGAACGTCCTGAAGTTCGCGATGCCGACCACGTCCACCGCCGCGACGAAGAGGTCCGGGTAATTAGTGATCGCGGAGAGCACCACGAATCCGCCGTAGCTCGTCCCCGTGAGGACGATTTTGGCCTGATCGATGAACCCGCACTTCTTCAGCCACATGGCGCCGTACTGGACGTCGCGGATGCTTTCCGCTCTCCGGTCCTTGTCGTCGAGGCGATAATACTCCTTGCCGTAGCCGGTGGAGCCGCGATTGTTCGGGGAGAACACCGCGAACCCACAGCTAAGGTAATACTGGAACGTCGGCGCGAAGTTGGTCCTGCGCTGTCCCTCTGGTCCGCCGTGGACGTCGATTATCACCGGGAATCGGTCCTGAGGCTTTGCGCCGTGTGGGAGGTAGAAGAACGCGGGGATTTCGCGTCCGTCGAAGCTCTCGAACCTGATGATCTCCGGCTCGACGAAAGTCTCTGGTGGGATTCCGGAAGTATCGAGCGGAGTCAGTCTGTAGAGCCGGTGAATGTCGAGGGAGTACGAGTAGATCGCGCTTGGCTCCGTCGCGCTCGTCAGGCAGAACGCGAGATGCATTCCGTTGAAGCTGAACGTGAGCTTGGTTATTTCGCCGACCGGAATCGCAGGCGGAATCTTCCAGCCCTTCGTGCGCCTTCGCTGGATCATCAGTTTGGAGCAGCCGTCCTCGTTGACGACGAGCGCCATCCAGCGACCGTCGCGGGAGATTACGAAGTGCTCCACGTCCCAGGAAGGAGTGTACACGGGAGTGCGCTCGAGGGTTTCGAGATCGATTCGCACAAGCCCGATGAACTCCGTGTCCCAGTTCGTCAGGACGTAGACCGCGTTTTCTCCCGGAACCATACGCGGGCTTTGGAAGATGATCTCCTCGTTTTCGTGATGAGTGATGCAGCTCATCATTCCGGTCTTGACGTCGAGAATGAAGAAATCGTCGTCGAGGTTCGACCTGCGCTTGCTGACGATCATGTGCTCGCAATCCGGCGACCAGATTTCGGGTTTGTAGACGCCGTCGGTCTCGCAGATGGTCGTTATGACTCCGGTGGCGATGTCGAACACGCAGATGTCGAAATGCTGGCTCGATCTGCGATTCGAGGCGAAGGAGACTCGCTTTCCGTCGTGGGAGAATCCGCCGATGACGTGGATGACGCCTGGGTCCTCGTCGATCGGGATGGTGTGTTTGCCGTCCGGG
The DNA here is from genome assembly GCA_024653775.1 of Planctomycetota bacterium. Taxonomy (GTDB): domain Bacteria; phylum Planctomycetota; class UBA8742; order JACQVU01; family JANLHZ01; genus JANLHZ01. The sequence goes on along the minus strand of JANLHZ010000232.1, from coordinate 1,160 downwards.
TGCATCAGATACATCTGGAGTCGTTCGTTTCCGCCCGTATCCTTGCCGAACAGGAGGTAATCTCCCGTGGGCGACCAGTGGACCTCCATCACGCGGTCCTCGAAGTCGGTAAGCTGCCAGAGCGGACCGCCCGAAACCGGCGCGCGCCATATCTGGTCGGAGCCGGTGACGTCGCTTAAGTAAACGACCCACTTTCCAAGCGGACTCATCGAAGGCGAATGGCACTCCGGAATCGACAAAAACTGTTCGAAACTGAATCTCTGCACCGAAAGGGCACTCCAATGGGGTCGAGGGCGGCTGAGGTTTTTACAGGCAAGAAAGTTACCACGGAGCGTAGGCAACCTACAAGCCCGGTGGAAAACCTATTCAGGACCGCGACGCGCTCTCGTATCAGTTCGGTGAAACACATGGGCGAGGATCGAGGATCGAGGGGCGAGGGGCGAGGGGCGAGGGGCGAGGGGCGAGCCAGACCCGGGACCGCGGACGTCCTCGTCCGCACATTCCCTTGAAACCACGGGCAAGATGCCCGTACCACTCCGCGCAGCTCCGTAGGAGCGGAATGTTTGTAGAAACGCTCGCGAACCTGTGCCCGGACTCCAAAACAATAGACCCTCCGCGCCAGGGACACATCGTCCCCGCGCTTCCGGCTTACCTTTTGCCCTCTTTTCATTAGAGGACAGGAAAAGGTCGGGCGGCCGCCCGAGGTGCCTGACCGCTTTGAAACCCGCATCGTTTGGCCTTGCGACCTCACGGAAAAGTTTCTTTGCGATCAGACTCCTGATCCTGTCGAACTCATCCTGGCCAGGATTTTTGTGTTCGATTATAGTAGTGCGCGGATTTTTATTTTTTGGGGGAATCGCATGTTTAGGAGTCGCAAAACAATAACTTACCTATCTCGCATCACATCTTCACGCCATCTTCGCTTCGCACTCGGTCGCCCCATAACGTCGAGATAATGGCTCGACGGACCTATAGCTACGACTCCGGTTTGGCTTCCTCGCGCAAAACGAACCTGTCGCAAATCTGAGCGCGATTTTAGGTAACTTATTATTTTACGACTCGTAAATGTTCGGTGAATCACATTCCCTGAATTACAAAACCGGCGTCCTCGCAGTTCTTCAGCGCCGAGACGCGGAGAGCGCGGAGATTCGCAGAGAATT
>JANLHZ010000228.1 GCA_024653775.1 Planctomycetota bacterium | reverse complement strand
AGTTGTACAAAATCGCGCTCAGATTTATGTCAGGTTCGATTCGCGCGAGGAAGCAAAACCGGAAGCGTAGCCATAGTTCCGGTGAGGATTTTGCGACCGAGCGCGGAGCGAAGATGGCGTGAAGGTGAGATGCGAGATGTACAACTTATTATTTTCAGCCTCCTAAGTTAGGCGGGTAGCGGCGCGCCGAGTTATTAACAGATACTCGACAGAGCCGTTTTCGGATTAGTTGTCCAAAAAATTGAGCAGCGTTTTCGAGCGCGCTTAGCCGCCCGCTGGTTTACCTCGCAGCGCGAAGGAATTCCGGACATAAAAAAATTTCGCGTTCGGGACAGGCCTTGCTTTTCTGTAAAATTACTCTCAAACTTCTCGGCAGACCGATGAACAATGCCAAAAACATTACGAAAAAGTAAAGCCTGTCCCGAGACCTCCCGAGACCTCCGAGACCTCGTCCCGAGACCTCCCGGAGAACTACCAGATCGAAATGTGCAAGTGGATCGCCGACGTAAACGATACATTCGGCGTCAATATCCTTCCAGGTCAAAATCTCCTTGATCTGGACCTGCAGATTCTCAAGCGCCTTTTCCACGCCATCAGAAATAACGGCAGTGTAGAAATTATAGGAGAATCCAGTCTTTATCTGACGGCCGAGGAGGATGGCGTAATCCAGGAGATTAGAGCACTAATTGAAAACGGCGCAAAATTCATCGACAAGCTCGAAGACAGGGACAGCGTCACGATAGGTGGCCAAGTCATTGATGTGGGAACCGCTTACCTGAGAATCCACAATCCTCAGATAAAAACTGACGGTCTCCCGGTGATAGATGTCCAACAAAATAACGAAGGTATTCACCTATCTTGCAGCTCGGTGGTACTTCACATTCCAGTTCTCAGTAAGTCCGAGGTAGATTCGCTAGCTACTGCGAACTGACTCTTTCGATTCGCCTCTACTTTACGAATTTCAACACTAGGTTTAACCCTTCGCTATTAAACGAGAACAGCAGCATATATACATAATATAATGGAGATTGCCTGATGAGTGACGTAGTAGTCGATCCAGAAGTAAGCAAAGCGCTTCGCAGACTGCATTGCGATTTTACCAGTTTTCTGTTTCACCAAGCGGAAAAGTGCCTGCAGGACCGTTCACCTCATGCCGCAATTGCGATGTACGATGCATCGGTAGAAGCGGCGGTCGAACTGATCCTGAGCGGCGGCACGGTGTCCGTCTTTTGTCTGGAGACAGGAGATGTAAAACCGAAGCTGAATGCAATGGAGTATAATCCTCGGAAGCGAGTTGAAAAGCAGCGGAAACTGGTTGAAGCGTATGGCCTAGATGACGGCGTCCTGGAAAAAATGAAGCGGCTCTACGCGATAAGGAATGTGTTCGTTCATGGAAAGTGGGATTCGATTCAGCGGAGGGAGGCGCCGGAATTCGGAACAAGGGCACAAGGATCAGCAACGCTTCGCGAGGATGACAATTCTGTCAAGTTAGAAGTTCCTTTTAGCTCGATGCCGGTGAGCCAAATAGTCTTTGTAGAAATCGGGATCGAAATTCCACTATCCTATGAATTCGGATTCTCATTCTCTGGAAACTATGACCCGATTTCAGATGATGGGAGCGACCAGCGGAGGCGCCAAAAGAGATCTATGGCTATGTGCAACCTCATAACCGAAAGCGAACGAATGGCTAAGGAATGCCAGAAATTGGCTGGAGAAACACTCATCGAATTATCGCCTTTGAACACAACGCAGCCGATATAGCAGCTAAATTATCAAGAAACAACTCCGGTGGGGTTCCTGCAAACTTGAAAGCTTGAAAATAATTCGGGACAAGTATCATTATTTGTAATATTACTGCGGATGAAAGCGCCGAAGCATGTTGCCATTGGTGATTCGTTCGCGCAAGTCCCAATTTCTTCGTTCTTCCCCCGTCCTTGACTTTTAACAGTACCCGGACTACAAAGTTCCGTGTGGCTGCCAGCCTGCGGAAAGGTAACGCCGGAACCCTCGCCAATGAAACTGAAATTCACTCCACACGGACGCGGCGAACTCTTCGTGAGCACCCTCCTCTTCCTCGGCGGCGCGGGAGTGTGCGCGTATTTCGCGCGGTCCGAGAACGTGGTCTGGCTGTACGTCGTCGCGGGCGCGCTTTTCGCCCTCTGGATTTTCGTTTTCAGCTTCTTCCGCGACCCCGACCGCGAAACGCCGGGCGACTCGCGGACGATCGTATCTCCCGCCGACGGCGTCGTGACCGACGTGACCGAATTCGCGGAGTGCCCCTTCCTGAAGGAACCGGCGGTACGTGTCGGGATTTTTCTTTCCGTGTTCAACTGCCACGTCAACCGTATGCCGCTCGCGGGGAAGGTCGTCAGCGTCGATTACAAGCACGGAAAAATGCTCGCCGCGTTCAACCCCCGCGCGGAAACCGAGAATGAGCAGGCGGCCGTCCTTTTCGAAAACGAGGAACTCGGGCTGAGGTTTCTCGTCAAGCAGATCACCGGAATGATCGCGCGGAGGATCGTCTGTCCATGCGAGGCAGGAATGGCCTACTCCCGCGGCGAACGCTACGGTATGATCAAGTTCGGATCGAGGACGGAACTGTGGATTCCGAAATCGGTCAAACACGAAATCGACGCGAAAAGAGGCGACTCAGTCAAAGGAGGATTGACCGTCATCGGCAGGATTCTGGATCGAAACACGTAAGCGATTGTTTAAACCGAGGATAGCGCAGACACGAAATGAAGACACGATATGGGCGAAGTACCTGAAATCAAATCTGGTGAAAACGCGGTCCCGGCCGCGCAGCCTGTAGAAGCCGAAGAGCCAAAGTCAGGCACGAAGCGCACGCGCAGGCTGAAGCGGTTCCGTTTCAGGATGAAGAGGCCGCGGATCGTTCGGATAAACATCCTCCCGAGCCTCATAACCCTCGGGAATCTGGTCTGCGGCGTCGCTGCGATTTTTTTCGTGATCAATGCCGAAAGTCTGTACGCGGAAGGCGGGAACCTCAGCCATCTCGCGTACGCGGCGTGGCTGATCCTCGCGGGGATGATCTTCGACGTCTTCGACGGCCAGGTCGCGCGTCTGACGAAGACCGCGTCCGAGTTCGGCGGCGAGCTTGACAGCCTCAGCGACGCGATCACTTTCGGCGTCGCGCCCGCCGCGCTGATCTACAAGGTGGTGCCGATGATTCACATCGACATCGCGTGGGGCTTCGCGGCGGGAACGACCGGCGGACGCGTTCTATGGGCGGTGTGCGTGTTCTACCCGATATGCGCGATTCTGCGGCTCGCGAGGTTCAACGTCGGAAACGATACCAGCGCGGAGAGTCACAGCAGCTTCACAGGCCTTCCCTCCCCCGCCGCGGCGGGAGTGATCGCGACGCTTGTGCTGCTGTTCTTCGATTACGAGAACGGTTTCATCATCCACAAGGTCGTAGCGGAATCCGACTACCTGAACGTCGTTGCGATTCTGTTTCCGACCGTGACGTTCCTCGTCGCGGTGCTGATGGTCAGCCGTGTGCGGTACGTCCATTTCGCAAGCTGGCTGGTCAGCGGAAAGCGGCATCCGAGTCATCTCGTGCTGCTGATTTTCATCGTTCTGCTTGTGGTGATCGCGCCGCACCAGATGCTTGCGACGTTCTTCTGCGGGTTCGCGATGCTCGGACCGTTTCTATTCCTGCGGGGATTCGCGCTGCGCCTCGGACGCGGCAAGGTCGCGCCGAGCACGATCGAACTTTCGCTTACGGGCGGCGCAGCGACGTCAGGGCACGATAAAGACGAATCGCGGCAGGAAAACGCGGTACAGGAGCGCGACACCGACGAAACTTTCTTCTGACCTTCGGCAAAGCGCGCAGCGTCGAATTGCAGAAATGACTCGCACGAAAGGAAATGTGCGGTAGCATTGATGAGATATCCATCCCGAATTGTAAAGCGCGGATCTGAAGATGCTAACGCGTATAATTTTCCTCCCGATTTTCATAGCAATCCTTTGCGGTTGTATCGAAAAGCAAATCCGCATAGAGGAATTCTCCTCTAGACGAGAGACGATAAACGCACCGGAAGACAACATGCCTGACGAGCGGTTGTGGCGTCGCGAGGACAAGGAAACGACGCGGCGCAAAAGAGAGAACCACAAAATGCTCGTCTTCAGGGAGAAGATGTGGATTCTCGGCGGAAGCCATTCCTCCGAAGTTCTGCATTCTGAGGATGGAGTATCCTGGGATGAAGTTCCTTATTCAGACCACTGGTCTATAAGGTCCGGGTTCGACGCGGCTGTTTTCAAGGGCAGGATGTGGGTGATCGGCGGAACAGCGCCGCGGGGAAGTGCATACAGCGAACTTTCTGATGTATGGTGCTCGTCCGACGGATCGAATTGGGAACTCATTTGCGAAGTCGCACCGTTCCCGCGAAGAAAATTCCATTCGTTAACAGTTTTTAACGATCGTCTATGGATTTTCGGTGGAATGCAAACCCGATGGGAAGGCACAAGTACGCTTGACGCCAGGTATTTCTTAAACAGACTCAGCGATATTTGGTCCACTGACAATGGTATAGATTGGCGCTGTGAAACAGAGAACGCTCTATATGGAGCGATGGCGGTTTCGAATGCGATCGCTTTCAAGAATCGACTTTGGGTGTTCGGTGAATCGGTGTTTAGCTCTGACGATGGAATCATTTGGAGAGAAGAAGCTCAATCTACGCTGATGGCTGGAAGGAACAGTTACGAAATTCTGGAACTCGATGATAAGCTTTGGCTTCTCGGGGGTGCCTCAAACCTGCCAAGCGCTCGATTGTTCAATGACGTCTGGTCGTCCGATGATGGGGTTAATTGGAAGCTCGAAAATCCCGCTGCGGATTGGGCGCCGCGAAGCGACCACGCTGGAGTCGTTTTCGATGACCAATTATGGATCGACGGCGGTTGCATCGTTGGAGGCACAATCGATGACTCGTGGCGATCGAAAGACGGAAATTCGTGGACAGAGATGTCCCTGCGAAAATGGAGTCCGAGATGGTCAGCGAAAGCAATCGAATTCCAGAACAAACTATGGCTCTTTGGAGGGCTCGGATACGAACCTTACCTGCTCGGCGATGTCTGGTCCTCTACCGACGGCGATACGTGGACCTTCGAAAGAGGCTGGACTCCGTGGGGCCTGAGGACGGGTTACAGTATCTCGGAATTCAACGGTCGTCTTTGGCTTACCGGCGGCAATACGTTTGAGAGGTTTGACGGTAATAAGAAATGCGACGTCTGGTCTTCGCCGGACGGGATTCACTGGATGCTCGAAACCGCGAACGCGCCGTGGAGCGCGCGCGAAGAGCATAACACCGTCGCCTTTCGCGGACGGCTCTGGTTGTTCGGAGGACTGAAGAACATTTACTTTGACAGCGATGACAGACAAGTCGTGGAAACATGGAAAGACGCGTGGTCTACCGAAGACGGCGTGAACTGGAGATGCGAGACGGAATCGCTTCCATGGAGCCTATCCGGCAATGAAACCGTCGTCGAAATGAATGGCGCGCTCTATGCGATCGGCTCCGACGGGTATGACGATTCCCACCGCGGCGAGGTCTGGCGCTCCTTTGACGGTATCACCTGGGAAATGCCTCAGGGCGAGGGAAAGTTCATCGCTGAAGCTGAATATCACGAATTGCTCTCGTACGACGGTAAACTCTGGATTATCGGCTGGGCGACAGAGAAAGCCGAACATTCAATGAACATCGGTAACTACATCTGGTCATCGAAGGACGGCATCGAATGGGAACTCGTCAGCCGCGCGCCGTGGGACATCAAATTTGGATTCTCCTGCGCTGTGTTCAAAGGCAGAATCTGGTCGCTTGGTGGAAGGTACTACAACAAATGGTTCGACGATGTGTGGTCGACGACGGACGGCAAAACCTGGACGCCGACGCCGTCGACGAAGCCGTGGCTGCCGAGAACGGGGCACGGGTTCCTGAGTTTCAGAAACAAGCTCTGGATTCTAGGCGGCTATCTGGGTCTCAGCGGCGGCGACGACAAGTATTTCAGCGAGGTCTGGTCCTCTATCGACGGAAAAGACTGGAAGCTCGAAACTGACCGCGCGCCATGGGGATTCAGACACGGATTTGAGGCAATCGTGTTCAAAAACCGTCTCTGGATTTTAGGCGGCTTTGAATCCGAGGAACATATACAAGAGAGATCGTCTCACGGAGATTTCAGCTACACGAAGTGTTTCCGAAACGACGTGTGGTCTTCGGTTGACGGAGTCGAGTGGCGCTGCGAAACAGAGTCTGCGCCCTGGACGAGACGCAGGGATTTTAACGTCGTATTGTTTAATGAAAAGCTTTGGATCATCGGCGGATACGAAATGAGGTTCGAGCCTTCAGAGGATGATGCCGGTACCGATGCTGCTTATCGGAGATTAAGAGATCAGAGTGGAATCACGCGCGACGTCTGGTCTTCTTCCGATGGAGTCCATTGGAAACTCGAAACAGACAACACTCCCTGGGAAAAGCGGGTCGAATTCGCAACCGCTTCCTTCAAAGGAAGATTATGGATCTACGGCGGAAGAGTACATGTTAACGATCAATTCAAAAGGCCTGAATACGTCAACGACGTATGGTCGTCGTCAGACGGAAGAAACTGGTCGCTTGTGATAGAGCACGCCGATTGGGAACCCTGCCGGGACGCGAACGGCGTTGTGTTTGACAACCGGCTGTGGATTGCTGCGGATAGCTGCCTATATTCATCCGCGGACGGAAGAAACTGGAAGGAAGAAAACTACGGCCCGCTGTGGGACAGGAGCTTCGGGATCGCAACCTGGAATGACGGCATCTGGATCGCCGGCGGCTTCAAATACGGCGAGGAAAACGACGTCTGGTCGTATCGCCGGCGGGATCAGTAGCGGTACTCCGCGGTCACAGACCGGCATTCCGCGATCACGTCCGCGGTCATTTCTAGAAGCTGGTCCACGCGGAACTGCTTGAACATCGAAGAGAACGTTTCGCAGAGGCGTTTCGACGGAAGGGATTCGCGGTCGGGAATCACGAGTTCCTTCTTCGCGAACTTGCCGTGGCCCTTCATCTTGACGAGGTCGTCCGCGAGCATCACGATAACGCTGTTCTGGCACTGGAAATCGTAGCCGTAGTCGTGGTGGTTTACGAGGATCTCGGTGATCGACCGCTTCACTCCGAATTCGCTCGCGACAAGCCCGCCGAACTGGGCGTGATGCGTGCCAAATGTCTCCTGCTCCCAGATGTGAGCCTCGATTCCGTGGTAGATGATCTTGTGCCAGTTCTCCTTCGCGAGGTCCGGATACGCGCTCACGAGCATCATCGCGCCGACGTCGTGGATCAGCCCCGCGAGGTACGCGCTCTCCTCGCCCGCGCCGACGAGGCTCGCGAGCTTCGACGCAACGTTTGCGACGTAGTACGTGTGGTCGAACCAGTTTTCCCACGCGCTGACCTCGCTCGGCGTGAACGGCTCCAGAATCTCCGGCACGCCGATCATCTCGATCACATCCTGCGCCCGCGGAAGTCTGAGCGAATAAACCGCGTCCGCCAGCGTCTCCGGCTTGTCCTCGAGCCTCGGCATGAACTCCTGCGCCTTGAAGAATACGATCGCCGCGAGGGCGCCGTTTCTTCGGAGCAGTGCGAGCAAATCCTCGTATGTCGCGTCTTCGTTCCTTCGCAGCGCGATAAGTTCCCTCGCGTGCGCCTTCAGGATCCCGACGCCGGAGAGCGTCTGCAATCTTCGTTTGACGCGCTCGGACGGAACGTATTCCGCCGGCGACTCCTGCTGTTCAAGTTCTTCTGGCAATTTAGGGATCAGGGGTTAAGGTCCAGAAAACAGTTTCAAGATTCGGGCGGTTAGTTACAAGCCTAAAAACTAACCCCTGGCCACTCACTACTCGATGCTGTCGAATAAGCACCGGAAACCGCAAGTGCCGGGGACTTTCCCGTTATAGAGTTGCGCGAGGAGTCAAATCCAGGAATCTCAATGTCAGACGATTGAAGTCCCCGGCACTTTTTCCTTACCACTCGCCACTACTTTTCAATATACAGCTTCTTCACGCTGGCGTCAGCATGCCTCGCAGCGATTTGCGCGAGCACTTCCGCGGTAGGCTCAGTGTCGACGCCGATGATCGCGATAGCTTCCTTGCCGGCCTCTTTCCGCGCGACGGCCATGTTCGCAATGTTGATCCCCGCTGAGCCAAAGATGGTGCCGATGCTCCCGATCTGTCCCGGCGTGTCGGGATACCGCGCGAGAACGATCCAGCCAGAGGGGTCGGCGTCGCAGGTGTAGCCGCCGATCTCGACGATGCGCTGGACGTCGCTTCCGAAGATCGTCCCCGCGACGCTTTCGCTGCCTTCCTCGCCTCCGAGGTGCGCGCGAATGAGACTCAGGTAGTGATCGGCGTAGCCCGTCTTCGCGATGGAAAGCGTGATGCCGCGATCGTCCGCGAGCTGACGCGCGTTGATGACGTTCGCGCTTTCGGACCCGGTGCGCGTCAGGAATCCCTGCAGGAAGCTCGCGATTATCGGATCGAGGGTCAGTTCGGAAATTTCGCCCGCGATTTCGAGCACGATGTTCTTCACGCCGCCCGCGACAAGCTGCCCGAGCCACTTCCCGAGCTTGCCCGCGAGCGGAATGTACGCGCCAAGTTTTCGCATCGTCCCCGGCGGCACCGGCGGAAGGTTGATCGCGTTCACGATCTCGCCCGTCTTGAAGAACTTGACGACCTGCTCCGCGACGTCCACCGCGACGTTTTCCTGCGCCTCGATCGTGCTCGCGCCGAGGTGCGGCGTACACACGACCTTCGGATGATGCCTGAGCGGACTGTCCTCCGCGGGCGGCTCGGTTTCGTAAACGTCGAGCGCCGCGCCGGCGAGATGACCCGCGTCGAGCACTTTCAGAAGATCGGTTTCGTTCACGATCCCGCCGCGGGCACAGTTGACTATACGCGCGCCCTTCTTGCACGAAAGCAGCCGCTTTTCGTCGAAAAGGTTCCGCGTCTCGTCGTTAAGCGGCGTGTGGATCGTTATGAAATCGCTTCGCTCGCAAAGCTCGTCTATGCTCGTCAGCTTGATCCCGAGCTTCACCGCGCTGTCTTCGGACAGGAACGGATCGTAGCCAAGGAGGGTCGTGTCGAATCCGCGGACTCTTTTCGCGACGATCCTGCCTATCTTGCCGAGTCCGACGATTCCGACGGTCTTTCCGCTGAGTTCGACGCCGAGGAAGGTTTTGCGGTCCCACTCGCCGCGGTCCATCGACATCTGCGCACGGGGAATATGCCGCGCGAGGCTGAGCATCATCGCGATTGCGTGCTCCGCGGCGCTGATCGTGTTTCCGTCGGGAGTGTTCATAACGAGCACGCCCTTTTCGGTCGCGGCGTTCTTGTCGATGTTGTCCACGCCGACGCCCGCGCGACCTATGACCTTCAAACGCTTGCCGCGATCGATGACCTCACGCGTCATCTGCGTCCGGCTGCGAACGAGAACGCCGTCGTACTTCCCGATGTTTGCCAGCAGCTCGTCGGGAGTTATCTTCGGCAGAAAATCCACGTCGAACCCGGCTTCGACGAGTTTGTCCTTCGCCTCCTGCGCGAGGCCGTCCGCGATCAGAATTTTTGGAGTCATGCCCTCCTCCTTCCAGTGCCAAATTGCATCTACAGGCCAGCATAAATCCACCACCCGGGGAGTCAACAACGAGATTCGAATTTGAATTCCGTGGAAAGCCTTTACAAGTCGTTGCGCCGATTCCTCATGGACTCTCGGCTTTTCGAAACCTACTTCGACTCCATAAGCGGACGCGCACTTCTGTTTAATTTTTCCGTGTATTCCGTGTGTTCCGTGGTTAAAAATTTGGTGGCCGTTCACGGGATGTGCCCGGGAGCGCATCCGTCCCGGCTGCGCTATTTCTGCCACGGCTTCTGAAATTGTGATCGATGCGCTTACTTATCGATCTGGCGAGGACGCCAAATCGATTTTGCGGACGAGGACGTCCGCGCTCCCACTGGAATCGAGGCGGATATGAACCACAGAAGGGTCGTTATCACCGGCATCGGCGCGGTAACTCCGTTTGGAGTGGGCGTAGGCCCGCTCTGGAGCAATCTCGTCGGCGGGAACAGCGCGGTGTCGCGAATAACGCGGTTCGACCCGTCGAACTCTCCGGTGACCATCGCCGCGGAAGTCCGCGATTTCGACGTCGGACAATATCTGGACCGGAAAGCCGCACGCAGGCTCGACATATATTGTCAGTACGGAATGGTTTCCGCGAAGGAGGCGATCGAACAGAGCGGTCTTGGCAGCGCGGACGTCGACAAAAGCCGCGTCGGTTCGATCACCGGCACGGGCATAGGCGGCTTCGAAACGATCATCGCGGAGGAGGCGGTGTTGCAGGCGAAAGGGCCGTCGCGGGTCAGTCCGTTCACGGTGCCGAAACTGATGGCGAACGCTCTCAGCGCGCAGATCAGCCTCGACTACGGATTCGGCGGGCCGTGCTTCTCTACCGTGAGCGCGTGCTCTAGCGCGAACCACGCGATCGGGATGGCGCTCGCGCTTATCCGCGCGGGCGCGTGCGACGCGTGCGTAACGGGGGGCAGCGAAGCGCCTATCACGCCGCTTGCGGTTGCGAGCTTCGCGAGTATGAAAGCGCTCTGCGCGGACCGCAACGATAGTCCGGAGGAGGCGTCAAGACCGTTCGATCTTAACCGAAGCGGGTTCGTGATGAGCGAAGGCGCGGCAATCCTCATTATCGAGACGCTCGAACACGCGCGAAATCGCGGCGCGAAAATCCTCGCGGAACTCCTCGGCTTCGGACAGACTGCGGACGCGCACCACATCACCGCTCCCGACCCCGAAGGCCGCGGCGGCGCGCGCGCGACAATCATCGCGCTTGCGGACGCGGGGGTGAATCCGGAGGACGTCGATTACGTAAACGCCCACGGAACCAGCACACCTCTGAACGACAAGACTGAAACCGCGATCGTGAAAAGAGTCTTCAAAGACCACGCGCGAAAACTCGCGATTTCGTCGACCAAAAGCATGCTGGGTCACTCCCTCGGAGCCGCGGGAGCGATCGAGGCCATCGCGTGCGTGAAAACAATCGAGACCGGAATCGTCCACCCGACGCGCAACCTCGATACTCCGGACCCGGAATGCGATCTCGACTACGTGCCGAACAAGGCTCGGGAGCAGGAAGTGAACGTGGCGATCTCGAACTCCCTCGGCTTCGGCGGGCACAACGCCGTGCTGGTGCTTGGGAAAATTAGGAAATAGTAGTTAGGAGTTAGGAATGATAAAAAACTGGCGCCGATGAATACATTCCTAATTCAGCACTCCTAATTCCGCTCAGTCGTATCTGCGAGACCGGGACTATAACAATTCCATCAGATCCTGGTTTGTCATCTCGGCTTGCCTGAGGATCGATTTGAGAGTTCCCTTCGAAATTTCCTTGTGGTCGGGAATTGTGAGCCTTCTGAAGGGAGGAAGTGCATTTCTCAGAATAATATGGCTCCCCGTCTGATGGTCTACTGAATAACCGACTTTCGACAGTGCTTTGACCAGCTTACTCGCAGAGACGACTGGAAGCCTCTTCACGCCTCGACCTCGACGAACACTTCTTCGACCGCGGGAGGAATCGGATCTCCGTGTTTTTTCAGACTATAGAGGTAACCGGATATCGCGTCTTTGATGTTGTCGATAGCCTCTTCGCGCGACGCGCCCTGCGATATACATCCGGGGAGCGACGGGCATTCGACGACGTAAACCCCATCCTCGTCACGCTCGATCTGAATTCTATAGCGCACTGAACTCCTCCAATTCGACTGAAAATACGTGAACGTTCGGTGAACCACGCCTTATTGAAGCGTCTGCCTGGATTTCCGGGTGTGGCACGGGCATCTTGCCCGTGGAAACACGGACGAGACGTCCGTGCCACGTGGTTCACCGAACGTTCACGAAAATAGTCTACCACAAAGTCCGCCGTCGTCATCGGAAAACTCCACGATCGATGCAATTCCTCAGCACGGGGGAACTTCAGGAATCAGTCGTACTTGCGCGGGACGGGTTTGATAGAGCTGAGGTCGATGTCTTCGTAAGTGATCTCCGCGTCGCCATTTTTGTAGGTGGCGATGGTAGTCTTGAGCCACTTGTCGTTCTGCTCCTGGAACTTTTTCATGTACTCGAGATGATCCGGCGGGAACTTCGCTTTGATCTGCTCATCGCTCGCCTTGTCCTCGCGCATATGCGTCCACTCCTTGAACTCTGCCGGCTGGAACGTCGGCGGCTGCGGAATGACGAACTCGTCCTTGTGGTGACTCCCGCGGCATTCGTCGCGCATAAGCGCACCGCGGGTGATCAGCTTCGCGAGATCGAACAATCCTTCGAGCTGGTGTGCGAAAAGCAGCGCCTGATTCGTCCTTCGCCCGGAGTCGAGAATATTAATCTGCTTCGAACGTTCACGCAGTTCGTCGATCTGCCCGAGCGTCTTTTCGAGGTCCGGATTCTTGCGGACGACCGTGACGTTCTTCGTCATCAGGTCGCCGAGTTCGACGTGAAGTTTGTACGGATTCTCCGGGCCGTTCATACCGAGGAAGCCGTCGAAGCGCGCCTTGTACTTCGCGAGTTCTTCGTCGTACATCTTCGAGTCGCACTCCGCGGCCGTGCGCGGAAGATGGTCGACCCAGGTCTTGATCGGCTCCGCGCTGGCGATTCCGGAGAAGATGCACGAGAGCAGACTGTTCGCGCCGAGGCGGTTGGCGCCGTGGTACTGATAGTCGCACTCGCCGATGGCGTACAGACCCTTGATGTTCGTCGAATGCGTCCGCGGGGAGTGGCGGTCGAGCATATCGTTAGCAGTGGCTTCGAAATCGACCCACAGCCCGCCCATCGAGTAGTGGACCGCGGGGAAAATGCGCATCGGGACTTCGTGCGGGTCCTCGCCGACGAATTTGCTGTAGATTTCGAGGATGCCGCCAAGCTTCTGTTCGAGCGTTTCGTGCGTTAGCGGAGTCTTGCCCTGCATCATGGGTCCCGCGTTCACTACGTCCGGACGGACGTCGAGATAGACCTCGTGCTTGCCGCCCACTCCCATGCCAAGCTCGAAACAGACGTAGTGCAGCCAGCGCGCGCCGACGTCGCGGGGAACGAGGTTCAGGAACTTCGGGAAGTTGTCCTCGAGGAAATAGAACCTGCCGTCCTTGTCGTTCGGCGCGTTTTCCCAATCTTCGACGTGCTCGCGTGTCAGCGTGACGTTCTTCGAGATCGCTGGGTAATTTTTGCCCGTAACGATGTTGTGGTAGGTCTTCGACGGATCGCCCTTCACCCACACGCGGCCTCCCTCGCCTCGGGCGCTCTCGGACATCAGCCTTAGCTTGTCGTCTCCGGGAATCGCGGAGGGATGAATCTGGATGAACTCGCCGTTCGCGTATTTGACGCCTCTGCGGTACACCGCCGCCGCGGCGCTTCCGGTGTTGATCATCGAGTTCGTGCTGCGTCCGAACACGAGCCCCGGACCTCCCGTCGCAATCACCACCGCATCGGCGCGGAACGCGCGCGTCTCCATCGTGTGCATGTTACAGGCAACGAGTCCGCGGCAAACGCCGGTATCGTCGAGCACGACGTCGAGGAACTCCCAGAATTCGTACTTCGTCACGCGTCCCTCGACCTCGCCCCGGCGGACCTGCTCATCGAGCGCGTACAGAAGCTGCTGGCCAGTCGTTGCTCCCGCGAACGCTGTACGATGGTGCATCGTGCCGCCGAACCTGCGGAAATCGAGCAGACCTTCGTTCGTGCGGTTGAACTGCACGCCCATGCGATCGAGCAGATAGATGATCGCGGGCGCGTTGAAGCACATATCCTTCGCGAAGGCCTGGTGCGCGAGGAAGTCTCCGCCCTTGATGGTATCGTAGAAGTGGATATCCGGGTGGTCGCCTTCGCCCTTCGTATTCACGGCGCCATTGATGCCGCCCTGGGCGCATACGCTGTGGCTGCGCTTCACTGGCACCATCGAGAAAATATCGACGTTCATTCCGAGTTCGACGAGCTTCATCGCGGACGAAAGTCCGGCAAGACCGCCGCCTACAACTGCTACATGTGTTTGCGCCATATCTAATCCTTGCTTTAACTTCTTCGGCTATCTGAGCCAGTTACGCCACCGTGGCCAGGACCATCCTTAGCTCTGTGCGGAGCGCGGCGGTCGTCATTTCTGTGGCCGCGTTGATCATCGCTTCGTCCATATCCGCGGCCGGGGTTATCATCGTCGTGGCGGTCGTCATCGTTTCCGTGGCCGCGATCATCGTCGTCGCGCTCGTCGCGCCATCCGGGTACGTCGCTGCGATCATTATTGTCGTTCCGGTCTCGGTCATCTCCCTGATGGTCGTTACCTCGATCATCATGCCCGTTGCCACGACCCGGATTGTCCTCGTCGTTATGATCGTCGTCGTTCCCATGCCCCCTGTCGTGGTCGTCGTCATCACCTCGACCTTCGTGACCTTGACCGGGGTTATCTTCATCGTGACGGTCGTCGTCGTTGCCGTGACCGCGGTCTTGGTCTTCACCACCGCTTCTTCTCATTCCCTGTAGCGAGAATTCGCCATCCCAAAAATAAGCAACCATGGCTCGTGCCTCTATCAGATCGTGCAGTGAAGTTGTATGAGAATCATAGTAAGCCGTATTATTCCGAAAATCCGATTGCCTTACTTGAGTTACATTGCCATCATCCCATACTAAAGTGATGAAATCTGGTGCTGGCCCCCTCATTTCAAAAGTCATAGCATCATCATCCAGCAGGAAAGTTCCCACAGAATCGTCTGGCCATACTTCAGATATAGAAAAAGTGAATCTCCTCCATCTTCTGCATTCCTGCTCAATTCTCAGGGTAATTTCTTTGCCAACAACGTAGAAATCAGATGCAGTAGCAGACAATCCAAGACGATTATACGCGGATACTGAAAGCTCCCAGATATCATCATTTCCAAATTCGGGTGAATGATTAGCTGGAATTGTAATTTGCAGTCCATTAGAACCATCATTACCTCCCTCGCCAAGCAGGTAGGGAGAGAAAAAATCTCTGACTCTTAGCAAGTCTACTTGTGACGTCTGAGGTAGCTGCCCGAAGCCCAGATGATTGTCAATGGGAACATCGCCGCTTGGGTATCCAGTCCACTTCCATTGGCCATCTACATTTTCTGCCTGCAAGCTAATATTGCTATAAGCGTCAGTTATAGAAGCTGACCACGAGGTAGATTCGCCCGGTAAGATGATCTTTTTTTCAATAGCGAAATTCACATGTGGGAGATAGCCGCTCAAACTCGCATCTGGAAAAATAGGCAAAAGGTTTAAATAGATTTCCAGATCATCTGTGACAGAATCGAGATTGAAACTTGACTCGCCAGGCTCGGGCTCAGTAAAAGTAACTGAAGCGACAATATTATTGACCATCAAATAGCGAACAATATGAGTGTCAAAATAAGAAAGCACATTTCCGTTGGAATACTCAGCACTGCTGTAAAGTCGATCTACACAAAAATCCCCAAATAGTGGTTCGCCGTTATCATCGGACACTGAAACTGTCTGGCGGTAATCATTCGTGCCGATGGTTGTGTGAGTGACCTTCTCTAATGTTTGCAGCCAAGCGATCTCAGAGTCCTGAGTAATCACAAAAGTGATCCTGATTGTACTTAAAACTACGTCATCCTCGCCGATATCTCTTGCGACCACTTCAACTACGCCCTCAGAGAATTCGTATTCTACTTCGTAAATACTGTCATCGATTGAAGGAAGAAAGAAGTTACTGCTTGTGTCTACGCCAACGATGACGCCAGAATAATCCGCCGGGCGGCGAGGGAAGTTATAGTATTCTATCCAATCGGCATAACTTCTCGCAATCTCCCTCAGTTCGCGGTCATTTCCTTTGTGCCGTCCGTGTTTTCGCAGTATTGCTACAATATTTTCTACCTGTTCTTCGGCGTTTCTGTGACTTGCCTGCGTGGATTCACTTTCAGCCTCGTTTTCATCTCGATACTGTTGCGGGATTGAATGATCACCTTCTTCGCTTTCCCGAGTGGTATATAACGAACAAGAGGCGGCATTAAACATTAATAAAAAGAAGAGTATTTTTTTCATTTCTCTCTCTCTCTCTGCTTATTTTATAGGGCAAGCATTTACTTCGATCAATTAGAACCTCTCTGTCGTAACCGTTGAGACAATCTCGGTAAAAGAAAGAGCCTTGTGCGTTTGTATTCCCTATCTCCTAACGGCGCAATTATCTGAGTTAACCTATTTCTTGATCCGTCTTGCAACATGAACCTAAAATACTGAACTTCAGATTGTGGTATCCCCTGTGACAAGTAGAAGCCAACCGTGTTAAAAGCTGGCGGACCTTCTTTGGGCGCTACGAGAGAGTCATACATATTGTTAGGACCGTAAATTCAGAAGGTGTTCCTCCATAGTCAGAGTTCAGTGGAAAAGCATTCGGCGCAAGCTGATCTCTTGGGAGAATTCCGCCTTCAAGACAGTTATATGCGTGTGATGAAAAGAATCCTCCACCTGTAGCAACGCGTTCTGGTTCAAGTTCAAAAACTGTTGTAACCTCTTGGGTCGCCCTGTAATAGCTCCCGTCCTGATTGTATTGAAGTTTACCTGTCATCTGGAAAACTTCAGCTTCCGTCAAAAATGTCCTGGCGTACAGAAAATCGACGTCCAAACCAATGCTTCTGCAAAACAGTGCCATTAGCGCCGCCAAATCGTAGCAGCCAATGTATACTGTCGTATCATCAAATCTTTCGTTGTATATATCCGCCAAGTTATTGTCAGCGATAATATTTGCAGTGTTGAAGAGAATGTCAAAAGCGCATTGGAGATCAAATGCTTTGTCGCTCCAATGAAACAGGGAGTCCTGATTAGCAAATCTCGGAGCATTGCCGATTGCGCTATAGCGGCGTAGAGGGAAGAAGTTAGGCGATCCCGTATAGTTTATTCTTAACGTGCGATTGACGGCTTGCTCAAATCGTATGTCCAAATCGTGAATTGAACGCTCGAAGTTAGCAGCAATGTCTACAGGGTCATCCCAGCCTCCAACTGACCTAAACTCATAAAACTCATCAGGATACAACCCTGGTGCAGTAAAAGCGGCAGGAGCGCAGATCAAGTCTAAAATGTCTGTCCACGTTTTTGAAAAACCGGTTTGGTCAGGGCTAAGAATCTCTTCAGATACAAAGGGCAATACCGGCTCATCTATAATTGAGTAAATACGATGCTTCGAAACGGCTGGGAATAGAGTGTCATCTCTAACCCGCATTTTCATTGGAATAAAACCAGAACCTGAAGGATGAACCTCCTGAGGAGGCTCGACTGACCACGTCAACGACAGGTCATATAGATTTACGTTTGAGAATCCCGGCATGACTTCAAGAGGAAGAGCAATCAAGCCATCTATTGGACTAGTCAGATAGATACCATTGATAGTACTTTCAAGCGTTCCATCTCTATTAAACCTCACAGTTGTTATGGGAACTTGGAATAGAATATTGCCATTGCCCGATACAGTACCAGCAGCAACAACCAGATAATCAAAATATGGCTCATTGTTTCCGTCAAAAATTGAATCATCTACTTCTAGTTGGACAAGAATAGTAATATTATTGGCGCCAATGCGATAGAGAGCAGGAGAATCATTATACCTGTCTAGATTGCTTAGGCGAGACCAGTTTCTCTGCAAAGGCGTTTCTGTAATCTGATTACTTTCATTAGCAGGAGTCCATCCTGGATATTGAATGATCAAGTCACCTTGCTCAAAGGTAACTTCCTGAATGTTAAATCCGTCAATTCTCGCAGCGCCTCCTTGGTTTACAGATGGTTGAACGTCTAAAAAACGCCTTATTCCAATGGCATCGTTGTCGGAGGAACCAAGGTTATAGTCGAAGATAATCGCTGAAAGCAGAGGGACTGCGCTTTCGGATTCTAAAATGAAGACATTTACATATAGGCAGGTAAGGATATCTGCGCCATTCTCAAGAGTAAAATTAATAGAGGTCTCAAAATAGCGAGGATCATTTATCATTTCTCTAATGGAGGCTGAGAAGTGATATGGTCTCTCATCACCAACAATCTGCCCGGGATCACCTACCTCATCACCCTGTCCCCCTTCCTCAAATGCCTCGCTTAAATTCACTGTAAGCGTTGCATTATCGAGGTCCGGGCCACGTACTATTGCATCAAATTCGACGTTTTCACCTAGTTGCCAATAATTATCCTGTGCTAAGCCAATGCCGGGCACGATGTCATATATTTTAATTGTCGATGAATCACGCAGAGTGTCATTCCCTTGCACAAACGCCTGGAGTTCATAACTGCCAACTTCTCTAAAGATAATAGTTATAAGTTTTTTAGAGTCGTCTACTGTAATGTCTGTGACAGTTATCCAATCGTTCTGGACAAGACCTTGGTCGCTATTCCAAATTTCATCCTCGTCAAGGAGTAAACGCAGTAAGACTTCATTTCCCGAATCCTTCTCTTTTTCGCCGATAAATGTTTGAGGTACTCCATTTAGGCATCCAATCAGAGATTCTGGAGTCAAGTCGATGTCATTTGGACTTTTACCTTTAAGGCGTACTTGAAAGTCAGTGACAATGCCCGGTGCAAGCGTCACCAAAAATTCTAATAATGCTTCCCCAAAGGCCAGAAATTGCACCTCGGCAAAATTGCCGCCCGGCGGGGAATTGATCGCAAGCAGGGGGTGCGGGATAGGCTCATCGGGAGTTTCTTCAAGCACGTTCATAGTCCAGTTTCGAGGGCAGTCCATAATGCTGTCATCAATGGGGTTTTTCACATAGGTCTCCCAGCTAAAAGTATATACTGTCTCAAGCGGCTGTGAGTCGAACTCTGCTATGTTGCTGTCATTTTCGTATTTGTCTATGAGTCTTTCATCTACCAATGCCCCCATATCATCGTAAACCTCGCCGATCACAGACGGCTCCGGCCTCACGGCGACGATACGAGTTAGAAGCCCTTCGACGTCAAGAGTTCCCGTTTTCGGCACGGTGCGGCATTCGACCTCGTAAATCTCAATTTCATCTACCGGACGCGGGAACTCATATGAATATGTCGTTCCACCTCCGCCGAAAGCGATCTGATTTCCGTCCTTGTACACGAACCACGCTGTATAGCTCGGATCGAGGCTGTAATGCAGGAAAGAGGTGAAATCGACAATAGTCGTATCGCAGATATAAAGCGGTTCGCCTGAGCTTGTTTGGCCGCTCGCATCGACGCTGACCGCGCGCACTTCTCCCGTTTCGCGGTTCTTCGCCTCCACGACGTTTATCCGTTCGATGTCGGTGTTAAAGTTACCAAACACCAGCAAAGTAGCGTTGCGAATCACAGGAGGCATCACAGTTTCATCGCGATAAAAGAAGTTCTGCGATCCTGTATGGTTGCCATTCGCCGGGCCAATTATTGTGCTGTTGCTCAATGTGTGGCTGCCGTCATACTTCCCAAGATATGGATCGGAACCGACCCAACGCGGATCCACGGGAGTTCCCGGCGCAGCGCCAAAGCCGTTCGTTTGGTATTTAACATTCCCACCGATGGCTACGTCGGTTGAAGATATGTTGTAGAGCGTGCCGAAATCGTCCTGCTCCTGTGGATCGAAAACAAAACTCCCGTCCCCGTGCGGGAAATGAACAAATATATCTCCCGGATGATTGAAGCCGTTAAAATCGAACGCGGGTGTTACCTGCGGTGACACGATGTACTGCTCGCCGCCCACAAGGAATTTCCATAAACCCCCGATATTAGGATTGTAATCCGGTATAGCAATGGGGTCAGGCTCGGCGGCGGGTCTCGCCAGCGCGGACGCGGCGGTTTGCGCATTGCTATTATCTTCCGAAGACGACACTTGCGAATACGCAAACGCCGCAGCCTCCCAATTTCGCTCGATTTCCGCCTGCTCCGCGATTGCTATCATTTGCGAGTATCCGCCGGCAAGGTATTCAATAGCGGTAGTACGCGCCACGCGAACAAGTCTTTCCAGGATGTTGCCGCAGTTTACTCCCGTCTCCGATGCAAAATAAATCTGGTGAACAGTCGCGTAGAGCTTTCGCAGAACCGCAGGAGTATCGCCAAGTTCGAGAAACAGCCGAACATTCGAGATAGGATCGCCCATTTCGTTACCCTCAAGAAATGCGTGGGCGAGTTGTAATCTGCTGAACGCCGCAGAGGACATATCCTGCTCGTCGCGCAGGTCACAGATGGCGCTATCAATAGCCGCGATCTCATCGTTCGGCGTTTCAACCGATACATTTGTTGTCACCACGAAATCTGAAAAATGCGGGGTGCAGAAAATAATCTTCCCCGCTTCTCGGTCAACGCAGACAGTTTCGACGATATTGAACTCACCCTCGTTCGGGTGATTGGAGAAGACTGCAAGGTTCTCGATCTGCTCGTTGGTCAGGTTTTCAAACGCGTCGGACACAAGCTCGACTTCCGCCGGAAATCTCATACTGAGTCCGGAAGGTTCGATGCGGATGACCTCGGTAAGCCTTGAGAACCTTCTGTCCTTGCTCATGGAACTCCGGCGCGGAAAGGAGAGACTGATTCTCGCGTCTTCTTCAAGCGATCCCTCAGGAATTCGCACGGTCACGTCGAGGCGGTTTCTCTTCCTGCTGTTCCGCTGGCCTCTACCTCTGTCATCCCTTCCACGGCCATCGCCCAGATCTCTGCCACGATGACGTAGTTCCGACCCCTGATTCCTCGCCGCCTCGACCTCCGCGACGACTTCGCTTTCCTCCGCAATCTCTCCCTTCGTCGCGCTAACGAGGTTCAGCGACGACGGCGAATCGCAGGCCGCAAGAAAGATAAGCAAGGCAAAAACGAGCTTCATCGCGGACGAAAGTCCGGCAAGACCGCCACCGACAACCGCTACACGTGTTTGCGCCATTGTTATTCCTCGATCTAATTGATGCTATCCACCACCAGAGCCTGATTCGCGCCGACCGCCGGATTATCGGTATTTAGCTCGGGAGTCCGAAAGGACACCAGCGCGGAGAGTCCGAGCACCGCCAGCGCGATTCCTATGCCGAGGCACGCCCAGCCCCAGAGCTGCTGCGACCTCCGCGAGACGGTCACGCCGAAGGATATCGCCATCGTGGAGAGACCGTTCGCAAAATGGAAGCACGCGCAGATGATCCCGAGCGCGTACAGATACATAAGAATCGGGATATCTTTGAACATCATCTGCATCGTCTCGAAGCTGACGTGCTCGCCTATCGGATTACCATGCTCGTCGCGATAGTTATCTCCCATCGCGCCGAGGAATTCGAGATGCTCGGCATTGTTCGGAATCAGAGTCGAAGTGTACACCGAATGCTCCTTGTTTGCGAGGTCCGCGACGCCCTCGATCCAGTAATGCACGAACCTCGTCGTTCCGATGTGGAGCAGGATGAACAGCAGAACTCCGATAGCGGTGATCCTCTGGAGGAAGTAGTTCCAGTTGCGGACGTAGTGATACTTCGTGACGTTGACGCTTCCGCGGAACAGAATCACGATGCCGTAAACCGTGTGGAACAGAAACGGCGCGAGCACCATCATCACTTCGATGAGGTTGAACAGCGGCCACGTCTGGAAACTCAGGATGACCTCATCGAACGCCCTCGCGCCGCCGAGAGAGGCGCGAGCGTGCTGGTTCGTGTAAAGATGCTCGATCAGGAAGAAACCCGCGGCAAGTCCGGTAAGTGAATGAAGACGCTTCAGCAGGAACTGTCTGTTCTCTTTCATTACTTCCACGAGAGCGCTCCTTGAAGAATTTATTGTGGGAATATTCGAGTGAATGGATGCGAATGCCCCCTGATTTAATCAACTTGCAGGGCAGTTAAAAAGTATATCGAATTAATTTCTGATCCCCACGCTCGCGGCTTCGCTTATTTGTTCAGTTCCGCGACGATTGTCTCCGTGAGATCGACTCCCTGCTCCGGGCTGAAGTACATAACCGTGTTGCTGAGGATCAGTATTTCGATTTCCGCGCTCGAAACCCTCGACGGGTCGGATTTTCTGAAGTCGATCTCTCCGACGCGGTAAACGGCTGTGTAGCCATCCCTGCGCGCCACCGCCGCGATGGCGAGAAGGATCTTCTTGTAGAAACTTACGCGGATTTCCCGGATGTTTCTTTCGTTGCTCTCGTTGTACCAGTTTTCAAGCTCCTTGATCTCGTAATTGAGCGACGAAATCCTGAACTGGAGATCCCGCTGCTTGGGACCGCCTTCCGCGCAACTCTCGTACTGTTCCCGTAGCGCTTTGAGAAGGTAATTCTTCTCCGCGAGGTCAGCCATGTTCATTTCGTACTTGCGGCGCGCGTCGGTGATGGCCTCCTTATAATCGTCGCAATTCGTCATCGCGATGGTCTCGTCGACGAATCCGAACTTCTGCGCCGATCTCGATGGTGAAGGCGTCGAATCCTGGCTCTGCGCGCTGATGTTCCCGGAAAAAGAAATCGCCAGCGCCGACGCCGCGAATAATAGTGCCAAAAAAGTCTTTTGAATCGACATTTGAATCCCCACTGAAAATTATTATGACCCCGCCTCTGCGATCGGTTCTACTCGATACAGATTGCACGTCCCGCAACTTCCACGCAACACTCTTTGGCGGAAAATCAGCAGACGATCACGCCGGCGGGGATTCATCCGCGCCACCACGATTCCCGGACCCACTAGCGATATTTTGACGCGCGTCCTTAGTTGTCGCGACCCTGCCGATCGCCATCCTGGTTATTGCGATCCCATTCCTGACGATCTCGCCCGCGAGAACGATGATCCCACCTTCCGCGGCCTTCCCGCGAATCCTCTGGGAGGTTTTCCAGTATGAACTGCATCTGCTCTTCCTCTGGTATCTCCGCGAGTTTCTCCCGCGCGTCCGCTGGAAGCATCGCTTCAAGGCACGTCCTCGAATACGCCTCACGCTTTCGATGCGGCATACGCCATTCCGGACTTTCGTCCGGACCGCCACGCACTTCGAGTTCCCAGGTCTCAAGTATTTCGTTCTCGCGATCGCTCCGGCAGCGATGCCAGTAGTCGCGGTTCCTCATCCTGCGCTCGCCCTCGGATAGTTCGACGTCGAAAACCATTTCGTCCGGCGAAAACTCGCCCTGCTCGAAATTCCTTCTCCACGGGTTTCGGGCGTAATCAAGCTCGTGCATCAGCCGCATCATCTCGCGAATCTGCGAGAACTGCGACTCGGGCGGAAGCTCGGTGAAAACTCGCGCCTGCTCCGGATGCTCGCGAAGCAGAGCCTCTATCCGATGGTGAGTCACGCGCGCGTAAAGCCTCGTGTAAGGTGGCATTCCCGCAAGACGCTCCGCTTCGCTTACGATCCTCGTCCGGACATCCGGATCGAATTTCTCGATGCGATCGAACCGCGACCGCAGAATTTCGCGAACGCCTGACTCGAAGTTCTTCCAGGCGCGGTATCTGCCAAGGATCCGCTGCTTTTGCTCATCAGGAAGCCCGAGGAAGAATTCCAGACGCTGCTCCGAAGAAAGCGCGCGAACGCGCTCGGCGATTCCCGCGTCCGCAAGTTTCCGACCGGAATCCGCGGATTCGAGACCTGCCTTCGCGATTCCAGCCGTAGCGGGGAGAATCGCCATCGCGACGAGCAGAGGTAGCAGAATTCTAAGGAGTCTGAAATTAATAAGTTGTCCAAAATCGCGCTCGGATTTGCGCCAGGTTCGTTTTGCGGGAGAGAGCGAAACCGGAGGCGTAGCTATGGTTCCGGTGAGCCATTTCATTGATGTTGTGGCGCGACCGACTGCGAAACGAAGATGGTGTGAAGATGAGATGCGAGATGTATCACTTATTATTTTCAGACACCTAACCACCGCTCCCTCCTTCCGCGCCGGGGCCTCTGTCGCCTTCGGAAGCGTTATTGCCTGCCGCCTCGGCTTCGTTCTCGATCGCTCCGCCCAGATGCTCGTAGAGGCGGTAGCCGATGTCGGTATCTGAATCCATTTCGAGAAGCGCGTCGAAGTCCACGTCGGAAACGAAAATATCGAGGTCCGCAAGCAACTCCGCGTCGATCTCGTCATTCGCTCCTGCGTTCGAAGGCGCGTTGCCTTCCGTCCGAAGAGGATTGCCAGCGGTCCGGACGGGATCCCGCGCGGTCTGAAGATAAGAGACGAAAAGGAACGCGCCCGTGACCAGAACCAGCACCGCCGCAGCGATTCTGATCATCGTCCTTGGCGAAATTCTCGGAGAGTGACGATGAGCAGAGCTTCCAAACGCCGCGTCTATGACTTTCATCGTAAACTTCGGACCGCCGAGCGAAGGAACGCGTCCCGCCTCGTCAAGTGCGGACCAGACTCTTCGGAACTCTTCGAAATCCTCCCTGAGTTCCGCCGACTCCCCCAGCGCGGCCTTGAGCCTCGCAGTCTCCGCTGAACTGAGCTTTCCTTCAAGGAACTCAGCAAACTGAAGATGAAATTCAGATTCCCGGGAGTGCATTTAATCCTCATTTTGTCTGTGGAGGGTAGCGCTACATCGAACATATCAAAACAGTACTAAAAGCAGTGCATGTCCCCTATCAGCGCGTCAGAAGGTTAAACACGTGTTTCGCGAAAAAGTTTCGCACCGTGATGGGAATTGCCTGACGAGAACTGGATGTCAGCCGCCCGGATTCTGGACCGAGCCGTCCGCCGCGGCTTCCTCTGTAACGATCGAAATAACGAGTCTGAAGCCGGTCTTTGGAGACCTGAAGAACCGATCCGGCGGCACCACCCTCCGAGCGCGCCTCGAAATTTCCTTCGCGGTATCCGGGTTGAACCCGAACGAACCTCCCCGGAGTACGATGTCGTCCTTGTCCCCGGTTTTTGAGACCGCCCACTCGCTCACGTTTCCGGCCATGTCGTAGCAGCCGTACGCGCTGAGATCGCCCTGGAACCTTCCGATCTCCGCGATGTTCTCGCCGAAATTGCCGATCGTCGCCTGCCACTGGGACGCGTTACCCCAGGAATAGTCCCTCATGGAGCTTTCCCTCGCCGAATATCCGCAGGCGACCTCCCACTCGGTTTCGTTGGGAAGTCTGAACGAAGCGCCATCTTTCTGCGCGAGCCATCTGACGTACGCTCGCGCCTCGAACCAGCTTACGCCGCCGACCGCCGCGCGTCGCGTGCCCTCGCGGAAGTTTCCGTTCAGGAAGGTGGTAGGCCCGAAAAACGGCGTATCTCCCGGCGTTCCGTCGACGAAATAATCGCGGAACTCGATCGCCTCCTGGTCCCACCATTGATCCTGCGTATAGCCTCCCTCGCGTATGAATTCGAGATACGCTTCGTTCGTCACCTCGTAGTTGCTCATATAAAGCGGGCTGATGGTGACGATCCTTCTCGGGTTGTTGTCCGAGGTCGCGACGCTTCCCACCTCGAATTCGCCCGCGGAAACGAACGAGTACCCGCGGGGCTGATCGATTCTCCAGCGCGCCTCGTTTAGCTTGCCGCGGATAACCGCGAGTTCCCGCTCCTCGATTGCGCTGAGAGCGAGCGCGACGAGCGAGTGCTCGACGACGTCGCCGTACTGACGGATTCGCATCGCGTCCTCGATTTTTATCTTCAGCTCCGCGAACCACGCTTTTTCGACGTTCTCGATTTTAGCGTCCACGTCCTGAGAGTCCGCTTCCGTCGCGCCCGGCATGTCGCGAACCGTGTTGTAGACGTCGATCGCGTTCTGATACTCCTTCTTCTCGAAGACCTCGTCGCCCTGCTTGAAAACGAGCTTGATCTCCGCCATTCGAAGTCCGTTCAGAGCTTCGGTGTTGTCGCGCCTCGCGTTATCGAGCGCGGTCTGGAAATAATTCCGCGCGCTTTCATAATTCGGCGCGATTCCGGGTGGAGGGAACATGGCCTCCTTACCCCTCTGAAGATTCGTGGTGTATTCGCCCAGCTCGTAGCGCTGATCGTCAAGCTCCGTGTACTTGGCGTCGCACGCGTCCGGATCGATTTTAGACTCGCGAGCGTACGCAAGCACGAAAAGCGCGAGGTCGAACTGATTCTGCGCGAGCGCGAGATCGAAGTATTTCATTGACGCGCCATACATTCCATTCGCCGCGGTGACGTACCTTTCGTCCGAGCTTCTGCCTTGAGGATACTCCGCCATCGCTCTGCGAAACGCTTCGATCGCCTCCCTGAGCTTATCTCTGCACGCCGATTCGTTTCCCGCGGCAAGCAGAGCTTCGGCTTCCTTCAATGCGGCCTCGCCTTCGCTGGTCGCGGCTTCGCTTTTCTCTATCTGGATAATGTCCTCCTGCGCGTTCCTCAGCTCGAGCAGAAGATCGCCGACCTTATGGGATTCGCGGGAATAGAAATTCCTCGCGATACTGCCGTCGTCGTTGTTCGGGCACGCGCCTATGGCTTCGCCGAACGTCGACCTCGCCTTGTCTAGCTGCTCCCGGAGCT
The DNA here is from genome assembly GCA_024653775.1 of Planctomycetota bacterium. GTDB lineage: Bacteria > Planctomycetota > UBA8742 > JACQVU01 > JANLHZ01 > JANLHZ01. The sequence continues at coordinate 3,363 of JANLHZ010000228.1, read as the reverse complement.
GTTCGATCAGTTTTACGCTCAGCGAGGCCGCCTTCTCTCTGAATTTGTTTTCAGCAGCCTGAAGCTCCGCCTGCGCGGCTTCGAATTTGATCCTTGCGTTTTCAAGCGCGTCGATAATCGCTCTCTCCGCGGCTTCCTGTTCGATGCGCTGTTTCTCCAGCAGTTGCTCTTCGCGGATTTTGTCTTCTGCTCTCGAAACCCCGACGCGCGCCTCCTCCACGGCCGAAGTCCAGCTTTCCCAGTCGCTCCTCTGGTTCGTTTCCGCTATCTGAAGCGCCTGGGTGTACCCCGTTTTCGCCATGTCCCACGAGGCATGCTCGAATCCCGTGTTCGCGGTGGAAATTTTTTCGCGGTAGTTAGACCACTGCTCCTCGATCGCTTTCTGGTTGTTCAGATACAGGTACACTCCCGTAAGCGACATTATGATCATCGCCGCCATCGAGACGATCGTGATCGCGGCGTGCTTCTTCATGAAGCGCCACTTGCGTTCGACCCAGCTTATCGGACGAGCGCTGATCGGTTCGCCCTTCAGGTACGCTTCGATGTCGGCGAGCGCGGCTTCGCAGTTTTCGTAGCGCTTCTCCTTGTCCTTTTCGATGCACTTCTCGATGATCGTCGCCACGTCCTTGGGCAGCTTTGGGTTTAGCTTCAGAATCGGAACCGGCTCTTTCTCGATCACGTCGCGGATGACCTGGTGAATGTCGTCGCCCGGAAACGCGCGATGGCCCGAAAAGACCTCGTAGAAGGTCGCGCCGACGGAATACTGGTCCGCGCGGAGATCGACGACGCCCTTCGATCCCATCGCCTGCTCCGGAGCCATGTACGCGGGCGTACCCATGATCTGCCCCGAGCGCGTGATCGTCACCGAGTCCTCCTCGCGCGCGAGACCGAAGTCCGCCACCTTGAGCTCGTCGCTGTCGTTCGTTATCATGAGGTTCGCGGGCTTGATGTCGCGGTGGATGACCTTGCGCTTGTGCGCGTAGCCGAGCGCGTCGAGCGCCTGCTTGAAGTATTTGAGCGCCTGCTCCACCGAAAGCCGCTTCTTGAAGATGATGTCCTCGAGGGACTTCCCGTCGACGAATTCCATCGCGAAGTAGTGGGTTCCGTCCTGCTCGCCAAGACCGTACACAGGGATGATGTGCGGATGGTTCAGCTTCGCGACAGACGCGGCCTCGCGCTTGAACCTCTCGATGATCGATTTGTTCGTCGAAAAGTTCGCGGGAAGAATCTTCACCGCGCAGCGACGTCCGAGACCCTTCTGGATCCCCTCGTAAACGACGCCCATCGCGCCGCGGCCTAGCTCGCGGACGATTTCGTATTCGCCCAGCATGTTGTCGGCCTTCGGTTTCGCGGCCGCGATAATCGACGACGACCCCTGCGGCCTGTTCGCCATTTCCGCCGGCATCGCGCGGTTCGATCCCTTTGTCGCGCCCGCGGTATCGTACATCATCGTCGCGGCGGTGTTCGACATTCCGCTCGACCCCTGGCCCGCTCCGTCGAAGAGCAGCGTCACGCTCGCGCTGTCCGACGCTCCACCCGAGCCGCCCGCCATCACGGTGGGCATCGAGCCGCTCGACGATCCGAGCACCCCCGAATCCCCCGCCATCTTCCGAACCGGCGCGGCGAGAAGCGTGTGGCATCTAGCGCAGTTGAACTTGTGTCCGGACGGATACTGAGCGACGTTGTACTTCGCGCTGCACGTCGGACAGTTGATGATTCCGGTCTGCTGGACTTCGAGCAGCTTCTTCACCTGCTCGAGACTCAAATAACCCTTCATTGTCAGGATCGCGCCGAGGCGCATCTTCTTGCCCTTCTTCGCAAACCCGGACTGGATGTCGAGGGCTTCCATCACCTGATCCTCGGTGACGTAGCCGCTTTCGATCGCGAGCCGACCGAGACGGGACTCGGAGTCCTGATCGTCCGCGCCTCCGCCGTCGATCATCTGCGGAACTCCGGAGGTCTGCGCGGGCGCCCCGAAGTCAACCATCGGCACGTCGTCGTCGCCGCCTCCTGGGATCAGCGTCGCCGCGGAGTGCGATCCGGACCCAACGCCTGCTGGCGGACCGCCGCCGAAATCGATCATCGGAACGTCGTCGTCCGGAGCGCTGATAAGCGTCGCGGCAGCGCCTTTCTTCGCGGGCGGGCCGTCGCCAAAGTCGATCATCGGAATGTCGTCATCGTCCGCCTTCGCGCTCACGCTGAAATCCATCGCAGCGGAATCGAACGGCGAATTCGATTTCGTTTTCTTCACCGCAGGCATCTTCGCGCCGCTCCGGGACGCGAGTCCTCCGTCTTTATAGTCGTCAGCCTCGAATTTTATCTGCGGCAGCACTTCGTTGTTCGATTTGCCCGCTGACCCGAAGTCTATCGCGGGAATCGAATCGCCCGCGTCGAATCCGAAGTCGATTGCTGCGTCCCCATCGTCGACGTCGCTGTCGTCGCCGAAGTCGATTTCCGGAATCGAATCCGCCGCGCTCGGTCCGAAGCTCTCTTCGTCCGTGATCGCGATTTCGTCGTCCTCGTCTACTTCTCCGCCGAAATTTATCGTCGGAAGGTCGTCGTCCGCCGCGTCGATCGGTTCGAACGCCTCCGCCTCCATCGGTTCGAACGCTTCAGACGCGTCAAGCGGCTCGAACGCTTCTGCCTCCACAGGCTCGAACGCCTCCGACGCGTCCAGAGGTTCGAACGCCTCAGCCTCGTCGATTCCGTCCATGGTTATTGGCGGAAGGTCTTCGTCCACGGAAGCGCCTCCAAAGTCTATGACTGGTAGATCGTCGTCGCCTCCGAAGTCCGCTACCTGGACCTGCGAGGTGTCGAACGCGTCGGCTTCGGCGCGTTTCTGGAGATCGCTGAAGCTGAACTGTCCGCTGAGAGTTTCCGCGGCGCCGCCTGAACTTTCCACCTTGCGTCCCGGTTTCGGGACAGCGATTTTGCGCGCGCGTTTCTGTTCTCCGCCCCTCATTGGCGGCTTGGAAGCGTCTGAATTTTTTCCAGCCAATTTCGTCTCCTTCGAGAACTTCTTACAACAATCTTGGCGTCTTGGGGACAAGTACTACTTTTTCGTAATATTCTACCGCAGAGAGCCGCAATATATTGAATATTTAGGCATATTACTAAAAAGCAGTGCCAGTCCCCAGAGCTTTAGCGCTACCGGGATTCTACAGATTACAGACTATAACGTCAATCGCAAAACTGCGAGAGCGTGGAGAGATGGGTTTAAATCACACCCCCACCACCTCCGCGGCGGTGCTGACCGTGAGCGTCGCGGTGTAATCGACCTGCTGAGGCAGAACGACCTGCACGTAGCGCACGTCCTGAAGAAATCCGAGATTAAGGCTAATCGCGCCCGCGATCGTCACAGGA
>JANLHZ010000205.1 GCA_024653775.1 Planctomycetota bacterium | reverse complement strand
ACCTTTTTGAGAAACATCTGACCGACCCTTTCTGCCCTTAAAGGATCGCTGATTTTGAATGCTGTGCAAGGGGGTAAGTTTCTACTACATTGCAAATCGAAGCTCAAAAAATGCTACTTCGCCTCGAATCGTCGCGTAGCGGGCAAAAAAAATTTCACTTTCCCGATTTTTTCGATTATCTGGTCAACTTGGGTTAGGTCTCGATCGGTGGCGTCGCGACCACGAGCACGTTTCCGTCCGGATCGCGATAGTACGCCGCAAGGTCGCCCCACGGACGCATCGCGGCGGATGACAGCAGCGTCCCGCCCGCTCGCTCTATCCGCGAAGACGCTTCCTGCACGTCGTCCACAAGGAAGTAAAGCTCGTTCCCGATGACCTCATCTTCTGCAGGAACCAGCGGCGCTCTGGTCGTGACGCGCGCCCACGCTTCGCGCTGATATAGCCCGAGGTGGTGACGATCCGAGACCTCGAGTTCGACGTACACGGGAACGTCCACGTGAATACCGAATCCGAAGGCGTCCCGATAGAATTTCACTGCGCGGGCAAGATCGCTGACCGCAAGTATCGTGAGGACGAGTTTTACGTCAGGCATCAAACGTCCCGCGCCTCTTCCTCGATGATGACCTTGTACGCCTCCGCACCTGTCTTTGCGATGCGAAGCGCGTTGCGCAGGCGCTCGTTTCGAAGGAGCCTCGCGATTCCCGCGAGAGTGCGGATGCTTCCCTTCGCCTTGTCCTTTGGAAGCGCGATCAGAACGATTAGGTCCGAAGGCTCGCCGTCGAGGGAACCCCAGTTCAGTCCGCCCGGATGGATTACGAGCGCACCTGTCAGGTTTTCGATGCCGACCACAGGACCGTGGGGAAGCGCGACGCCCTTTTCGATGCCGGTGGAGAGCGATTTTTCACGCTCGACGATAGCGCTTTTTGCATCGCCGCTCACGTTCTGCGGGATGCGTTTCTTTTCGACGAGGAAACCGATGAGGAAATCGATCACGGACCATTTGTCGGTAGTCTGGAGCTTTTCCTTGTCCAGTCCGATGATTATGGTTTCAGGATCTATAAGCTCGCTGAATTTCATTGGTCCGTTCTAGCGAAGTTACGCCGCACACTCCTTATACGGCCACTATAAGTACCAAGGTTACATGTAACAAGGCTTATCCGACACTTTTTAGGAGAACGTTTTTGCTTGTAAACCCAATTGAAACCTTTGTATAAATCCGCGGTACAAACAGATTCAAGGCGACGTAGCTCAGATGGTTAGAGCGGCGGATTCATAGCCCGCAGGTCACTGGTTCAATTCCAGTCGTCGCTACTTTCGTTTCGGGGGCGGACTAATCGCAAGACTCCTTTGATGGAAGAGAGGCCGGAGTGATTACCATCGACTTTTCGAACAAAAAAGGCGTCATTCTCGGCGTTGCGAACAAACGCAGCATCGCGCTCGGCATAGCGAAGACGCTCAGCTCAGCGGGCGCGACCATCGGCTATAACTATCTGAACGAGCGGATGAAGGAAATGGTCGAGGACGAGGTTCTTGGACTTCCGGGAACCGCGTTCACGCTGCCGATGGACGTTACGAAGGAGGAAGAACTCGAAGCGTTCTTCGCGCGGGCGTCGAGCGAATTCGGAGGTAAGATAGATTTCGTCGTGCATTCGCTCGCGTTTGCGGAGCGCTCGGAATTCGAAAGAGACTTCATCGAGACTAGCCGCGACGGATACCTGCAAGCGATCGAGATCAGCGCGTACAGCGCGGTGCGCATCGCGAAGCACGCTAAGCCGCTCTTCGAGGCGAACGGTGGCGGCGCAATGATCGCGCTTTCGTACATCGGCGGCGAGCGCGTCGTGTCCGGATACAAACTGATGGGCCCCGCGAAAGCCGCGCTCGAAGCGAACATGAAATATATCGCGTACGACCTCGGGAAGCTCGGGGTGCGCGTGAACACCATCAGCGCCGGACCGGTGAAAACGCTCTCCCTCGCTGGAATCCCGGGCGGCAAGGACCTTATGAAAAACATCGAGGGCCGCGTGGTGCTCGGACGGAACATCACGGTCGAGGACGTCGGAAACGCGGGGCTGTTCCTGCTCTCCGACCTCGCGTCGGGAATCACGGGCGAAACGCTTCACGTCGACGCCGGGTATCACGTTCTAGGCATATAACCTTCGAACGCCGAGAAGCCGGGCAGTCCGATAAGGACGCGCGTCCTAACCGTCGTAGTCGAACGCGACACCATCAGAACGCAAGGCTGTGCTAGAATGCTCAGGATCGGCGAATTACTTCGCATCTGAACTACTCCAGCAAACGCCGCCGAGCAGCCGGCGCCAATCTCCAACGCGATATTGAGCATTTTGTTAAGTCCAATTTGGACTCAAAATTGGACTTAACAAAATGACCTTTTCCCGGTGTCGGTTCGGTGAAACACGTCCTCCGCGGGAATCAAAAAATTTAGATTAACGCATATCTTAAGCGCCGAGACGCGGAGAGCGCGGAGATTCGCAGAGAATTTTTGGAGTGCGCACAAATTCGTGGCGTGTACATCCTGACCGTGAGCCGCTTACGGATACTTACGGATAGTAGCGCGGCCGTCCCGTCCGCAATATAGCAACGAATAGCGCCGCACCTTGTTCC
>JANLHZ010000199.1 GCA_024653775.1 Planctomycetota bacterium | reverse complement strand
GTCGCAATCCTGCGAGCAATTCGGCGATTCGATAACTTCGTTTACGGGTTCTTCCTCGGTTTCCTCGCCCGAACCTTCCTCCTCGGCGGTTTCGGCTTCCTCGGTCTCCGCGCCGCCGGAGCCGCCCGGACCCGCTTCGTCCTTGGTCGCGAGGGAAATCCTGCCGAAAGGTATTTGAGCCTGGTTCACTGAAATCTCGTAATATTCGATGAAAGGTACATCCGGATTCAAGTCTATCTTATTTCCGTCGATAAATCCAGTGATCCGAAGCGTCGTATCGTCATAGCGATGCAGGCGCAGTAATATATTGTGCGGCGCGGTCCAGTCGATGGCGAATGGCGTAATGTCCGTCGTGACGAGGGTGGCTTCGTCAATGGGGTTTTCCGAGGTTTTTTTCGATAGAATTGCGGTCATCTGCGCGGGATTGAACGATAGCTGATAACGATTGTTGCGATCATCCTCGCCTGCGACGGAGGCATCCGCGTAATAGGCGCTCATGCTCCAGGCTTTGTCGTCATCGAGCGCGGGGTTTATATAATTCACCCGCGCGGAAATGTGGTAGGTCTGCGCGTCATAGAGTTCGGGAATGTACTTGCTCGTTACAAGCTCGCCCGAACCGCCTGCGCCCGGTTTATAGAGTCCGTTTTTCATGTCAGACCAGTTTCCGGAATCCTGAATCCAGCCGTCGTCGATACCGTCGTTGAAATTGTCTTTGGCGTGGAGGGTTTGGCGCTCGTCGGAGAGAAGACGGCGGTGGAGAGGATCGTAGATGTATTTTGCTATCAAACCGTTGTCTGCCTTGCGACGGAGGCTGACGAGCCTATTGAGCGCATCGTACTTGTAGGTCCAGACTCCGTCATCGATCAAGTTACCGTTCGGGTCGTAGAAGTTCTTGACGCGGTTGACGTTGTCGATTTCGTTCATCGGGTCCTATTGCGCAGATCATATCGCATGAAAATCAACAAATAAAGAAGCGCACGTCCCCGTTCATCCGATACTGATCCACA
>JANLHZ010000044.1 GCA_024653775.1 Planctomycetota bacterium | reverse complement strand
CGGAACTATGGCTACGACTCCGTTTTGACTTCCTCGATCGAAGCGAACCTGACATAAACCTGAGCGCGATTTTGAATACTTTATTTATTTTAGCCTCCTAACGCACGCGTGGCGAGGCGCTCCCAGGATCGCAGTTACTTGATTGTACGGAACCCCGGTGTACAATTCCTGTACGCCCACCCCGCGGAGCAATTCGCACGGAGCAGAAATTGAACGATCATCAAGATTCGTCCGAAAATCAGAGCCTGATTCCCGAGCGGGAGCCGCAGCCGGAGCTTCGAAACCCTGGACTGATCCGGGAGTTCATTCATTTCGTGCGGAACGAAAAGAAATACTGGATGATCCCGCTGATCATCGTGATTCTTTTCCTCTCGTTCATGTTCTACGCCGCGGCGAACAACATCTGGGCGTCGTTCCTGCTTTATCCGCTGTTCTGAATGGCGGGGTGCTCGACGATGAAACGGAATTCGTAAGCGGATCCTTCTCCCTCGATCCTACACGACCCGAATCGCCATCAGCGTGACGTCGTCGTCCACGGGAAGACCTTCGCAGAAGTTAAGGCAGTCCTTGTAGATGCCGTCGAGGAAGTCCTGCAGCGGTTTCTTGTGGTGGCGTTTGATAGACTCGCGGAAGCGGTGCATCTCGTATTCCTCGCCAGAGCGGTTCTTCGCTTCGATGACGCCGTCGGTGTACTGCACGACGATCTGTCCGGAGGCAAGCTTCAGATCGTATTCTGAAGTCTGTTTCGCGAAGATCGGCCCCTTCACCATTCCGACCGCCATTCCGTCCGGAGAATGCTCGCTGATGAGTTCGCTTGCGGATGGATCGACGACGATGGTCGGATTATGCCCGGCGCGGATGAACTTCAGATCTTTGGCTTCAGTGTCGAGCACGCCGTAGAAGACCGTCAGGAACATTGCCGCGAGCATCTGCGGCTGGACCTCGTCGTTCGCCTCGCAAATGACCTTCTTTGGCGACACCTCGCCGCGGGCGGACATGCTGATGGCGCTTTTCGCCATCGCCATTACCATCGCGGCTTCGAGTCCGTGGCCTGAGACGTCCGCCACGAGGAATCCCTGCTGTCCATCCGCTACCTTTGGGAAGTCGTAGAAGTCTCCCGATACCTCCTCCTGCGGGATGTAAATGACCGCGATCTCGTATCCTTCGAGCTTGGGCATCTTCTTCGGGACCATCTTCATCTGGATGTCCTTCGCCTTCTCGAGGCTGCGATCGACCGCGTCCGCGCGCTCCTCGCGCTTCTGGAGCCGCGCGATCTTGTCGCCAACGCGCTCCTCCTTTCCGACGGCCTGATAGACCTCCGCGGTGCTCGTCGCGGGGCTGTCTCCGCGCTGATACGACGGGCAGCCTTCGAGGTGCGAGGTGATCATATCGATGGTGGTCTGCGCGATGTCGTATATGTAAAGTTCGATATTGTTCTGCGCTTTCCTGCAGTAAGGGCAGATCCATTCGCTGTAATCCGTCGCGCACTGCCACACCGGGTCTTCCGCTAGCTTGTCCTTGATACTAGTCAATTTGTTAGCGGCGTTGAACTTCAGTTCGAGCGCGTCGATTCCGAGGGTTTTGCCCGCGCCTCCCGCAAACGCCGCGCAGGCGCTGAGCCACGCGAAGGTGTCCCGCGCGCGATGATTGAGAGTGTACTCGCCCGCAACCTTGCGCACCTTCGTAACCTCTCCCGAGAACGGGCATATCCAGAATCCCGCCGCGGTGAAGAACTGCCACTCCGGATTTGTGACGATGTTCTGACGGATTACGTTCTGAACGTGTTTCTTGACGTCGCCTTCGCTTTCGAAAGCCGCGATACGCGACCTGATGTCGTCCGGGGACAGCGTCGCGCCGCGACCGCCGCTGAACTCCGGGGTCTGACGGAGCGCGTCGCGGATTTTCGGGACGAGCTGCGCCATTCCGATTTCGTTTCCGAGTTGCAAGTCCACGGGAGCGCCCGAGTACGGATTCCACCATCTTCGCCTCGAATCGAAGTTCTGCCAGACCGCCGCGTTCGACTTCAGATTCTCGATTATGAACGCGTTGAACTCGATCTCCTTCGCGATCTTCTTCAGCGCGGAAAGTTCCGCGGTCTTGCCTTTGCCGCCCGCGAAACGTTTGCAGTTGAGCTTCAGATGACCCATCGCGCTGACCTTCGTCCGCTCCATCGGATCGTTTTTTCCGGGACGGGGCGCGATGACCTCGCCGCAGTACGGGCACAGCCATTCGCCGCTTTTCAGAATCACGCCGAAGGCCTGGTTCGAGGCAAAGGAATTATCGATAAAATCTCGAAATGTACCGCTCTCGGTGGACACGAATGATGTTCCCTTTATGACAATGCGCTCCGTTTTCGGGATTCTATTCCCACCCGCCCGGATAGTCAAGTGCGGTCGTCCTCTATATCTATTTTGCTGACATAACGAATGTTCATCGCGTTGACCGTGAAGTGCAGCACGATCGGCGCGGCGATGGTTTTCGATGCGATGTAAATCCAGCCGAGGATGAATCCCATCACGACTGTAGAGATCGTCCACGCGATAAGATCCCTTCCGGCGTAGTGCGCGAGGCCGAAGATTATCGACGCCGCTACGAGTCCGAAGGCGTTCTGCACCGCGCCCCTGAAGAATACCTCCTCGAAGAAACCCGAAAGCAGCGCGTACGCGAGAACTTCCGTCCAGCCTATGTTTCCGAACGTCGTGCGGAACATCCTCGCGAATTTCCGCTCCGCGTCGGACGCCTTGAACACCGCCCGGCTGACGTACACCGCCGCGACGCCTAGCGCGAACGCTATCGCGCACCATGTAAGTGCGTCGCCGTCGAATCTGAAGTCCGAGAACGGAAACGGCACGCTGTCGCTGGCGTACGACCATATCAGCGTCGCGATGTAGAGTGTGAGGTAGAATCCCGAGGCGAGAAGAAGTACCGAATTAGTGTCTAGTTTTTTGCTTACCATTATCCGTCCGGAACAGGAGTAGTGAATTTATACCCCGTTTCGTGGATATGTCCACGGGAGACTTCGATACCTTCCTTCCGCGGGGCCACATTGAACTCAAAGCGATGACAGCATCGACTTGAATTCCTTTAGGTCGCGGGCCTGCTTCAGAAAGTCCTGCACCTTTTCTAGTTTTTCGAGCGTTGCGTTCTTGCGGATTTTCGAAAGACACCCCACCGCTGAACTTCCGAACCGTACTTCGATGGCGGTTTCAATACCCCGAAGCAGGCCTTCGATTTTGCCTTTCACAATTCCTTGCTCGACGCCTCGCTCGATGCCCCGCTCGATGCCTCGCTCGATGCCTTGCTCGATGCCCCGCTCGATGCCCCGCTCGATGCCCCGCTCGATGCCCCGCTCGAATCCCTTTTCGAATCCTTCTTCCAGAAGTTGATCCGCTGTGGATTTGAACGCTTTCTGTGTGTTTTTCATGTTTCTTCTCGCGGATATTTCCCGAATTTCTCGCGCAGGGATATCGGAAGAACCGATCACAAAGGAAACGATCGCTTCTTTGACCTTTTTGTAAATGGGGTTCACAACGTGTTCGAGTGAACGCTCCACGACTTCAATTGTATCACGGTTGATTCGCTTGCTCAAGACAGTGAGTATCGCTTTCAAATCGCGTATTCCCTTGACTTCGTTCGTTTTAAGTCTTGGAACGTCGATGACCGCCACGCGAGCGTCGAGCGACCATTCGTGAAATTCCTCGGGGAGCCTCAGCATTGACGCGATCGTGTATCCGAGATTCCATTTCTTCTTGCCGTGGTAGAGCACGACGCCAATTACCGGCGTGTTCGGCTTCCCTTCCGCGCGGCGATCTCGAAGAATCCTCAGATTATAGTCGATGAGCTGGAGTGGGATATCGCTGTCTTCGTAACTCTTGTGCTCGAAGACGAGTTTGATGAGATGGACCCCATCCGTGGAATCGACCTCGAAGAGAAGGTCCGGTTTTCTCTCTTCGAGCTTCTCGTCCAGAACTTCGCTTTTCACGATCCGAAGGGTTTTAAGGTTCAGCTTCGCCAGAAGCCCAGCGGGAAGATAATTCTGGAGAAAACTGCGCATTATCCCGACTATCGCGAATACCGACCGCACGAACTTGTCCGCGGCGTTTTTTATCGCCTGCTCTCTGGTCAGCGCGACTTGCCCGGAGTTCTCGCGCGCTCCCGGTTTTGGACCGTGCATGGGTTTTTCCATAGTTCGTCTTTCATCTACTCCATGTATTTTTCAAGGAAATCAACCGTACGCTGCATCACAAGAATCTTCTGCTCGGTTCTGTGGAACCCATGCCCGGCATCCTCGATGCAAAGGTACTCGACGTGTTTCTTCGACTGCTTCATCTTCGCGACCATCTGCTCGCTCTCCGCTTTAGCGACTCGCCAGTCTTTCGCGCCCTGGATGACGAGTAGCGGCGCCTTGATCCTCCCGGTGTGCAGCGCGGGGCTGCGCTCTTCGAGCATCTCCTTGTCGAGCGCCGGATCCCCCACGAGTTCGATCGCCGCGTCACGCCAGGAAGGCGGAACGGTTTCGATAAAGCTGAAAAGGTTCGCCGGACCGAAATATTCCACCGCGCAGCGGTAGTAATCCGGATCGTGGGTGATCGCGCGGAGGACCATATAACCGCCGTAACTGCCGCCGACCGCCGCGATTCTGTCCCGACGCGAAAGCCCGCGCTCGATCAGCATTTCCATTCCGGCCTTGCAGTCGTAGTAGCATTCGCCGCCCCAGTCCTTGACGATGCGCAGATTGAAGTCGCGGCCGTAGCCGGTGGAGCCGCGGAAGTTCGGCGCGAACACCGCGTACCCCTGAGAGTTGAAGAACGAGTGCCAACTGTTGTAGCCGTCGATCTCCTGAGCCTGTGGACCTCCGTGGAACCAGAGGATCGTCTTGTAAGGCGGCTTCAGCGACTCGTCGGCGGGTGTCCAGAAAAAGCCATCGACCTTGATCCCGTCCCGCGCCTTGAAACTCACAAGTTCCGGAGACTTGAAAATCGACTTCGGCACGCCGACGGGGTCATTGAACGTGACCCGCGCCAGCGCCTTCTTTTTCGACTTCAGGTCCATCACGAAAATCGAAGGCGGCGAGTCGCACGTGTTCAGAACCATCGCCATCTTTCTGTCGCTTTTATCGATTCTCGGGCTGAGACCCGTTATGAACGTAAGTCCCGTCGCAAGCAGCTTTCCGACGCTGAACGGAACTTCGCGACCCCGCGCTAGATCGTACGCCCGCGGCCTGAACCTTCCCGCCCGATTCTCCGAGTAATACCCGATCCTTCCATCATGGGACAACGTCAGGTTGTCGATCTCCCATCTTCCCTGGAGCACGAACCTGAAATCGCTTCCGTCCGGATTCATCGTCGCTATGCCGGGGACGTCTCCTCCAGCGTCGGTGACGAAGTAAAGGCGCTTGTCGTTCTTCGAAAACGAGACGCTTCCGCTAAAGCAGGGAACTCCCTTCGCGGGCGTGATTTCTTTCTTCTTCCCGGTCTTCGGATTGAAGACGAACAGCGGCAGGTTGTCGTTCGAAATGAAGTGCGCGATCACTAGCCGCTTGTCCGGAAGGATGCACTGGAGCGCGTTCTGCTGATCGTCCTGTACGAGCCACGTAACCTTCCGCGACTTCAGCTCGAAATAACCGACGTCGATCGCGGCAACGTTTCGCTGGTTGGAGCATACGTAGAAACCGTCGCCCTTTTCGTCCCAACCAGCGAAGTGGGTCTGGGCGCCGTCATATTTCACCGCGACTTCGTCGTTTTCGCCGGAAGGCGTTATCAGCCTTATGTAATGCTGCTCGTCACCCTGCGTATCCTTCTGATACGCGATTACGTCTCCCCTCGGAGAGAAGCTCACGTGGCTGACGATCTCGCCGTTATACGTGATCTGCGTGGGCCAGCCTCCGGAGGACGGTATCGTCCAGAGATCGGGCGCGCCGGAAATGTTCGTGACGAATGCCACGAGTTTCCCGGTAGGGTCGATGTCGAAGGATCCGCAGCTACGATAACGGAAGAACTTTTCAGGAGAGATTTTTTCCATGGAATCAGCAATCGCAAAGTGGGGAACTAAAAATGAAATCGAAACGCGTTACGAGGACGGATACTTCGACACAATGAGATGGCGGAAGCACGAACTCGTCGATGCAATACAATGTCGTGGATGAACACCAATATAACCGGCGCCGCGGCATGCTAATACGTATTTTCCAAGATGACTATTTTATCGGTCGTTCAGCAAACTCGCAGACGACCGAGCGGTCTTGCTGAACTCAGAGCCTCCGTGCCTTGTGTAACGAAAACCGTTTAAGGACCCATAATTCCGCACAGAAACGGAATCACATAACGTGGTTCACCGAATGCCTCTAAAATACAGTGAACGTTCGGTGAACCCCGTGGCAAGGCCGTCTCGTCGAGAAGGTGCGCAATATTGTAACGAGCGCTTGAAAGTCGAAGGGAGTCGAGATTTCGCTGTATGTGCTCGATTTTTTTCTTTTGCGTCCATGTTGCGTTGATTTTCAAAAAAAGACGAGTCTGATGAATTTGATGTAAGATGATGTTTTCGCAATTCGCATCGAAT
>JANLHZ010000183.1 GCA_024653775.1 Planctomycetota bacterium | reverse complement strand
GATGTCTCGTTCAACGGGGGAGGTCCTGTCCCCGCTTTGAGTCCCGCGGGGTTCATCCAGTTCGACAGTAATCCGCCGATTACGATTGCGGGTCCGGTGAAACTGAACTTCGGATTCCTGCAGGACGTGCGTTACGTCCAGATTTTCTTTCCGCAGCAATCGAACCCGTATTCGGTTAATCTCACTGTCAGTAACGCCGCGGAAGTGGTCGGGGTTTAACCCACCATCGACAGCAGGAGTCGCTTGGCATATACCGGGACCAGCGCCCGACGGTACTCCGCACTTGAGCGGACGTCGTCGATCGGATTTATGTCGTCCTGGACCGCGAAAAGAGACGATTCAACCAGTTCCTGCGTAAGCGTCCTGCCTTCAAGCAGATTTTCGAAATTCCGCAGTCGCACGGGCGTCGGCGCGACGGCGCCCGCGCAAAGCCGGACGTTCCGCGCCGCGCCGCTTTCGATTTCCGCCGCCGCGGAGACGATGACGATTGCGATGTCCATCTTCACGCGGCCTTTGCGCATGAATCCGCTGCGGAGGTTCGCGGCTGGCGCGGGGATGACGATCTTCGTCACGACTTCTCCCGGCTTCAGCGCTGTTTTTCCTGGGCCGAGCAGGAAGTCCTCGACATCGAGCGTCCGCGTTCCCTCGCGGGAGCGCAGTTCGACCTTCGCACCGTAGACGTACAGAGGAGGCGCCATATCCGCGCCCGGAGACGCGTTGCACAGGTTCCCGGCGAGCGTCGCGGTGTTCCTGATCTGCGGGCTTCCGAGCACCTGCGCGCTATCCCACAGCGCGGGCAGCTTCTCCTTGATCGCGGAGCAGTCCATGATTTCGCCCACGTTCGCCGCGGCGCCTATGACGATGTCCTTCCCCACGTCTATGCCGCGTAACTCGTCTACGTTTCTGAGCGACACGAGACTTCGCGGCTTCTTGCGTCCGACACGCATCTGGACGTACATATCCGTCCCGCCCGCGATGAACATTGCGCCATCGTTCGACTCGATCGCATCGAAAGCGTCTTCGAGCGTTGTTGGTTTAAGATAGTCCATTTACGAAATTTGATTTATACAAGTTCGAAACGTATTCAATATAAAGCATCCTCGAATCTACCGCAGGACACTAATATAATCGCCAATCTGAAATCTGAAATCTAAAATCTGAAATCAATAATGACATTTGCGAACAGACTCGAAAGACTCGTAAGGGAACGACGTACCGTCCTTTGCGTCGGCATCGATCCGCGGATCGACGCGCTTCCGGAGGAGCTTCGCGCAAGATGCTCGGACATCGACGGCGCCGCGGAGGCGATCGCAAAGTTTTCCCTCGAAATAATCGACGCCACAGCGGACCTCTGTGTCTGCGTGAAGCCGCAAATAGCGTTTTTCGAGCAGATAGGCTGGCGCGGGTTCCGCGTCTTCGAGGAAGTCTGCGCCTACGCGCGCGGGAAGAACGTTCCCGTCATCGCGGACGCGAAGCGCGGAGACATCGGCTCGACCAGCGAGGCGTACGCCGACTATTTTCTTGGCGAGAGCGGTATTGCGGACGCGCTCACGATCAATCCGTACCTCGGCGCGGACTCGCTCGAACCTTTCACGAAGGCCGCGCTCGCTAATGGCCGCGGGGTTTTCATCCTCGTTAAGACGTCGAACAAAGGCTCGGCGGACATCCAGGACCGCGAGTCCGGAGGGAAAAAGATATTCGAACACACGGCGCGCATGGTCGAAAGCCTTCAAACCGACGCGGGCGAACTTTCGAGCGTAGGCGCGGTGGTCGGCGCGACGTATCCGGAGGAGGCGATTCGCGTCCGCGAGATCATTCCGCGCGCGTGGATCCTCGTTCCGGGCTACGGCGCGCAGGGCGGGAGCGCGCAGGACGCATACAAATCCGCGCGGGCGGACGGCCTTGGGATCGTAGTGAACTCGAGCCGCGGGATCATAAATGCGTATGGTAAAAGTCCGTACAAGGAAAAGTTCGGGACCGACTGGAAATCAGCCATCCGCGCCGCGGCGGAGGACGCGGCACGCGATCTGGAATTAAGAGTTAAGAATTAAGAATTAAGAATTAAGTCGGACGTGAATAACGGAGTGCGACTGTGAGCGAAGCGAGTTGTCGCACTGATCCGCATAGCGCGCCCCTACAATCTAAAATCGAAAATGGAGGATTGATGGCAAGACCACAACTCGGCAAGGTTCTGAAGCACAAAGACTGGTACTACGCGGACACCGCGAGCATCGTAGGCGACGTCCATCTCGAAAAGGACGCTAACATCTGGTTCCACACGACGCTCCGCGGCGACGACGCGCCGATCTACGTAGGCGAGGGAACGAACATCCAGGACGGCTGCGTGGTGCATGCCGACCCGTTCGTTCCGGTCAGGATCGGCAAGTTCAACACCATAGGCCACTCTGCGATGATCCACGCGAAGGAGATCGGGAATTACAACCTTATCGGCATACACTCGACGATCCTGGGCGGCGCGGTCATCGGAAACTACTGCGTCATCGCCGCGGGGGCGGTGGTGAACGAAGGCGCGGTGATCCCGGACGGAAGCGTGGTGATGGGACTTCCCGCGAAGGTTAAGCGCGAGGTTAGCGAGCACGAGCGCATGATGGCGGAAGCCCGCGCCAAGCACTACATCGAAAAGGCGCAGAAGTGGCTCCGCGGCGACTTCCCTGACCCGTTTTCGATATGAGGACTTAGAAACTATCTCAAGCAAGCGACATCGATAATTCGGAGCCGTCAAACGAGACGTTTGACGGCTTTTGCGGACGAGGACGTCCGCGGTCCCAGGTGCCCACGATAGTTTCTAAGATTTCCTGTTCGCCATGGTTCTGCGCTTCATTTCTGCGACGAGTTTGCGGTAGGTGCTTACGAGTCGTTTTTCGACGAAGAGCTTCAACTTGAGCATTTCGCCCGTGTGGCTGATATCTTCGCCGTTCAGGGCGATGAACGATTTCGAGAAGCCTATGTCGGTCAGGTAGATCGGGTAGTGCTCGCCTTTGACGCGCCTTTTCATGAGTTCAAGCGTGACCTTGTCGAAAAGTTCGTCTTCGAATTCCCAGGAACTGAAAACCGAGTCGTCGGACCTGACTAGTCGGACCACTTTTCGATGGTCCACGGGTCCCGACTGGGATTTCGTCCGTGCGCTTCCGATGACGAACCGCTCGATCACCTTTCCATCGGCGCCAACGTCGAGGTGATACTCGATCTTCTGTTCGTTCGCAAGCGAAAGATTTTGCGGCGTGATGAACGAACCAGTCACGTTGGCGACTTCGAACTCTTTCTGCCCGGCCTGTGCTTTCCGGCATTTGAAAATCCGAACCACGTCCTGGGCGTCGACTTTCGAAAACGGCGAATCCACGTTTCCGAATTTCACCTTGTTCGCCGCGTGGCACAGGAACACGACGAGCCGTTTCAGGTAGAATGGCAGGTTCCGCGGTAGCACGGGAATCTGGAAGAGCGAACCGGTTTCGTCGACGATGACGACGCCCGTCGCCTCAGACGACTCGTAGCTGATGACGCTGATCTCGCCCACCCGGACGTCCCGGAGCACGGGATTGACGAACCCGAGGGGATTCCTCGAATCGAAATAATTCAGCTTGCAGTCCGCGTTCTGGGTCTCGACGAGGAACTCGTCCATCGAAAAGAAGCAGTCGTAGCTCACCGCGCCTGCTTCCTGTCGGAAAACGAACAGTCCGTCATCGCTCTGCATAATGAATCGTTTCATGCGCGCGTGTTCGTCGTTCTTCTCCTTGAATATGAAGCGCATGTCCTCCGCGATCCGCGCAACTCTCTTTCCAATCGCGGGCGTCGCGAGCTTTCCACTGGCGCAGAAGACCTCGATGGTCGGTTCTGCGTTTTCGAGATAGTCGCGGTCGAGATAGTAGAGCAGCGCGTTTTCGAGCGCGTTCTCGCCTTCGAAGGTGCGGGTGAAGAACTCGCCCCACGAGTTGCGGATGAAGAGGGAGACGTTTTTTATGAGGGTCGCCTTTTCCATCCCGTAGTTGAGCGGATCGTCCTTCATATCGAACCGCGCGGGAAGCGGCAAGTCAGCGGGCGTCACGAGGTTTATCGCAAGAAGAGTCTTTTCCTTCCTCGGCCGCGCGCCGAACTTGGACGCCTCGATCTTCGCGACGTCGATCTTGCCGAAGTAGTCCCACATTTTCGCCATCAGCGCGCTGACGTTCTTTTCGAGCACGACGCTCATTTTCGAATAGAGCGAGACGCTCGTGTTGCTCGAATAAAGCTCGTTCTGGAACATCCACGCCAGAAGCTCCGGCAGCGTGGATTCGATTCGCAGCAGGCCGTTTTCGAAAAGATCGGACGCGTTCGCGCGGAGGGTCTCTTCCGACTTCCGCTGTCCTTCGTAAAGCTCCCACCTGCTGCCGTCTTCGAGCGGGCGTTCGAGAATCGAAAAGCTCGACGCCATCGCCCTTCTTCGGTACGGAGTCTGAAGATACTCGACCTTCCCCGGCTTCGAGAAGTCATACACCACGCGAAGCCGGTTCAGTAGCACGAGTTCGTCGCGCTCGCTAACGACCCTTGCTGTCTCGCCTCGTTCGCTTTCGAGCCTTTCGATCGCGTGGGCGACGAATCTGAACGTGCTCGTCATGAACGCGTTGATCTCCTCGCGCAGCGCCATCAGTTTCGCAAAGTTCCACTGCTTGAACTTTCGCAGCTCGACTACCTTGTCGTAACTGAATTTCCATTTCTGCACGTAGTCCATCATCACGATTGCCGCGCGGTCGGTCCGCTGCTTCGACGTGAAGTAGTCCGGGTAGAAATCCGGCATGATCTTCAGGAAGAAGCATCTGCGGAGCAGATCGAGGAAGTCCACTCTTCGCGAGCCGCTCGGCGTGACGATCTTTCCGAAGCGCCTCGAGTCCACCTTGTAATAGCTCTCCACGCGATCGAACATCAGTATGTACGGATCGCTAAGTTCCGTGCTGAACGGCCTTTTCGAAATCATCGATTTAAGGAGATCCGCGAGAAGTCCCTCGCCCGCTTCATCGTCGAAGTACTGCATCAGAAGTGCCATCTTGAGTACGCTCTTGAAAGGCGATCCGAGGCTTTTGTTCTGCTGCCAGAGACTTCCGCCAAGGAATTCCCCGCGGGAAATCTGCCCGAGGTGGCCGATGTCGACGTAGTTTTCGGTCAGGGTCGCGCCGAGGCGGTCGAAATTGTCTCTTAAGTGTTCGTATCGCGCGTTCGACGCCCCCACGGGCGCGACGGTCCACATCGCCCTTCTGCCCGCCATATGAACCGCTGTTCGATAGTATTCCTCCTTCAGCAGCTTTGCGAGCGCGGTGCCGCAGCCTTCCTCGTCCACCTCGCCGTATTCGTCCCTTCGGAGCTTCCCGACGTCGGTGATGAAGAAGTGTACCTCGAGTCGGAACTTCGACATCGCCCAGCTTTCGATCTCCCTAAGCTTCGACCCGAGCAGATCCGCTCCAACGCCGTCGACCTTCTCCGAAAGGCAGACCCAGAAATCGAGATCGCTCTTCCTCGTCTGCGCAATGCTGCCGACGCTTCCCATAACCGTCAGGAACTCGATCGCCGGCGGCTGCGCGCTTGCTGAGTTCCGCGCGCGGGGAAAGAATTCCTTCCTCGCCGCGGAAGCTTCCTTCTTCTCGCTGAAGGAATGGATTCCGCAGGGAGCGCGCGCGTGGTCCGCCCCGAAAAAGTCCGGATCGTTATAATGCAGCAGCGACGGAATCAAGACGAACGCCTTTCGCTGCTCTTCGTCGAGCGCGCCCACGATCCTTTCAAGCTTCAGACGGTTGAACGTGATGAAACTGCGCTCGAGGTTCTGAGCCTCCGCAATCATCGCGCTCTCGTCGATCTCCTCCGCGCCGGCTTCGAAGATGTCGAAAAGCGAACGGAGCACTGGCTCGCTCTTCCTCGACGGCCTGGACGCGATCGAGAGGCTCGTTGTGGACGGATTATCTTTACGGATCGCGCGGTACTCTGCGGACGATTCTATTCGCGGCTCTGGAAACGACTTGTTCCGTTTTGCTTCCGCCACTCTCATAGGCTCCGTAAGCGGCAGGTCGATCGAATATCGGGACTTCGGTCTCTCTATCGACATGCCAGCGTTTGTCAGGAACACGGATTCTAACAAAACGCCGGAAACATGCAACGATCGGCGAAACCCGGAAGTCAGAGCACACTACTATCTGTCGCTTATCCCTTTCGGGTTTAGTATATCCTGAGAATTTCGCTCTGGTCGTAGTAGTGTCGCAGAATCCGGTCGAAAGTGCTTCCGTCTTCCGCCATGTAGCGGGCGCCGTACTGGCTGAGTCCGACTCCGTGGCCGTAGCCCCAGCCGTGGAAAACGAATTCGGCGCCTTCGCGCGAAACCTCGAAGAAAGGGCTTGGAACGTGCTTTTCGTTCGACCACGTACCGCCAAGCCAGGCGCGGAGTTTTCTTGTCGCGATGGTTATCGTGCCGTCCGCGTACTCTATTTTCAGGTTCGCGGTGTGAGAAGCTGCACCATCGAGTGAGACGTTTTTCACGTCCCGGACACCCGGAAAACCGTTGTCGTTACAGGCCTTTTG
The DNA here is from genome assembly GCA_024653775.1 of Planctomycetota bacterium. Taxonomy (GTDB): domain Bacteria; phylum Planctomycetota; class UBA8742; order JACQVU01; family JANLHZ01; genus JANLHZ01. Next base: position 11,756 of record JANLHZ010000183.1, on the reverse strand, counting down.
GATCGTTTCAGGGGTGAATCTTCGCCACCACTCGCATCGTTCGGACCCGCCGCTGGTGGCGCTTCCGGTTTTGCTGATTTCGTCCTCGACGCCCTTCAGCGGGCCGAGCGCGATGAACTCCGGCACGCGATCCGGGAAGATCACCGACGCGGGCGCGGTACGACCTCCCGAATTCGAATGGAAGAACGCGAGCACGAGCTGCGGCGCGGCCTTTTCGTTTCTGCGGTAGCCGACGACGATGCCGCGGGTGGATTCGACTATCGCGCGGGCGCGGAGAGCGTGCTCAGTATTTTCGGGCAGGCCGCTGTAGACCTGGTCCGCGACGGTGTCCTGAACGTCGTAATCGCCGGTCGGGTTCAGTTCCGTCGCGCTGACGAGCTGGTAGAACGCATAACTTCTCGCTGCGACGCTCTGAGCCTTCAGCGCTTCGTCGTGCCACCAAAGCGGCATCTCCGCGGGGAGGACGCCCACGAGGTAGCTTTCGAGATTGACGCGGTTTATGAGCGTGAACGTCGCGCCGTTACCTTTGCGGATTTCGAGTATGCCCTCGTAACTGCGCTTTTTGCCTTCGTTTTCGAGGACGATTACCCCGCCTTCACGGGGCACGATCCGGACTGCGCCGGTCTTTGCGTTCGCCCGGCCTATGGTGACGCTTTGATTGTCGATCCGGATTTCGTAGTCCTTGTTCGCTTCGATGTCCGCGATTTTATCGCCCTCGAAGATCGGATGCACCGCCGCGGAAGTCGAGACGCTGAACTTCGCCTTGTCGACGCCTATGTACTCGGAAAGCGCCACGCGAATGTAAGGCGGCGCGGTGAGCCTGTCTCCGACGTTTTCGTCGTCCCGCACCATGAACTGCTGGCACGCGGTGAACGCCGCAGTGGCGAACGCGAACGCTCCGAAGCTGATCAGCACGCGATCTCCGGCGCGAAGCCCGAGAAATTTTAGAGTCGTTAATCTAAGGGCGCCCGCGAGCAATTCGAAGAATAGCGCCGCCGTCCCTGCGAGACGGATATAGAGGATTCTCAGCATTGTTGACTCTTGGATTTTGTGTGATGAGGCGGCGGATAGAATTTCCCCGCAGACTTTATTTCGGGATTATCCGCTTTCACCTTGAGCAGCTTTGTTTCGAGCAGCGTCGGCCCGTGCTGGTCACTTTAGAAGTGCCCTGCACATCCCAGTCCTTATACGAGACTCCTAATCTTTCGCTTTTACGCGCACCTGCACCGTCATCGCGTTGATCGGGAGCCAGCCGTCGGTGGACACTATCGAGCCGCCGTCGCGCATCCGGAAACTCTGTCGGACTGACGATCGCTGCTCCGAGTCGAGGAGTGTGTCCTGAACGCTAGGCGGGAGCTGCTCGATGACGTTCCCGTCAAGGTCGAGCATCGGGTCGGCCGGCTCGAAAACAATGGCGAGCGCGTCTCGCTGATATTTGTCCGCGTTTCTGTAGAAATCGACAAGGTCCTCGATGCCGAGAACGCGCGCGGGTGTCCGTAGCAGGCGATCCGCGCGGGTCACGCTGAGGTTGTACTCGCCGTCCGCGAAGTCCTCCGGAACCATGAATGGAACCGTCACGTCGAAGCGCGGCGCGCGCTCCGGACGCAGCGTCACAGTCACGCTCGATGACTCGCCCGGTTCGAGAGTCGCCGGGCCGTTATACCGGATGCGCATCATCTCGCAGGCGGGATTTCGCTCGAACGCGGTGAGTTCTACCGTAACCCGTTCGATCTTCAGGTTTTCGAAATCGTTGAACATGAAACTCGTCACCGGGTCCAGCATTCCGGATTCGACCCCGGAACTCGATGCGAACACGTTTTCGAGCACAAGATCCTCGAACCGCGGATCTCCGAAGTCGATCGTGACCTTTCTTCTGAAGAACGCCGGACCCCAGGTCTGCTCCTGCGCGCTCATCGCGTCGTAGAGGATGCCTTCGATGAACCAACTCGTCAGAGTCTTGTGCCTGATGACTTCGACATTGAACGTATCGCCTACCCCCGTGTCGCCGTTCTGGGCGCGCACCGTAACCGGAAGCATGCTCGGAGGCGCGCCGAACTCGCCGACGATGCAGCTCTGGCGGTCCGCGCGGATAGTTCCGACCTGCTCGATCGCGGAACCGAATTTGAACGAACGCTGAATACTTCCGACCGTGGTGTGGATGTACGCGGTGGTCATCGGGAGGTCGTACTCGCCGCGACCGTACATCGGGTGGCCGAACGCGAGCACGCCGCGGTCGCCTACGTAGGTGCAGGTTCCTATGCCCGTGGCTTCGATGTCGCCTTTCATCAGTTGAACGCCGATGGCGCTTCCCGCGGAAAGCTCGACCTTTTCACCCGGTGCGAGCATCGACGCGCTGGTCCCGCCTCCCGCCATAGGCTCGAGATACGCGCTGCGCAGATTCGGCGCGAGGCGGTCGATCGTCCGCTGCGAAAGCCCGGAAATCGAAATCGGGGTCATCACGGGAGTCATCGACATCGGATCGTTCGCCGAGTAGATCTCGTCCCGTCGCGGCGCCCTTTGAATTTCCGCGCGAGGTCGGCTGAGATTGCGAAGTTCCGCGTATGCCTCGGTGAACAAATCCCCCGGCGCGTCATCCGCGAACGGATCAAGGTCCGCCGTCGTGAAAAAGTATTCCTCTTCCGGTCCTTCCTCTTGAGATTCTCTCGCCTGCGGTCGCTCCAACTCGCCGATCATATATTTTATAGGAGTGATCCCCGCGAGCGCCTTCAGGCTGAACGACCAGCCATACGCGAGCGCTCCGAGAAGCTTCAGTTCGCCGTCTTCGTCGTAGAGGTAGATCGGACTTCCGGACATTCCGCCGATGACGCGGGTGTTTGCAAGCTCCCAGCCGGAGCACAAAACGAGCACCTCGTCCTGGTGCGGAACGAAGTTCTTGACCACGCTTACGACCTCGACGTCGAAGACCTCGATGGTGGTCCCTTCGAACACGCTGAGGCCGTGGCCTTTCATCCCGCGGGAGATGTGCGCGAGATCTATCGGCGTCTGGATCTTCTGAAGCTCCTGGACGCCTGGGCGATCCTGTGCGCCCGCTGTCCGGGCGAATACAGCGGCGAAAACGAACGCGCAAACGATTAGCGTGACGGCTCTTTTCATTTCGAAATCCTTTTTTAGGTTTCCCGGATGACATTATTGTTTTGAATGAATTCATTGAAACAACTGCGCGGGATCGAATCCAGAAGTTTCTTCACTCGCGCCGCGAGCCGAACTGCCACCCACTACTGATGCCCTCAGAGCGAAATTCCGCAACGATTTCTTAAATGTACAGGATGTAAACGTTTTTTGTCCTTCCATTCGTTATATAATCCAAGGTAAGTACGAGCGGAGTCAGCGACGTGGAATATACAGACGAATTCATTGAAGAACTTTTGCAATGCCCTAACCTAAGAAGATCACGAAGAAATCCAGTCAAGCCATGAAGCGTGAGGGCGGACATTGGCGGAACAACTTCGAACTTGAATCTGAAAATGCCTCGCGTCGGTTTCGGGCGTTCGTCAGATACAACGATGCGTTCAACGAAAACTTTTCCGTCGGAATCGATTATGTGCCAGCAGACGAGCCGGGAACTGTGCCATTACTTCGTTGCAACGGACCGCACGGAGGAACCAAAATTCACGAGCATCATAATCAAACGCATATTCACTCGATAGATGCGCAGGATATTAATGACGGAGTCAAGGTCTTGAGGGTAATCGAAGAAACAAACAAGTATTCATCCTGGGAAGAAGCGTTATTGTATTTTTTCGACCGCGCAAACATTTCAAACGCCGAAGAATACTTTCCGACGATTAAAACGAAGCTGCCAGACATTTTTAAAGATTTGCCATGAGCGATTACATAACTGACATTTCGAATGCCGTCGCGGAACAGTTCAACCATAGATTCAGGTTGATCGAAAAGAGGCCAAATATATTTCAGATATATTTGCCATTCTATCATGAGGATGGAGACATGATTGAGGTTTATATTGACCTGAGAAATGCGCCGGAGATACCGTCGGAAAGCACAACGATTCGAATAAGCGACTTCGGCATGAGTTTGATGAGATTGTCATATTCTTATGAAATCGATACTCCGAACAAGGAAAAGATATTCAACCGCATTCTTTTGGAAAACGGATTACGTGGAGAGCAGGGACATATCGTCTATGATGCAGAGATGAGATCGCTCTATCCTGGGTTGATGCAGTTCTGCCAGACCGTCGCCAAGATATGTAATATGCGACAATTCAAAAGGGAAGTAATCGACAGTCTGTTTTTCGAAACGCTCGATGAATTCATTTTTGAGAAGTTGAATCGATTCAGGCCGGAAAAAGCGGTAATTCCCATTCCCGAGCGCGATGACATCGAGGTAGATTACCAGTTCATACCGAACGGGCACCCAGTTTTTCTTTTTGGCGTAAAGGACTCGGCAAGCGCCAGGCTAGCGACAATCGGATGCCTGGAATTCTTGAGAAATGACCTGAAATTCAAGAGCATTATTGTTCACGAGGATTTTGATAAACTTACAAAAAAAGACAGAAACAGACTGACTAGGGCCTGCGATAAACAGTTTACTTCATTGGATGACTTTATATCCAATGCCGAAAAATTTTTAGCGCGAGAAGCATAAGGAGCCGGAACACAATAAGATGCTGAATTATGCACTCAGATTCACGTCAGTTTCGCTTTACGCGAGGAAGCCAAACCAGAGGAGTAGCTATGGTTCCGGTGAGCCATTATCTCGATGTTATGGGGTGATCGCGCGCGAAGCGAAGATGATGTGATGTGAAAACGTCAACTTATTTTGACACGACTCCTAACGGAGATGAGCCTCTAATGAATCGCGTAAACCTCGTGTGTCTCGGCGTGAAGGATCTCGCGCGCTCGAAAAAATTCTTCGAAGACCTCTTCGGCTGGAAACAGTCGAACAAGGATTCCGACGGAATTGTCTTCTTCGATCAGGGCGGCTGGATTCTCGGGCTTTACGGCCGCGACGCGCTCGCCGAGGACATCGGCATTCCCGCGGCGGGTTCCGGATTCCAGGGGATCACGCTTGCGCACAACGTCCGCGAAAAGGAGCAGGTCGCGCCTATGCTCGATAAAGCTGCGTCCCTCGGCGCGGAAATCGTCAAGCCCGCGACAGACGTCTTCTGGGGCGGCCACAGCGGCTATTTCCGCGATCCCGATGGCGTCTACTGGGAGATCGCGTGGAATCCGTTCATGCCGACGCTCGAAGACGGAACGCTAAAAATCACGCACGAGTGACCTGCGAATTTCATCAGCGCGGAGAAATCTTCCGGTCGCTCAGTTGCCGTAGACGACCAGCCCGAGGGATTTCGCGTCGCCTATGACGATTTCTACCCTGCGGTTCTGCGTCCTCGCCGCGGCGGAGGTTCCCTGGACCTTCGGGTAATTATCCGCGAAGCCCGCGACGAAAACGCGGTCCTCGTTCACGCCCGCCCCGAAGAGGACTCTCGCAACCGCGCGTGCGCGTTCTGCCGCGAGGTGCAGGTTCGACTGATAGTCCGACCTGTTGATCGGCACGTCGTCGGTGTGGCCGTCGATGCGGATGAACTGGCCCGCGGGAAGATCCTTTACGACTTTCGCGATGTTCTCGAGAGTCGATTTGCCCGCGTCGCTGATCGTGGCTTTCCCGGACTCGAAGTTGACGGTTCCTCCGTCGAGGGTGACGACGACGCGGCCGCCTTCGTCGACTTCTCCCTGGACTCTGCTGGCGAGTTCCTGGGCCTGCTGGTTCGAGCTTTGTTCCGGCGCGGACGACGCGGCCTTCAGCGACTCGTTTTCCTGCGCGAGGTCTTTTACCTGCTGGTAGAGTTGCGCGTTATACTTTAGCACCAGGTCGTAATCCCAGTGCAGTCTTGAATGCTGTTCCGCGGAAACGCAGCCCGAGGAAGCGAAAACAGCGGCGAAAACCAGAACCGCGACGAATTTTCCATGTTTGGAAAAAGACATAATGCCCCCATTATTACAAAATTTGATCTTCGAATTTCCCCACGGGTCAAAGGCTGAGGATTGAAGGAAGATTGCCCTGAGAATCATGCCGATGACGACAAAAAAGTATATTCCATCGGTAACGAATGCAAGGCAAAACGAAGTTTGAATTTTCAGCCGAGTCCTCGAATCGTTCTATATTTAATTCGTACCGTCTACGAATTTATAGTAATATTTTGTGCCGACGTTATAACTGTACGAAAAATTCGTAGACGGTACGAAAATAAAGTAATATTTTCTGGCGCGGTCGCGGATGCCGTGCCGATCGGGTTATCATTCCAGGTGAAATTCATTCTACGGAGATACCCGGTGACGAATTCGATTTCCGCGACAGTTGCGATCCTCTTCGCGATAGTAACGCTGATCTGTTCCTGCGAGACCGCGAAGCCGGGCGCGCAGGAACCCGCGAACGGCGCAGCCGTCGAAACGCGTCTTGAGTCAGCTCCTGCTTCAACCGTCGCAGCGGCGGACGAGGCGGTCCGGAGCGTTATGACAGACCTCACGAACAAGCTCGCGGAACGCGGACTCCGGAGAGTTTGCATCGCCGCGGTTTCCGCACCTGGCGGCGGGGCGTACACGAAACTGTGTTCCTCGATCAGCGAAGGCGCGCGGAGGTTTGTTTCGTCTCTGAGCGGGTTCGACCTCGTGCTTTCGAACTTCGAGGACCAGATGTACGTCCAGCTCGAAATACTCGGATCGAGTAACGAGATTTTCAGGGACGACGCGACTGCGCTCGCGTTCGGGAAAGCCGTCAGCGCGAACGCGGCGATCTTCATTGCCTATGACGCGCAGTCGTTCCAGCCGGGCGCGGAAGCGACTATTTCCGCGCGCGCCATCGATCTTGAGCGCGGGGTCGAAATCGAGGCTGAGAGTTCGAAGTTCATCCTGGACGGCGAGTTTGCGTCAATGCACGCTGCGAGCGCGGAGGAGGAAAATCGGATCGCGCTCGAAAACGAACGTTATCGAATCCGGGTGCAGGTCGGAATTTACGCCGAGCGGGTGGAGGACGGCCGTCCGCGGGCGATCGATCTCACCGCGAGGGGCGCGTCGGTGCGCGCGGGCGACCGCGTCAATCTGCGCCTCAGATCGTTCACGAACGTTCGCGCGTACGTCGTGTGGGAGGGCACCAGCGGAAGGTTCTACCCGATCTACCCGAAGTCGGCTTATGCTGCGTATGCTCCGGAGATTCCGAAAGGCAACGACTGGCGCTACATCCCGAACACGCTGAATCCCGAAGGCGATCGCATCGTCATCGAAGGCGACTCCGGAACGGAGAGACTCTGGCTCGTGTGCGTGTCCGCGGGAGCGCGCAGCGTCGGTGACGACGTCGAAAGCGTCCTTTCGAGCCTTGAACGCGGCGAGATTCCAGCGGGGTACGAAAGGAACCTGACGAGCGTTTTTCAGTCCGCAATGAACCTTCTGACCGACGATGAGAAGAATTCCGCGATGATCCGCAGCGCGATCAACTGCGCCGTCCGCGGCGTTCGAGACCCTGGCGCGATCGTTCCCGCGTCTTCGGATCAGCCCGCGGTAGTCCGTCTCGATACGTCGATCGCGCCGGGGGAATTCCGCGCTGGGATTCTGAACATCGCAGGCGAGACGGTCTACTTCCGCGAGTACGAGGGGACGACGTTCATGCTCCGCTCGTGGGAGCTTACCCACGATTGAAAGTAGTTCTGCCTTGACCTCCGCCGCGATCTCCATAAAATCTTCGTGGAGGAGTTTCGCGTGTTCTTTCTTGCAATCAGGTCAGAGTCCCCGGTTTCACTGAAATTCGATCTAGCGCCCGGCCCCGTTACGTTTAACGAAGGTTCCGCCCCCAAGCGAGGCGTCGGATTCTGCTACGAGGAGGACGGACAGATTGAATCCGTGAGACGGATTTTCGAAAAGGGCGAACGAAGGAACGGGCTGACGGTGAAGCTCGACACGTCTTTCTTCGCGATCTCGCTTCCCGAGATCAGCGAACACGAAACAGACTCCGCCTTCGGGCCGTTCAAGTTTTTCAACTGGGCGGGGATTTCGTCCGGGGACTTCGAGGACTTCCCGAAGGTAAGAGGCGGACTCGTCGCGGGAGAACTCGAAATGCTTCGCTCCCATATCAAAGGCGACTCCTCTGGCGAGCACGCGTTCTTCAACTTCATAAGCGCGATGCAGAGCGAAGACATCTCCCGCGCGAAGGAACTGGACGTCAAACTGATCGCGAAGACGCTGAAAAAAGTCGGTGGGCATTTCCGCGACCTGTGCCGCAGCCACAGGGCGGTGAACCTTCTCGTGTTCGCGGGAGGACTCGTGGGCGCCCTTCGCGCGTCGAAGAAGATGATCTACACCGTCCGGGAGAGCGTCTCAGCGGGACACACTTTCGATTTCAGCGGCGTGGGCCTATCTGTGTGCTTCACGAGGAATTCGGACGAGCGCGTTGCGATCGTCGCGTCGAACTGCGAGCCTCCCGAAGGAGCGACGTGGAACGTAATTCCGGGCGGATGCGTCTTCACCCTGAACCACGATCTGGGCGACGAAATCCTGAGCCTCGATATGTCCGACTGACCTCAGGAGTCCACGAAGGGAAAATGCTTTGGCGTTCCTGCGTTCATCAACTATGAGAGGTCAGAGCATCGTCCGAATCTTCGCGGCGGTCCTTCTCATTATGACGGTGCCCGGGCTGACGTTCCTCATATTCGGCATTTTCGCGGTGGGAAGGGAGAAGGAGGCGATCGACGCGAAGCTGCTCTCGAACTACGACCGAAGAGTGAAGGACCTCGTCCACGAAATCAATCGTCGGTTCGTGCAGGAAATGACCATGGTCGAGTCGTTCGTCCGGGTCGCCGCGGACGAGGCGATCGAAGCCGCGGAAAAGCACGTGGACGACGCGGGCGCGGAGGAAGCCGCGATGAGGATTTTCATCGGGACCCTGAAACGACTCGCGGAGAGTCCATCGGTGAACAGGATCATCGGTCAGGCGCTAGTGTTCGACAAGACTCACGGCCTCGTCTATCCGGAGAACGGAAACCATATCGAAACGGTAGCCGCGATCACCGAGTATCTGAAGCAGGCGTCCCGTGGCGAAACGTTCGCGCAGTATCCCTTCGATCGCAAGGGCTGGGTCGGCGGCACGGGGATCTACTACGTCCAGAGGTACGTTTTCCTTTCGGCGAGAAGGCACGTCGCGTCCTGCTTCGTCCCGATCTCGATGGAGTACTTCAAGGTCGAACTCACGAATATGATTAGCGACATGTCGGTCCCGTCCGCGATTCACTTCGATCTTCTGGTGGGAGACACGAGGATCGTATCGTCTCCGGACCGCGAGACATTGGGCTGGAACCTTCGTCCCGCGCTCGTGTTTCGCGAGCAGACTCAGAGCATCGGACCCGATCACCCACTCGCCGACTGGCGGCTGCAAGTGGCGTACAAGGAGGAGGCGCAGCCGCTCGCGTCGACGAGCAGGGTGATGACTGGTTTCGTCGGCGCGTTCGCGATAATACTCGTCGTGATGGGCGCGAGCGTGCTCACGATTTCGGTCGCGCGGGAAATCCGCGTCGCGAAGCTGAAAAGCGATTTCGTTTCCGACGTCAGCCACGAACTGAAAACGCCGCTGACGAGCATCAGAATGTTCATCGAGACATTGCAGATGAGAAGAGTAAAGCCCGAGGACGATCAGTACCAGGAAGTGCTGAACATCATCCTAGAGGAGTCGGAAAGGCTGAGCGCGCTGATCGACCGCCTGCTCGACTTCAGCAGGATGGAGCGCGGAACCAAGATCGTCAGCCGCAAGGAGGATGACTTCGAGAAGGTCCTCCGCGACACCATCGACCTCTACAAGAACCAGATCCGCAAAGGCGGCGGCGTGCTCCACCTCAAGTTCGAAAAGAACCTCCCGAAGGTCTGGATCGACGCGGGCGCGATCCGCGAGATCGTGATCAATCTGCTTTCGAACGCGCTCAAGTACAGCCCGAGCGACAAGAACGTTTCGTTCCGCGCGTTCCGCCAGGGCGACACGGTGCGCATCGAAGTCACCGACAAGGGCATCGGCATAGACCCTAAGTTCCACAAGAAGATATTCAAGAAGTTCTTCCGCGTGGACGAGCGCCTTTCACGCGAGGTCCAGGGATCCGGCCTCGGGCTGACTATCTCGAAGTTCCTCGCGGAAGCCCACGACGGAGACATCCTAGTCGAATCCACCCGCGGCGTGGGGTCGAAGTTCACGCTTGTGCTGCCGGTCGGAAAGCCGAAGAGAATCGACTGAATCAATTACGAATTACGAATTGAAATTCTGAGCTGCCGAACTACCGAATCTTATACGGCGAAACGTAGCAACGATAAGACGCTGGAAGCTCCTTTTATGCGAGTACGAATCGAGCAACGTCTCCATCATTCGTAATTCGTAATCGCCTACAGACGCCTGATTTTTTCTTCGATCAGATCGTGTGTGATCTCCTGAAGCGCATCGCCGCCCGAAGCGTAGGAAATCTTCTCGATCAGCGAGTGGGCGTAATCGTGAAGCTCACCCGCTTTCTGCTGGCCGTTGATGTTCGTGATTATTATTCGGCCAAAGTCGTCGGTAAACGCGCCGTTGGTGTCGTAGAGCGCGCCAATGAGGACGAGCTGCTTGCGTTTGACCTTCACCTCGAAATGCTTCGCGAGACGTTTGACCTGCTCGTCGACGTTTAGCTGCGACGCGTACGCGAGCTGCATCGCCGCGCTCTGGTACTTGTCGAGGTGCTTCAGACTCTTCTCGACGCACTTCTCGAGTGGCGCGAATTCCTTTGCCATCTGGTCGGTCCACTTCGAGCGGGTCGTGCCCGTCAGCAGCTTGAGCTTGTTGTACGCCTTCGTGCCCCTCGACGGCACGCCCAGGAATTTGTTCAGAATCGCTTTCAGACAGTCGCAGTCCGTCATCCCGAGAACCATCACCACAGGCGTATTGTAGATGTTCACCGCGAAATCGATGCTCCCCAGGTTCGCGGCGACCTGATTCCCCGCGTTCCGGACGAAGTAGACGCGGTTGACGAGTTCCATACCGAAAATCTCGGACTGGACTTTCGCCTCCGCGCCAGTAATCACCGTGAGGAACGGGTGCTGCGGACCCGTGATCATATCGATGTAGTGCTCGCTTTGCCTTCTGATGAATGCTTCGTTGTGGACGAGCAGGTGTCTTAGTATTTCGCCTAATTCCATTTATTAATCTCTCCGACACGATTTTGAATCAGGTTGAAAGTCTAAACGAGGGCCGGAGTAAGTGGAATCAGTTACGGACAATAATTTCAGCCCCCAAAAAGGAAGGAAGCGCCGGTTGCCGGCCGGCGCTTGGAGAGAAATCTGGAAGAATTTGTGTGACCTGATAAGTATCGAATTAAAGGAGGAATGTTTTTGGCAACCTTGATAAAGGCGAATCCCACAATTGAGACACGTCGAGAAGTTATGCGACTAAATACTCAGGATTGATGAATTGAAGGTCGCTCCTGCCAATTTTTGCCCCATGGCTGAAACGATTAACAATACAGGATACTGTAGTGTTAATAACAAAAATACACTCCGTCCTGCCCGGCATCAATAATCTTTTTCAAATTTTACTAATTGACCATACAAACGCACACAATGAACATCACATTGGGCTGACGGAAGGCAGAAGGCGGATTGCAGGAGGCAGAATGCGATGACGTACGATTTCTTTCGCAAATTGGATTGAGCCGCGTTAGCGGGTCAAAGAAAATTCGGTCCTCGATCTGCTACGCAGATTGTTTACTTTTT
>JANLHZ010000180.1 GCA_024653775.1 Planctomycetota bacterium | reverse complement strand
GGAGCAGGGAGCGGGGAGCAGGGAGCAGGGAGCAGGGAGCAGGGAGCAGGGAGCAGGGAGCAGGGAGCAGGGAGCAGGGAGCAGGGAGCAGGGAGCAGGGGTTAGAAATCTGAAATCTGCAATCTGAAATCAAAAATCTGAAATAATGTTGGCGCCCTACCGGGCGCGAGGCTGAAATCGGTGACGAAGGCGGAAAACAACAACGCAAACGATGAACTCCCCGCGGGAAGCGTGATGAGTTTCGGCGACCACATCGAGGAACTTCGGAAATCGATCGTGATGGCGTTCCTCGGACTCGGCGTGATTTTCATCGTCAGTCTTTTCTATCAGAAGCCGCTGATGGAGTTCGTGATGAAGCCCTACCACTACGCCGCGTGGGGGATAATGTTCTACGAGGACGAGCCGAAAGTGACGCTCGAAAGCGTTCTGCAAGGCGACAGCAGAACCTCGGAGCGCATCGTCGTAAAACGCGATCGCTCTGGAATCCGGACCCGCGACGCAGGGGGCAACCACATCCTGCTCCCCGCGAAGCCGCCGAGCATATACATCTTCGATCCGCTCGGGAGGTTCGTGTCGTTTCTTAAGATCTGCTTCGCGGCGACGCTGCTTCTCAGCGCGCCGTGGATGACTTACCAGCTCTTCAGATTCATCGGCCCGGGACTATACAAACGGGAACGCGGCGTCTTCTACACTTATATGCCCGTGAGCTTCCTTCTGTTCCTTGCGGGCGCGGCGTTCGGATACCTGCTATTGATTCCAGCCGCGCTGCACGAACTCTTTTTCTTCGGCGGCTCCGACTTAGGCGGATCGTCCATCGAGAACGTCATCGGTCTCGACACGTATCTCGCGTTCTTTATCTCGCTTACAATGGTGATCGGGATGACGTTCCAGCTTCCGCTCGTGATGATCGGCCTGACGGCGTCGGGCATCGTGAAGGCGCAGTTCTTCTCTAAGTATCGAAAGCCCGCGATCGCGATCATCGCGTTCGTCAGTATGGTGGTTACACCAAGCGACGTTTTCAGCATGATCTTCCTCATGATCCCGGCGCTCGCGCTTTACGAAATCGGGATAATCGTCTGCAAGCGGAAGGAACGCGCGATGCTTCTCGCGGAAGACGCAAGCAGGAAGCAGTGGGAACGGGACGAGAAGGAAATCTTCGGTCCAGCCGCGGAAGAAGTGGAGTCAGGGAAGGCAGAGTGCAGAAGTCAGAATGCAGAAGTCGGAATGCAGAATGCGGAAGCGGAGTCAGGGAATGCAGAAGGCAGAATGCTGAATGCAGAAGTAGCGCCTCAGAATCCTGAAATCCCGAGCGTTCCCGAGGACATTTCAGAGCTGAAGGAGCGTATGCGCCGGAAACGGATCGAGGAGGAAGCTGCGCAGAAAGCGCTTGAGGAGGAGTCGAAAAAACCTGCCGCGGAGACGGTGGTCGATCCGTCGCTTCCGGACGCGCTGAAGGACACGCTCGCGAAATGGAAGGAGGAGGCCGTGCCGGGCGATCGCAAGCTTGGCGACCTCACGATGGACGAACTGAAAGAGCTTATCGCGAAAATGATCAGAGATAATTAAGAATTACGAATTATGCACTCTGCATTTTTCTGACTACCGACTACTATTCCTAATTCCCTGAGCGACTTCAATCCAGTTTTCCATTGTGCAGATGGAAGTTTCGCATCATAATTGCCGCTGGATTGCGACCCTGACGGAAAAGCGAATGAAAAATAGAATCCTGATTATCGATGACGACGCAGATCTGAACCAGAACCTCGGCAAGACGCTCCGCAGCCACGGTTTCGAGGTCGAAAGCATTGTCGAGCCGATGGACGCGGTCGCGATGGCGAGAAGGTTCCAGCCCAACCTCGTCATACTCGACGTGATGATGCCCGGAAGGTCTGGGTACGAGGTCTGCAAGGAACTCCGGGAACTTACGGAGATGGAGCACACGCCGATAATCTTCGTTTCCGCGTTCGCCGACGAAAAGGGCGGACTCTACGGAATGATGCAGGGCGGCGACGACTGGCTCCAGAAGCCGTTCAAACCTCAGGAGCTTCTGATGCGCATCACGATCCTTCTCGAAGATTACGAGCGGTAGCCTCAGAGCTTCTGTTCGATCCGGTCGGACGGACTCCGGCTGAGACCGCTGAAAGGACGCTCATCGAGTTCCTGAAGGGTCATCTGGTGGACGACGATGGACTTATCCGCGCTGATCAGCTCGTCGAATCTTTCCCGTGTCATCCTGAAATGCAGCTTGACCTCCCTCGATCGACTGAGCATCACGCGTTTGTAACTCTCGAAACCGCATTTGAGCAGCACCCGGCACATCTGCGCGTATTTCTCGTCGCATTCGATGAAAACCCGCTGCACCTCCCGGTTCTGCGCGAACATGTGTTTCGTCGCGGCTTTGACGATTTCAGCGCCGAGGGATTTGCCGCGAAAATCGGGGTCGGTTATGCGGAAATCGAAACTCAGCGCGTTCGTTTTCGGAGTCTGGTAAATGTAGACCACGCCGAACGACTGGTTGTTCTTGGTCTCCGCGATAAGGAACGACGAGAACTTGTTGCGCTGCAACTTCCCCAGGAAGCTCGTCCGTTCGACGTAATACTGCGGCTGGAAGTCGCCGAAGTAACGTTTCTTCGAAATCCACTTCGCGACCGCCCGAATATCGTCTTCCTCGACTTTTCGCAGATTGATGGTGTCCGTGCTGACGAATATTCTTGCTGCCATCGTTTATGATTGAACCTGGCGATTTGCCGGAAAAACTAATATCAGAAAACGTGCCGCCGTTTCAAAACCTTTGTTTCGTATATACTTTTCGCCAGATATAGCTTACCCTATATTGGACGCAATGATTGAAACAATACGCGTTTAATTCCTCATCGACATTCTACAGCCAAATCTGTCAAAAAAAATGATCCTGGATTTCGAGCGAAGGACCCTTGTTGTTCCGCTGCTGCTCGCAGCGATGACGGTTCTGCTTCCCGCAAACGCGGCTGTCGCGGACGACAGCGACGCCGGGATCAGGCACGAGGAGAGATTCGACTCTGGATACGCGTCGGCGCATTTTTTCGTCCGGGTGTTCAATCCGGAGTATGAAAGCCTCGCCGCGGTGTTCGCGAAGGAACTCGAGGACGCCTACCGGGATATATCGAAAAAACTGAGTCTGTCCGTCGATAGAAGGATCAACGTCTTCATCCATCAAAATACGGACTCCTTCTCAGGCTCCTCGATAGGCTACGGAGAGACCTCCGCCGACGGCTTCACCGACTTCCTTCAGAAGCGCATCGTGGTTCCGCCTATGACGAGCGTAAGAAGAATCCGCGCGAGCGCCCGGCAGCGGGTTATCGAGGTGCTTCTGCTCGAATATTACTTCCCCGGAACGACGCGCAGTTTCGACCTCCTGACGATTCCGTTCTATCCGTCCTGGATGTTCTCGGGGCTTGTGAACTGGGCGAAGGGAGACGCGGAAGTCAACGATTATCACGCTTCCCTCTATTCGATGGTACGCGAAGACAAGTTCCCGCAGCTCTACGATCTCCACGGCTTTGCCCACCTGAATCTGGACGATATGCGCGCCGCGACGAATTTTTCCAGGGCGGTGGTCGAGTACGTCAGGGCGGAGTACGAAGACCTTCTGCTTTCGAGAATGATCAAGGAGTTCAACTGGATCTCGCCGGAGGAGAGTTTCAAACGCACGCTCGGACTCGACTACGCGGAACTCCAGCGCAGGACGGTACGGTACATCAAGATGAAGTTCGAGAAGTTACAGCGCAATTCCGCGGAGCAGTCGAACGTCGAAATCTGGGATCTGACCGAGCGGGACACGTATTATCCGTATCACCAGCTTTTCCCGATTCGCGGCATTCCCACGGGACTATATTTCTTCTGCAACGACCGCGGAAGGTTCGATCTTCGGTGGCGCGTAGATATAACCGAGCGCGACGACCTCGGAAACACCGTCGTTTCCGGGAACTCGATGAAGATCGACCAGCTTATCCCGAGCTTCGTGAGCCAGGACGACCTGAGCCTGTACGCGCTCACCATCGCGGACGGCTATCGCGGCATTTCGAAAATTCCCAAGCGCGGCAGCGTCTTCGGCTCCGTCGGGACTGAAAGGTGGCGCCCGCAGCTCGCGGACGGAAGAAGGCTCGATCACTTCAGCGATCTGTACCGCACGAAGGACGGGAGGTTCATAATGATCGCAAGACTCGCGGGCAGGGACTTCCCCGTGGTCGCGAGCGAGTATCACGCCGAGTTCCATCCACTGTTTACCGAGGACGAGGAATTCATCGATAACATTCCGAAGCTCGCCATGATGCCTAGGCCAGAACCGACGGCGATTTCAGAGGCGCCCGTGTCGAGATGGCTGGACGAGGCGCCCTCGGAAACCCCTGCTGAGTCCCCAGGTGACGCAAGTCCGGAGAATTCTCCGGAAAGCGACTCCGCGGCGAGCGAAGAATCCGAGGCCCGCGATCCGGACTCCTTCTGGAGACTCGTACCGGAAGAATCCGCGCAGCCTTTGACTCCGGAAACTTCGGGGGATGAGTCCGAACAGAAGTCTGGAGATCGTCGCGCGGCTCGGGACGACGAGCCTGAGGCCGCGGAAGAAGGTCGCGGCGAAGGCGGAGAAATTCAGGGCGAAGATACCGAGGAACAGTCGGAACAGGACGATTCGGAACAGACCACGAACGACGAGTCTGCGGAGACTCCGGAGCCGGAGAATCTGGATGGTCCCGCGCCGAGCAGGCTTTTCGCGTTGCGTCATCTGAGGTATTTCCGGCCTTTCGAGAGCGAGGTTGAAGCCCGGATTCCGCGGGAGCTTGTCGATCCGAACTATCACTTCGCCGCGGCTGACGAAAATCCGGAGGGAGACGCGGTCGCGCGCGCGCTCGCGGAGAAAGAAAAGACAATCGAGGTGGTTTACGAATACGTCTGGATCGAGGAGTTCGAAGGGAAGTACCGAATTGTCTGCCAGGCAAGACTCAAGGAGAGCGGGGACGCGAAGTCCGTCCGGCTGGTGATCGCGGACCTCCCCGGCCACGCGAACATGCTCGACGTGCATCAAATGAGCGGAAAGATCGTCGCGGTTATCGACTGCGAATTAGGAATCGCCAAGATCGCGCTGATCGATCTGAAGGCGATGAAGTTCAGGATTATCGACGTTCGCTTTGAAGGAGTCGCCAGCGCGACGTTCTCGCAGACCGCGGACGTTTCGTATCGGATGAACGACACGCTCGCGCCGCCTCTGATGCTGTACGTCTCGGGCTACGAGAATCAGCTCGCGTCGATGTCTCGCCTGGTCGTTCCCGTGGACGACGTCGAGTCGGACTCCAAAAACGAACGCTACCGGGATTTCAGTTTCCGGCTTTACGGAAAAGATGGCGAAAACCGCGGCGAGGACCTCATTGTCAGGGAGGAGGAAGCCCGCGACGCGTTCAACCTCGACTACGCCATCGCGCTCGTTTTCGACAACGCCGCGCGCATTTCCGACTCGAGCGGGAAGCACGTTTTCGACGTCGGTCTTTCGATGGGGTTGAACTTCGTCGGGAGTTTCTCGGGAACCCGCAGCACGGGGTTCGCGGGAAGCATCGGACCGTACGGACGCTACACGTACTACGGACTTCGCCCAGACATCGGTTCCGACATCTACTACGCGTTCTCCTCCGATCGCAGCGCAAATATCGAGGAGTACGGAATCCGGCCGTTTATGGTCTACCCGTTCTCGCGGTCGAGGTGGGCGCGGGTCGAATACAACCTCAAATGGTTCGACATCGACGACAGGAGCGACCCGCTCGGAAGGGAAAGCGCCCGCTACGGCGGCTTCGACATTTCGCTCCGGCATCGCGACATACGCAGCCGGGGGCTTAACGAAATCGCAGGCTCGTATCTGCATATCGACCTCGACTTCTACCGCGGCTGGATGGCGTCGGAACGAAACTTCAACCGCTACGCGGTCGATACAGGCTTCCTGATCGAGCCGTTCGAAGATCACGTCTTCGCGGCGCGGGTCGGGTTCGTCAAGCGCACGAAATTCGCTACACTCGTCGGCCTCGGCCAGAGTCCTGGCAGAGTCCGCGGAGTCGACGCGACCTTCGACCCAGGGAGTTTCAAGTTCTCGAACTCCGTCGAGTACAGGTTCCCGATATATCGCGACGCGGGATGGGGCGGCAACCTTCTCTATCTGAAAGACATTCGAGGCTATCTGTTCCACGACTCGGGATTCACCCACAGCGAGACGACCCCGTATTCGTACTCGTACTTCAGACACGCCAGGTACGCGCGCTCTTACGGCGTCGGCCTCCGGCTGGACGTGTTCGCGTTCCAGAGCTTCGGGATTCCGTTCAAGTTCGAGCTGATCAAAACGAAGCGCGCGATGAAATTCGGCCGCGACGGACTCGAATACGAACTCGGCGTCGTCGGCTCGTGGGGATTCTAATAAATGCAGACTGCAGAAATGAGAATGCAGAAGTATCTAAGGTCGCGCAAGGAAATAAGTCATACATCTCCCATCTCATATTTACGCCATCTTCGCATCGCACTCAGTCGTCAAATCCTCACCGGAACAATAGCTACGACTC